>NZ_JAMYMD010000003.1:0-411816 GCF_040318335.1 Mesorhizobium sp. M1182
CGACGCCAAGACCGTAGTAGGCGGCCGCCGGCAGCTGTTCGGCCTCGGCGGTGCGGTTGACGATGTTATAGAGCGGCTGGCTGGCTACCGGCCGGTCGATGCCGAGTTCATCGGCCAGATGCGCGACTTCGGCGATGCGCCAGCCACGAAAGTTGGAGACGCCGAAATAGCGCAGCTTGCCCTGGCGGATCAGGTCGGCGATCGCCCGCACCGGCTCTTCCAGCGGCGCATCGAAGACGGCGCGGTGGAAGTAGAACAGGTCGATATAGTCTGTTCCCAGGCGCCGCAGGCTGTTCTCGACCGTCTGGATCACCCATTTGCGCGAATGGCCGCCGAGATTAGGCCCCTTGTCATGCGAGTTGACGAACTTGGTCGCCACGACCCAATGATCGCGCGTCACCTTGATACCGCGACCGACGACTTCCTCGGACTTGCCGTTGTGGTAGACGTCGGCGGTGTCGATGAAGTTGATGCCTTGCTCGCGCGCCTTGTCGATGATGCGATGCGCGACCGTCTCCTCGGTCGGCCCGCCGAACATCATCGTGCCCAGGCTGAGCGGCGAAACCTTCAGGGCGCTGCGGCCAAGATAGCGGTAGTCGGACATTTTTCTGCTCCGTTGAATTTCAGTTGATGGTTGGTTCGGCGTAGTGGCAGGCGACATGGTGTCCCGGCGCGATCGCTCGGAACGCCGGTTCCTGCGAACGGCACAGATCGGTCGCCAGCGGGCAGCGGGTATGGAAACGGCAGCCGCTGGGGATGTTCTGCGGGCTTGGCAGATCGCCATGGATCGGCGCGGCCTGACGTCGGCGCGCCGGGTCCGGCACGGCATCCATCAGCGCGCGCGTGTAGGGATGCTTTGGCGAGGTCCACAGCGCCGCATTGTCGGCGCTTTCGACAATGCGTCCGAGATACATCACCAGCACCCGGTCGGCGAAATAGCGAACGACTGATAGATCGTGCGAAATGAAGAGATAGGACAGGCCGAGCTGACGTTTCATGTCGACCAGCAGGTTCAGAATCTGCGCCTGGATCGAAAGGTCGAGCGCCGACACCGGCTCGTCGCACACAACCAGTTCCGGATTGAGGATCAGCGCCCGGGCGATGCCGATGCGCTGGCGTTGCCCGCCGGAAAATTCATGCGGGTAGCGGCCAAGCGAATCCCTCGGCAGACCGACACGCTCGATGATGTCCTCGACGATGGTGCGCCGCTCGGCCGTGTTGCCGATGCCATGGACCTTCAGTGGTGCTGTCAGGATGTCGCCGATCGTGTGGCGCGGATTGAGCGATGCGAACGGATCCTGGAAGATCATCTGGATATTACGGCGCGCCGCCTTCAGCCGGCGCGTGTCGAGAACGGTGATGTCGGTGCCGTTGAACTCGATCCTGCCGCTAGTCGGGTCGACCAGCCGCATGATGGTCTTGCCTAGCGTCGATTTTCCGCAACCGCTTTCGCCGACGAGACCAACCGTCTCGCCGCGTCCGACTTCGAGGGATACGCCATCGACGGCGCGCAGCGTGCCGCCCTGGGCGTGGAAATGGGTGGAAAGGTCAGAGACCGAGAGCAGCGCCATGCGCAACCTCCGGAATGAAGCTGTAGGGGCAGGCGACTAGACGATCCTCGCTCACCTCGACGAGGTCGGGTACGAAATGGGCGCAGCTGTCGCGCGCCACCGCGCAGCGCGGGCGGAACGGGCAGCCCTTTTCGCCGGCGGCCGAGACGATACTGCCGGGAATCTCCGTCAGCCTGGCGTCGCGGTAGTGGAGATTGGTCTTCAGCCGCGGCGACGCCGCCAGCAGGCCGCGCGTATAGGGGTGAAGGGGTGTTCTGAACAGTGCGTCCGGCAGCGCCTGTTCAACCTTGCGGCCGGCATACATGACGACGACCTTGTCGGCCCATTGTGCCACGACACCAAGATCGTGGGTGATGAGCATGACAGCCATCGACAGTTCGCGGCGCAGCGTATCGAGCAGGTCGAGCACCTGCGCCTGGATGGTCACGTCGAGCGCCGTCGTCGGTTCGTCGGCAATCAGCAGGCGCGGCCGGCAGGCGACGGCGATGGCAATCATGATGCGCTGGCGCATGCCGCCGGAAAGCTGGTGCGGATAGTCATCGATGCGCCGCTGCGGATCGGGAATGCGAACCAGATTGAGAAGCTCGATGGCACGGTTCCGCGCTGCCTTGCCGCGTATGCCTTCGTGCAGCGTCAGCACCTCGGTGATCTGCCGGCCGATGGTCAGCACCGGATTGAGCGACGTCATCGGCTCCTGGAAGATCATGGCGATCTCGCGTCCGCGCAGGCTCCGCATAGCCTTCTGGTCGAGACCAAGCAGATCCTTGCCGGCGAATTCGATCCTGCCATTGGGTATTTTCGCCGAGCGCGGCAGAAGCTGCATCAGGGCGAGCGCGGTCAGCGACTTGCCGGAGCCTGATTCACCAACGATCGCCAGCGTCTCGCCCTCACCGACCTCGAAGCTCAGCCGGCTGACCGGCTCGGCGGTCGGGAAGCGAACCGTCAGATTGTCGATCCTGAGCAAAGGAGCCGCCATCTCTATCGCTCCTGTGAGAAGCGCGGGTTGAGCGCGTCGTTGAGGCCGTCACCGATCAGGTTCAGCGCCAGCACGGTAAAGACGATCGCCAGTCCCGGAAGCGCTGTCAGATACCAAGCGGTGCGGATCAATTCCCTGCCCGCTCCGATCATCGAGCCCCAGCTGACGACGTTGGGATCGCCGAGGCCCATGAAGGACAGCGCCGATTCCATCAGGATCGCGGTCGCCACCATCACCGACGAGGTCACGATCAACGGCGGCAGCGCATTGGGCAGGATCTCGCGGAAGATAATGCGGACATGGCCGTAGCCGAGGCTGCGGGCGGCCATGACGAAATCCTTCTCGCGGATGGCCCGGAACTCGGCGCGGGTCAACCGCGCCACCGTCGGCCAGGTGATGACGGCGATCGCCACTGTCACGACAGGCGCGGTCGGCTGCGCGATCGCCACCATGACGACCAGCAGCACGAAGCTCGGTATGGTCTGAAAGATCTCGATCAGGCGCACCAGCAGGTCGTCGATCCAGCCGCCGAAGTAGCCGGCGGCGGCGCCGACCAGGATGCCGAAGCTGAGGCCGAGCGCGGTCGCCACCAGGCCGACGAACAGCGAAATCCGTGCGCCATGCAGAATGCCCGAAAGCACATCGCGGCCCATGGAGTCCGTGCCCAGTGGGAAGGCTGGGTTCTGGCCCGGCCACAGGAAGGGCCGCGCCACCATCGATAGCGGATCGGCCGGATAGAGGACTGGTGCCAGCAGTGCGGCCAGCACGACCAGTGACAGGAACACAACGCCGAACATGGCGTTGGGATTGCGCAGGAAAACCTTCAGCGCACGCCCGCCAGCGGCTATCGGCACCGACGCTGCCGAAGCGGAGCGTGCGTCGGGCGCGTGGAGATTGCTCCAACTCTTTGCCTCGGGTTCAGGCGGTGCCGCGGGCCCGCGGGCATCGGCATGGAGACGGCGGGAACGGGCATCGCCCGCGGCGAAATCGGTGGAAGCCATCAGCGTACTCCGATGCGGGGATCGAGCCAGGCGTGCAGAAGATCGACGGTCGCGTTGGCGATGATCACCAGCAGCGACGACAACAGAAGGATGCCGAGCAGCACGGTGAAATCGCGGCCCATGACCGCTTCGAAGGCGAGACGCCCGAGGCCGGGCCAGGAATAGACAGTCTCGACAACCACGGCGCCGCCGAGCATGCCGCCGACATGCATGCCGGCCATGGTGGTAATGGGGATCAGCGCGTTGCGCAGGACATGGCGAATGGTGATGATGGCCGGCGGCAGGCCCTTGGCTGCGGCGGTGCGCACGTAGTCCTGCGACTGGACCTCCAGCATCGCCGCTCGTGTCAGCCGCGCATAGATCGCCACGTAGAACAGCGCCAGCGACAGTGCCGGCAGGATCATGTAGCGCGCCCTGTCCCAGAGCCCGGCAAGGCCGGTCAGGTTGCTGCCGATGGTTCCCGAGCCGCCGCTCGGCAGCCAGCCGAGCTTGACCGAAAACAGCACGATCAGCATCAAGCCGATCCAGAAACCCGGGATTGAATAGAACAGCAGCGAAATAACGGAGAGCACACGATCCGGCAGGCGCCCGGCAAACACCGCCATCACCGATCCAAGGGCGAGGCCGAGCACAATGGCGACGGCCAGAGCCACCGCCATCAGCACTAGCGTGCCGGGCAGCCGCTGGCCGATCAGGTCGGCGACCGGCATGCCGTAGCGCGGCGAAAAGCCGAGGCTGAAATGCGCCAGATTGTAGAGATAGTTGAACAGCTGGACGAGAAGCGGATTGTCGAGCCCGAAGCGCTGGCGAAGCGCCGCCATCGTTTCGACAGTGGCCGAGCCAGCCTCGCCGGCCATGACATCGGCGGCATCGCCGGGCGCGAGCTGCAGCAGGAAGAAGTTCAGGATGACGATGCCCAGAACGGTCGGCACCGCCTGGATGGCGGTGCGCCGGAAGGTTCTGCCAATGCGCGTCAGGGTCGACATCGTTTTCGCTATCCCGGCTGTGGCTGACGATGCGGGTTTGCTGTTTCCCGGAAAGTTCCGCGCTTTTTAGTTGACAAGATTTATAGACATTGTCAAACCTGATTTAAGAAATTTTATCCTGCAAATGGCTTCATTGCAGAATAGAATTTTATTTCATACTACAAACTTAGCTGTTTGAAGTATGAAATCTTAAGCGCGGGAGCAGGTCGGCCAAATCTTTTCGCAAACGGGCCCGCTCTTGGAACGACGGATTTTTAGCCTGGCGGCCGACGATCGGCCGATCGGGTCCGGCAGCAAAAAAGGACCAGGACGCTATGTCTCATTTCCTCAGTCCGAACCGCCGCAGGTTCCTCGGCATCTCGGCGGCCGCGCTCGGAGCGACCCTGTTGCCTGCATCGCGCAGCGCCTACGCCGCCGAGCCGAAACAGGGTGGAACGGCGACGCTGGTGCTCTCGGCTGAGCCGCCTGTGCTGACGACCATCGCCCACACGGCATTCAATTCGGTCTACGTCTCGGCAAAGACCACCGAGGGCCTGCTGACCTATGATTTCGATCTCACGCCGCGCCCATCCCTGGCCAGACAATGGTCAGTCAGTGGCGATGGGCTGCAATACACCTTCAAGCTGCGCGAAGGCGTGAAGTGGCATGATGGCCAGCCGTTCACCGCCGCCGACGTCGCCTATTCGATCACCACGATCAGAGAGGTTCATCCGCGCGGCCGCAACACCTTCCTCAACCTTGTAGACATCCAGACGCCGGATCCGCTGACCGTAGCGCTGGTTCTGTCGAGGCCGGCGCCTTACTTGATCACGGCCCTGGCTGCGGCCGAAACGCCAATCGTGCCGAAGCACCTCTATGACGGCACAAAGGCAGCCGAAAATCCGGTCAACGTCGCTCCGGTCGGCACCGGCCCGTTCGTCTTCAAAGAATGGGTGCGCGGCAGCCACATCGTTTACGAACGCAATCCTGACTACTGGGACGCACCGCGCCCCTATCTCGACCGGTTGATCGTGCGCTTCATCCCGGACGCTTCGGCGCGCGCGCTGGCGCTGGAGACCGGCGAGATCGATCTGGCGCCGGCAACGCCGATTCCGTACAGCGATTTGCAGCGTTTTGAGACGCTGCCGCATATCGGCTTCGAGAAGCAGGGCTACCAATATTCCAATGGCATCAGCCGGGTCGAATTCAACCTGGAGAAAGCCTATTTCCAGGATGTTCGCGTCCGCCGTGCCTTCGCCCATGTCATCGACCGCAACGTCATCCGCGAGACGATCAACTATGGCTATGGCGAAACCATTCCAGGCCCGATCAACCCCAATCTGAAGAAGTGGTTCGTCGCCGACCTGAAGACCTATCCGGTCGACACGGCCGCCGCCGATAAACTGCTCGATGAAGCAGGCTTGCCGCGCGACGCCAACGGTACCCGGCTCAAGCTTGTCCACGACTATGTCCCGAGCGGCGAAACCTACAAGCGCGGCGCCGATTACATCAAGCAGGCATTGGCCGCGGTCGGGATCGAGGTCACCGTGCGCAGCCAGGATTTCGCCACCTACACCAAGCGCATCTACACCGACCGCGACTTCGACTTCACCTTCAACGGCATGAGCAATCTGTTCGACCCGACGGTAGGCGTACAGCGCCTCTACTGGTCGAAAAATTTCAAACCCGGCGTGCCGTTCTCCAACGGTTCGAAATACAGCAATGCCAAGGTCGACGAACTTCTTGAAGCGGCCGCCGTCGAGGTCGACCACGAAAAGCGCTTCGAGCAATGGGCCGCGATCCAGCAGATCCTTGTCGAGGACCTGCCCGATATCGGCATCGTCAGCCAACCGGAAATCACCCTCTACAACAGGCGCATAGCCGGTCACACGGTGGGCGCCGAGGGCAATGCCGGCTCCCTCGCAACCGCCCATATCGTCGCCTGAGCCTGACCCGTGCGCGGTCCTTCGCACGGGTTCCCTTCCTCCACCCGAGAAAGTTCGCCATGACGCTCGCCCACAAGCCTGGTTCCATCGTCGGCACGCCCTTCTTCAAGGCGCCGACCGACTATCCGGACAGCCCGCTGTCGAAAGCGCTTCAGCAGCCGGTGCTGCTCGGGCTATTCTTGCCGATCCAGGCCGGTGGCTGGACCAACTCGACCTTGCCGCGCTCGACCGACTGGCGCTTCGACTACAATCGCGACCTGACGTTGAAGGCCGAGGAGCTTGGCTTCGACCTCGTCTTCGCGCTCAGCCAGTGGCTGCCCAAGGGCGGTTATGGCGGTGTCTTCAACGGCCAGGCGCTGGACAGTTTCGTCTCCGTCGCGGCCATGGCCGCGATCACCAAGAAGATCATGCTGATCTCGACCATGCATGTTCTCTACGGTCCCTGGCATCCGCTGCATCTGGCGAAATTCGGCGCCACGCTCGACCACATCTCCGGCGGCCGCTGGGGCATCAACGTCGTCACCGGCCATCGCGCCGTCGAACATGAAATGTTCGGCTGGAACCGCATCGAGCACGACCGCCGCTATGAACTCGCCGCCGAGTTCGTCGAAGTGCTGCAGCGACTGTGGCAGGACGACGAGAATTTCTCATTCTCCGGAGAATCGAGCTGGAAGCTCAATGGCGGCTTCGTCACGCCCAAGCCGAATTACGGCCGGCCGATCCTGGTCAATGCCACCGGCTCCGACGCCGGTATTTCCTTTGCCGGCCGCTATTCCGACATCGTCTTCGTCACCAGCCCGGCCGGCTCCGACATCGCCAGCGCGCTGGAAGCGCTGCCGGCGCATACGAAGAAGGTGAAGGACGCAGCCCTCGGCGTCGGCCGCACCGTGCGCACGCTGCTCAACCCGCTGGTCATCAGCAGGCCGACCGAGAAGGAGGCCTGGGCGGTCGCCGATGAGATCGTCGCTCATGCCGACAGCCGCACGCCGAAAGGCTTCCAGACCTTCAACAGCGATGCCCAGGCCTGGAAAGGACGCGAGGGCCGCGACGATCCCTACGCCAAGGTCGGCGGCAACATCTATCTCATCGGCACGCCCGAACAGATCGTCGACCAGTTCGTCAAGTTGAAGGACGCCGGCATTGACGGCCTGCAGCTGTCCTTCTTCGATTTCAAGCCTGACCTCGAATTCTTCGGCGAGAACATCCTGCCGCTGATGAAGCAGGCCGGCCTGCGCAACACCTAAGGAGCCATCATGACCGCGACTGCGATCTCCGAAATCTGGTACACACGCTGCCCGGTGCCGACGCCTGTCGGGCTCGCCGCACAGCTCGGGCTTCTCGACGAGACCTTTCGCAAGGAGGGGATCGAATTGAAGTCGATCATCGATTCGCCCAATCGCGACATCCGCCAGAGCCATTTCAACCATACGCTCGACTGGTCGTTCCGCCACGGCGGCAACGTGCCGCCGATCCGCGCGCGGTCCGAAGGGCGCAAGACGCGTCTCGTCGGCATCACCTGGACCGACGAATTCCAGGCAATCATCGCCCTGCCCGGTTCCGGCATCAGGACAATCCAGGACCTGAAAGGCCGTCGCTTCGGCATCGCCCGGCGCCCCGAGGGAATCGTCGACTTCATGCGAGCGACGGCGTTGAAGGGACTGGTCTCGGCGCTCTCGCTCGAGGGCCTTGGCTATGGCGACGTCGAGATCGTCGACATAGCGCTGGCCGACAGCGTGCTCGACGGCCAGGAAGGACCGTCGCTGTTCGGCCTCAAGCGCAAGCAGCCCTATGGCGAGGAAGCCGCAGCCCTGATCCGCGGCGAGGTCGACGCCATCTATGTCAAGGGCACGGCCGGCATCAATGTCGCCAATCTGATCGGCGCCATCCAGGTCGTGGAATTCGGCTTCCACCCCGACCCGAACATCCGCATCAATTCCGGTTCGCCGCGCGTGCTGACCGTCGATGAACTGCTGGCGGAACAACGCCCCGATCTGGTCGCGCGACTGATCGAGACCATCCTGCGCGCCAGTGCCTGGGCCGAGGCGCATCCGGAAGAGACGCAGCGCTTTGTTGCCCGCGAAGCCGGGGCCACCGAGGAACAGGTGCTGGCCGCCAATGGCCCGGATGTCCATAAGCATCTCGGCCTCGGACTGCAGCCTGAGCTCGTCGCAGCGGTTTCCCACTACAAGGATTTCCTGCGCGACTGGGGCTTCCTCGCCGGCGATTTCGACGTCGAGCACTGGGTCGATCGCCGGCCGCTCGATCTGGTGAACATTCGGGCCGCCGCCTGAGAGAAAGCCAACGTCATGATGTCGACAATTGCCGAGTTTCCGCAACTCCTCGAGAAAGTGGCCGGCCTCGCCGACGACTTCGCGCTGACCGCCGCGCATCACGACGCGACCGGGGAATTCCCATTCGCCAATTTCGACCGGCTTCACCAGGCGGGGCTGCTTGGCCTGGTCACGGCGCGCGAACATGGCGGCTTCGGTGGCGGGCTGACGGAAGCACAGGCGGTGATCGCCGAGATCGGTCGTGGCGAGCCGTCGACAGCGCTGGTGCTGGCCATGCACTACAACAGCCAGTATGCGATGCGGAAATCCGGAAAATGGCCGCGCCATCTGGTTCAGCGGATTGTCGAGGCCGGGCGCCTTGGCCCTGCCCTGATCAACGCCGCCCAGGCCGAGCCCCGGATCGGCTCGCCAGCTCATGGCAAGCCGCCCGAAACCATTGCCCGGCGGGACGGCAACGTCTGGCGGATATCCGGCCACAAGAACTACGTCACCGGCATTCCTATTCTGAAATGGGTGAACTTGCTGGCGCTGACCGACGAGCCGCAGCCGCGTCTGGCTTCATTCCTGGTGCCGACCGACGCGCCTGGATTTCGCGTCGAAAAGACATGGAACGCCGCCGGCATGCGGGCGACGGCCAGCGACGACATCATTCTGGATAATGTTGCGGTTCCTGCCGAAGACATCACCGAGGCGCAGCCGGCATCCGAGCCGCTGAGGCGCGAGGAAAGCGCGACGGCGTTCTTCTTTTCGCTGATCGGCGCTGTCTACCACGGTGCCGCCCGTGCTGCCCGTGACCGGCTGGTCTCCTTTGTCAGCACGCACGCGCCGGCAAGTCTTGGTGCGCCGCTGTCGACCGTGCCGCACATCCAGTCAGGGCTGGGCGACATAGAGGTTCGGCTTGCGAGCAGCGCGCGGCTGCTGCGTTCACTCGCCGAAGATGTCGACGCCGGCCGGCCTGTGGGCACCGACGGCATGACGGTCAGGCATGTCGTCATCGACAATGCCGTTGCCGTCACCTCGCTGGCGCTGGAGCTTGCCGGCAATCCAGGCCTTAACAGAGATTTCCAGCTTGAGCGCCACCACCGTGATGCGCTGACCGCCCGTTCCCACGCACCGCAGAACCACATTATCCGCACGATCGCCGCCAAGGCGACGCTCAGCCGCCATATCGCCCGGCAGTTGGCCGAGACGCCGGCTATTGCCGCGGGCAAGCCCAAGCTCGCGGCGGTCGGTTGAGCGCCATGACAACAGAACATGTCGAAGTCGCCATCATCGGCGGAGGCCCCGGCGGCCTGACACTGGCGCAAGGCCTGAAGAAGAACGGCATCAGTGTCGCGGTCTTCGAGAAGGACCGCGCCCGCACCGACTATGTCCAGGGTTTTCGTCTGCGCATCCGCCAGCGCGGCATCGATTCCCTGATCGCCAATTTGCCGCCGGAACTCTACGACGCTTTTGTCGCCACGCTCGGCCAGGCGCCGGATCGCAACATCCTGCTCGACGAGAATTTCAACATTCTGGGCGAGGATGCCTGGGGCGGCGGCAACGCGCCGGGCGAGGCCGACGACACGCATATCGAAAAATCGGTAAGCCGTATCACGCTGCGCCAGGTGCTGTTGTCCGGCCTCGACGGCATCATGCGCTATGGCAAGGTCTTCTCTCGCTACGACGAGCAGCCGGATGGTTCGGTCGTCGCGCATTTCGAGGACGGCTCGGCAATCCATGCCGACGTGCTGGTCGGTGCCGACGGCGCCCGCTCGCGGGTGCGCCAGCAACTGGTGCCGCATGCGCGAAGCTTCGACACCGGCGTCAGGCGTCTGGCCGGCAAGATGACGCTGCATGCCGCAGCCCTTCACCAGATCTCGCCGCTGCTACTCGACTACAATGCCGGCGTCAGGCCAACCGAAGGTCATGGGCTTATGGTCACCAGCCACAGGGTCAATGTCGACGCATTCCGAAAGCATGGACTGATCGGGCTGGACGACGCCACCCACAAGGATTTTTCCGGCTTCCATTTCAACAACACCACCAGCTATGTCTGGTGGAACACCGCCTATGAAAAGGACGAACTTGCCACAGACGACGCGCTGGCAAAGCTCTCCGGTTCAGAACTGATTGACCTGCTGATCTCGAAGATCGCCCACTGGCACCCGGAAATCCTCAACCTCATCCGCTACACCGACCCATCGACGGTGGCGCTGCTTCATGTCCACAGCTCCGAACCTGTCGATCCCTGGCCGACGAAACCGGTGACGCTGCTTGGCGATGCCATCCACGCCATGACCTATTTTCGCGCGCTTGGCGGCAACACCGCGATCTACGACGCCGGGCTGCTGGTGCCAGAGCTGGTGGCCGCCAAACGCGGCGACAAGCCGCTTCTCCAGGCGCTGTCGGAGTATGAGGCCAAGATGCTGGAGCACGGCGCCAAAGCCGTGCGGTCTTCGCTGACGGCGATGCAGAAGAACGTGCTGGCGGGCCGTCGCCGCCAATCGGAAGCCGCCGAATAGTGGCCCCCGAAAAAATCGCCTGACAGTGCTCCTGCCCTACGCCGCTTCCACCAGGCTGGTCGACTGGAAGTCGTACAAGAGGATCGCGATCTCGAAGCCGCGCCGCTGCAGCCAATGCGCCGTCGTCGCCGCGCGGACACCGAGCAGATCGTCGATCAGCACGACGCGGGCGCCGCGCACGGCGATGGTGCGATAGGCGACACCGAGCAACTGCCCGCCCTCAGACGCGATCGACCCCGGAATATGCGCTTCGGCGAACTCGTCGGGCGTGCGCACGTCAAGCAGGTAGGTCGTCCGCGTTTCGTCCTTCGCCCAGTTTGCGGCCGTGGCCGCATTGATGCGGGGAAAGCTGTCGCCTTCGGCAAGCTTTGCGATGTGCTCCCCGGCGAAACGCTTGGCATCCTCGCTTGCCGGACCATAGATTGCGGTCTTGCCGGTTTCGAGTGCAAGACCGGCCTCGCGCCATGCCCTGGTGCCGTCGTGCAGATAGGCGACCCGGTTGGGCACGCCGGCATCGATCAGTGTCTGCGCCCCGATGATGGCGCGCGGCAGGCCGGCGCAGGAGACGACAACCTTCGTCTCCGGTGAACGCACCAGGTCGGCGAAGCGTAGCACCAGCTCGGCGCCCGGCACGCTGATGGCGCCCGGCACATGGTCCTTTTCGAACTCCGCCACCGTGCGGCTGTCGAGCACCACCACGTCGGCGCCTCGGCCTCTGAGCACCGCGAGCTCTTCAACGCTGACGACCGGGGTTCCCTTCTCGTCGCGGATCGCCAGCGAAAAATCGACGCCCGGCGTATCGAAGGTCGGCAGGTCTTCAACGCCGCTTTGCGTCCATTCCGGAATTCCACCGTTCAGCGAAAACAGCTGAGTACGGCCATACCCCACCAGTCGTTCGACAAGTTGCTCGGCAACGCCGCTGCCGTCGTCCGCCAGCACGGTGCGCACCGATTTGCGCGGGATGAAGCGGTCGATCTCGGCCTCGACCTGAGCCGCGGGCAGGTTGGTGGCGAACAGCGGCGATGCGTATCCGACAGTCGCGCTGTCGCGAATGTCTAGTACCGCCAGTTCTTCGCCATCCGCCAGCCATTGGCGAAACATTTTCGAATCGATCGTCCTGTCGCTCATGATGCTTTCCTCTCTTGCTGTTCAGCGGCGCCACGGATCGGACGCGCAAGGCCGAGGTTCTCGCGCAACGTCCCGCCTTCGTAAGCAGTCCGGAACAGACGCCGCCGCTGCAGCTCCGGAATGACGAGGTCGACAAAATCGGTGAGGCCCGTCGGCAGGATCGGCGGCATGACGTTGAAGCCGTCCGCCGCGCCACCGGCGAACCACTCCTCCATCATGTCGGCCACATCCTTTGGCGTGCCGACGATCTGGAAATGGCCGCGCGCGCCGGCAACGGCGAGATACAATTGGCGGATGGTCAGGTTCCGGCTCGCGGCCAATTCGGAAACGACTTTCAGGCGGCTCTTCACGGCATCGGAACTGCCCAGTTCCGGCAACGGTCCGTCGAGTGAATGGCCGGAAAGATCGACACCGCCGAGCAATCCTGAAACCAGCGCCACACCAACCACAGGATCGACCAGGCGCTGGATCGCATCGAACTTGTCCTCGGCGTCCGTGCGCGTCGGCGCGACGACCGGGAAGACACCGGGCATGATCTTCAAAGAATCGGCAGAGCGACCAAAGGAGCCCAACCGGCCTTTCAGCTCGCTGTAAAAACCTCGGGCCGATTCGATGGTCGGATGGGCGGTGAAAACCACCTCCGCCGTCTGCGCCGCCAGCTGCTGGCCGGCATCGGAAGAGCCGGCCTGAACGATGACGGGATGGCCCTGCGGCGGGCGGGCGACGTTGAGCGGCCCTTTGACGCGGAAATGCCGGCCGACATGGTCCGGGGCGTGGATGCCGCGCCGGTCGATGGCGATCCCCGAAGCCTTGTCGGCGACGAAGGCATCGTCGTCCCAGCTGTCCCAAAGCTTCTGCGCGACAGCGACGAATTCCTCGGCGCGGGCGTAACGGTCGGCATGAACGGGATGCTGGTCGAGGCTGAAATTCGCCGCCGCCGGCGCATCGGCTGAGGTGACGACATTCCAGCCTGTCCTGCCGCCGCTGAGATGATCGATCGAAGCGAACAGCCGCGCCAAGTGGAACGGCTCCCAATAGGTGGTCGAGGCGGTCGCAACGAGCCCGATCCCTTGCGTGATGGTCGAGAGCGCCGACAAAAGCGTCAGCGGCTCGAAATGCACGACATGGCCGGTGCGCTCGAAGGTCTCGATCGGCTGCTCGCCATTGCGCGCGCTGAGGCTGTCGGCCAGAAACACCATGTCGAACAGGCCACGCTCGGCAGTGCGCGCGGCGTCCGCATAGTGCTGGAAGCTCAGGCCCGGATTGGCAGGCACATCGGGATGGCGCCAGGCAGCGACATGATGGCCCGGTCCGCGAACAAAGGCTCCAAGCCTTATCTTTCGATTTTCAGTCATCAGCGGTTCTCGGGCTGGTCGCAAAGGGCGTTCCTATCTAGCGCCTGCCAAACCCGCTGAGTGAAAGAATGCCTTTCGCCAGCTGGCAATTATTGTTTTTTGACATCGGGTTACGGGAAAGCACGATGATCGTTGCCGGGGCGATGGGCTGGAGCCACGACCACCGGCGTCGCAAAGGTTCTTGATGCTTCATACCCCTTCCTCCCCGCTACGCTCGATCCCTCGTTCAATCATCATCGTTGGCGGCGGCTTTGCCGGCGCGGTTACCGCGATCAAGCTGCTCGACCGTTCAACTGAGCCGCTGGCAATCACCATCATCGAGCGCCGGGCCGAGCTTGGTCGCGGCGTCGCCTATAGCACCGTCGATCCACAACACCTCGTCAACGGCGCGGCGCGCATCTTCTCGCTGCATCCGGACGATCCCGATCACCTCGTTCGCTGGCTTATGGCGAATGGGCCGGAGCACGGCTGGACACCGCCCGAGGATGTCCCGGACTCAAGCCCGCCGCGCTGGCTGTTCGGCAGCTATGTCCTGTCGGAACTGACGAGAGCGATCAGAGAAGCAGATCCGCGTTCTTCGCTGCGCCACATCAAGGCATCCGCCGTCGACATGCTGACGGGTCCGTCCGGGGTATGCGTCGGCACCAGCGATAGCCAGCAATTGCTGGCGGATGAGGCGGTACTGGCAACCGGGGTGTTCCAGAGCCAGCCGTCCACCACGGAAGCAGCCGTCGTCGGCGATCCCCGTTATGTCGCCAATCCCTGGGATTCGGCGGCGCTCGATCGGCTCGCTGGCAGCAAGGAACTGCTGCTGATCGGCTCCAGCCTCAGCATGGTCGACGTCGTCGCCAGCATGGAAGCGCGCGGCTTCAAGGGCGGTTATCGCGTCGTGTCGCGGCGCGGACAGATCGTCGAACCTCGGCGCAACGTGGAAGCGTGGCGCGATTTCCTCGCCGGGCGGCCGCTGCCGAAAACCACCAGGGCGCTTCTCGCACTGGTCAAGGCCGAACGCCGGGCAATCGAACCCACCGGCCTGGACTGGCAAGGGCTGCCGCTGACGATCCGGCCGTGGATCCTGGCCTTGTGGCAAGGCGCCACCGACAAGGAGCGCTTGAAGTTCGCACGCCATCTGCGCGCCTTCTGGGATGTCACCGCGCACCGCGCGGCGCCACCGAGCTTTGAGCGCGTGGCACTGGCGCGAAGCCAAGGCCGTTGGACGGGTCGAGCGGGACGGGTGCTGGCACTCCATCCGCAGGCAAATGGCATCGTCGCTGAAATCCGCTGGCGTGATACCGGCGCGGTCGAACGGCTGCGCTTCGACGGCGTCGTCAACTGCCGCGGCCATCAGGAGCATGATTGGCGGCGGATCGCCGATCCATTCGTCCAGAACCTGCTCGAGAACGGCATCGTCAGGCCGCATGCGACCGGCTTCGGCATCGACGCGACGCATGACTGCCAGGTGATTTCCCGTGATGGCGAGACCCATGGCAATCTGTTCGCCATCGGCCATCCGCTGCGCGGCGTCGCCTGGGAATCGAGCTCGATCGGCGAACAACTGGCGCAGGCCATAGCCCTTGCCGGCCTTCTGGTCGGCGCCAGCCCAAGGCTGCGTGCTTTGGCCTGAAGTTACCAGCTTTGCGAAATGGAAGAAACGAAAACGGCCGCAGCTCTATGCGGCCCTTCTCTCATGATTGCCCGGCAGATTTAGGCGTTCGGGTCGAGATAGGCGTCGGCGAAATTCGCTGACAGGCCTTCGGCGCCAGGCGCGTAGTTCTTGACGGTTTTGCGGGCGATGATGATGGTCGGTGGCGCGATCAGATTGATGATCGGCAACTCGTCGGCGATGATCTCCTGGAACTTGAAGAAGAGCTGCTTGCGCTTGGCCTCGTCTAGCTCGACCGATGCGGCTTCCAGCAACCGGTCAACCTCCGGGTTCTCATAATGCGCGCCGTTGGAGAACGGCAGCCCTTTCTTGATGTTCTTTGACCAGTAGAGCCGCTGCGCCCCGGCGCTCGGGTCGAAGATGTTGCCGCAAGATTCGGTCGACAGGTCCCAAGTGCGGTCGGTGTAGATGGTTTTGACATAGGTGCCGAAGTCGAACTTCTGGATCTCGGCGTCGATACCGATCTTGGCCAGCGCCTGCTTGAGGAAGTCGGCATAGCCCCACGGATTGTAGGGATTGTTGGTGAGCCTTAGCTTGAAGCGGATGCCGTCCGCTCCTCGCTTGAAACCGGCCTCGTCTAACAGTTTTTCCGACAGCGCCGTATCGACGGTCGCGGCCTTCACGTCGGGATCGAAATACTTCTTGTTGACGACGCTGATCGGTGTCGGCGACACTTGGCCATAGCCGTAGAACACGATGGCGTTGACCGCATCGAGATCGATCGCATGTGCGATTGCCTGGCGGACTTTTTTCTCCTTCAGGATCGGGTTTTCGAGGTTGATGATCAGTTGGTGCAGCGGGCCGCTATAGGCGAAGACCGTGCTGTCGACGACGAATTGCGGCAGCGCCTTGAAACGCTCCAGATCGGCGAAGGCCACCGGGTTCGGTCCGATGTCGACCTCGCCCGTTTCGAGCGCCGCGGCGCGCGCGCCCGGATCGGTGATGAAGCGGAAAATGATCCGGTCGAGATAGGGTTTAGGCGCATCCCAATAGGTCGGATTCTTTTCGACGAGGATGTGGCTGCCCTTTACCCATTCCTTCAGCACGAACGGCCCGCTGCCGATGATCTGCTCGAAGGACGGATCGTCGGCCGGCTTCAGCTTCTCGTAAATGTGTTTGGGCACGACAGGCGATTCCGTCGCGGCCAGCCCCGAAATCAGGGCGGCGGACGGCTTCGACAATTTGATCTTCACGATATGCGGGTCCGACGTGTCGATGTCGGTGACGTTCTGGAAGGTGATGCGACCGCGCGGATGCGCTTCGCGCAGCCGGGAGATAGAAAAGGCCACGTCCTCGGAGGTCAAATCATGGCCATCGCTGAACTTCACTCCCTGGCGCAGCTTGAAGACGTATTCGAGCCCGTCGTCGCTGATCGACCATTCGGTGGCCAGTTGCGGTCGCGGATTGAGATCGTAGTCGTAGGCGAGCAGGCCGTCGAAAATCTTCGGACCGATGGTGGCCGGTCCGCCAGCGCTGGTGTTGATGGAAACGATCTGGTTCGGCTCGGGATAGTAGACGAAATTGAGCGTGCCGCCGGCCACCGGCTTTGCGTCTTCTGCGAATGCCCCGGCGGGAAGTGCAGCACTCGCGCCGGCCAGCAGCAGGAACTGATTGAACAGGCGTCGGTTGATGGTCATGGTCGGTACTCCGAATTGGCGCGATTTGTCTTCATGGAGAAAGTCGGGACCGGAGTTTCACGTGCCGATCCCAACCAGAGGGCTTGCAGAACGCTTAGGCGTTTGGCGCGAGCCATATCTGCGCGAAGCTGTTGTTGATCCCCTGAGCGCCTGGCGCGAAATCCCTGACCTTCTTGTTGGCAACAATCTGGGCGCCGGCGGCGACCAGATCGACCGACACCACGTCGTCATGGATGATGTGCTGGAATTTGTACCAGAGCTCGCGCCGCTTGGTCTCGTCGGGCTCGATCGCCGCCGCTTCGAGGATCTGGTCGACCTCGGGGTTTGCATAGTGGCTGGCGTTGGAGAAGACGAGGCCGATCTTGAAGTTCTTCGACCAGTAGGCGCGCTGGACACCGAGCGTCGGATCGAAGGTGTTCGACAGCGACTCGACGACCAGGTCCCAGGCGCGGTCGGTGTAGACGGTCTTCAGGAACGTCGACAGGTCAAGCTTGAGGATCTCGGCATCGATGCCGACCGTCGCCAACGACTGCTTGATGAAATCGGCATAGGACGCCGGCAGGAACGCGTTGTAGGCAAGCCGGAGCTTGAAGCGCGTCCCATCGGCGCCACGCGGATAGCCGGCGTCGTCGAGCAGCTTCTCCGCCAGTTTGGTATCGGGCTCGCGCGCCTTGATGCTGGGGTCATACCATTTGGGCAGCGCCGTGCTGATCGGGCTCGGCGATACCTGCGCATAGCCGTAGAGCGCGATGTCGACCAGCTTCTGCAGGTCGATTGCGTGGGCGATGGCAAGGCGCACATCGCGCTTGGTCAGGATTTCGTTCTCGTAATTGAAGAACAATTGCTGCTGTGGGCCGGAATAGGCGTAGGTGTTGGTGTCGACGACCAGAGCGGGGTTTGCCTTCAGCCGTTCGATGTCGGCCAGCGGCACGGGATTGGCGCCGATATCGATCTCGCCGGTTTCAAGAGCCGCCGAACGCGCGGCCGGGTCGAGGATGACGTGCAGGACGATGCGGTCGAGGTAGGGCCGAGGCGCGTCCCAATAATCCGGATTGCGGTCGAAGATCAGATGGCTGCCGGGCACCCATTCCTTGAGAATGAAGGGACCGGTGCCGATCGTCTGTTCGAGCTTCGGCTGTTCCGCCGGCTTGAACGTTTCGTAGACGTGCTTCGGCACAATCGGTGATTCCGAGCTGCTCAGTGCCGTGATCAGATAGGGCGCCGGCTTTGAAAGCACGATGATGGCGGTGTGCGGATCGGGCGTCTCGACCGCGGTCACGTTTTGGTAGGTGATGCGGCCGCGCGGATGCGCCTCCTTCAGCCGGAAGATGGTGAAGGCAACGTCTTCCGACGTGAAGTCCTTGCCGTCATGCCATTTGACGCTCTCGCGCAGCTTGAAGGTGTAGCGCAGGCCGTCATCGCTGATCGACCACTCCGTCGCCAGCAGCGGTTTCGGGCTGAGGTCATAGGCGAAATCAAGCAGACCTTCATTCACCTTGGGACCGATCGCCTGGCCGGTGCCCGACGAGGTGTTGATGGCAATCAGCGAGGTGGGGTCGGGATAGTAGGCCCAGTTGAGCGTGCCACCCTGGACCGGCGTTCCTTCGGCAGCGAAGGAAACCCCGGGCAATGCGAAGCTCGCACCGCCAAGCAACAGCAGCTGGTTGAAATGACGACGATTGACAGACATGGCCTTGAGCTCCGGAAAACGGCTACGATGGCATCCGGCGGCCGAACACACTCCGGCGCCTCGACGCGATGATCCCTGCCACGCCGCAAAACCGGAAGAATGATTTTCTATCGTCTGCCGAAAGCACTGCTTCGCACGACCGTTTCATTCCAGGATCTGGCAAAGCTGCTCGACGCCCAAATCAGCGCTCCGATCTTATTTCTACAAGAATTGTAGACATTACGATTTTTTAGATTTCCGTTCCCGCTGCCGCGACGCTGCGGCAAACGAAATTTTCCACCGGGCACTTTGGCGCAAAGCCCGCCCTCGTCGCGCCCGGCCTGAACGTGTTGAATGCGCTCCATGGTCGATCTCATTCGCGCAAAATCAAGGAAGCTGCGGCCGACGCTGGCGAGGCTTCCGCCGCTGACGTCGCTTCGCGCTTTTGTCGCAACCGCCCGCCACCTGAGCTTTACGCGGGCGGCCGAAGAACTCCATGTGACGCCTGCCGCCATCGGCCAGCAGATCCGCCTGCTCGAGGATCACCTCGGTCAACCGCTGTTCCATCGCAACCGTGGCGAGCTTCTGCTGACGTCGGCCGGCCAAGCGCTGATGCCCGGCCTCACCGAGGCTTTCGACGTCGTTGTCGAGTCGGTCGCGCGGATTTCCGGCGACGAGGAGGATGCGCCGATCAAAGTGTCGGTCGCGCCCTCCTTCGCCAGCAAATGGCTGATCCCGCGCCTCGACGCACTGCGCGACGCGGTACCCGGCCTAGAAGTGCTGGTCGACGCATCGACCAGGCTTGCCGATTTTGCCAGCGAAGACGTCGACTGCGTCATCCGCTACGGGTCGGGCGCCTATAGCGGCCTGCTGACGGAACGGCTGTTTTCGGAAGCGGTGCTGCCCGTCTGCAGCCCGGAATTTGCTCGCATGCACGGTCTCTATCGCGGGCCGGAGGGGCTGCGTGACGCACCGATCCTGCATGAGGACGGTCCGGAACGCGATCCAAGCTGCCCTGACTGGAAGGGCTGGCTGAGATCCAACGGCCTGTCTGGCCGCTTTGTCGAAGGCGGTATACGGCTTAGCCAATCGTCACTGGTGCTCGACGCGGCTGTGGCCGGCAAGGGCATCGGTCTCGGCAAATTCCGGCTGGCCGAGCCTGACCTCGCCGCGGGGCGTCTGGTCAGTCCATTCGGCTCACCGCAGCCGGTCGAGTTTTCCTATTATTTTGCGACGACGCCGCACAAGGCGAAGCTGGAGACGGTCGAGCGCTTTCATGGCTGGCTGAAGGCCGAGGCGCGCCAGCTCGGCGCTCTCGACGTCCCACCGCCGGCGGCGCTTCCGGCGCGCATCGCCATCATCGCGGCCGAATAGCCTCGCCGCGGTCTCGCGAGCAGGCGCGCGCCTATTTGAGCTTGAAGCCCAGCGCTTTGAGCACTTCGCCCAGGCGATCACGGCCTTTCAGCGCTGCTTTGCTGCCGATGCGGTTCGAAACCAACTCTGTCCAGTCCAACACAGGCATCGCCTGCTCCTGCTGGAATGAACGAAGCCTCTGGTTGTAGGCTGCAAGATCGTCCGGATCGGGCTCTGATCGATAGCGCTCGCGGTGCAGCACCGCAGCCTGCGGCAGTCTGGGCTTGATGTCAGTCGCAGCCAGGAGATCGGGATAGCCGACGGTCAGGCCGAACACCGCCACGGTTTCCGGCGGGAGGCCGAGTTCGCGCGCCACCTCCTGCGGATGATTGCGCATCGCGCCGATGTAGCAGGAGCCGAGCCCGAGTGCATCGGTCGCCACCACGGCGTTCTGTGCGGCAAGTGCGGCGTCGATCACGGCCAGCAGAAAACTCTCCTGATAGTCTAGCCCCTCGCCCACCCGGCCTTTTGCCTCGGCAATGGCACGCAGCCGCGACAGGTCGGCCAGCCAGACCAGCAGCAGCGGCGCCTGCTCGATATGGCGATTGATCGCCGCCAGTTCGGCAAGCCGCGCCTTGCGCGCCGGATCCTCGACTGCGATGACGCTCCACGCCTGGAGATTGGAAGAAGTCGGCGCCGACTGGGCGGCGGCGACGATCAGTTCCAGCGTCCCTTCGGGCAGAGGCTTGGCGAGATAATTGCGGACCGAGCGATGCGAAAGGATCGCCTCGAGGGCTTCGTTCCAGCTTCCGGTATGCGCGCTTTGCGGCGCTCGATAACGCCGCCGCAGCGCCGCTTCACCACGCAGGTCAGCGTCGGAAGGGCGGATGCTGAAGGCGGCCGGCTGTGACATCGTCTTCCCTACTGGCAATCTGGCTTATTCGGTGTTCTGACGACCCCAGGTCATTCAAGAAGCGCGGCTTGGGCCCCGTTGCGCAAAAGCGGAAGCAACTGATCGCCTTGCCGCTTGATCTCGGAAAGATACGGCGTGTCCGAGAGCACGAAGTGTGTGATGCCCAGGTCCCGGTACCTGCCGAGCGAGCGGGCGACGTCGGCGGCCGAGCCGACCAGCCAGGTGGTGCCAGCGCCGCCGCCATATTTGCCCGGCGCAGTATAGAGATTGTCGTCCAGCACCTCGCCGCGCGCGTGCAGATCGAGCAGACGCTGCTGGCCCACCGCTACCGCTCGACCGTGATCGTTCCAGCCGGCTCCCTGGCCCTTGGCCATCTCGTCGACCTTCGCTTCTGCGTCCGCCCAGGCCTGCCCAGCGGTGTCGCGGACCAGCGTGGTGACCCGCAACCCGAACTCCAGAGGCGGGAGGTCTCGGTCGAGTTCCCTGCTCAAGGCTTTGAGTCGCTCGATCCGCTCCCGGACGCCGTCGAGCGGCTCGCCCCAGAAGAGCTGGACATCCGCCTCGCTGGCCGACACCCGCGCCGCCGCCTCCGACGCGCCGCCGAAGTAGAGCTTGGGATGGCGACGATCGCCACGGACATGGATGCGGGGCATCACGGTAGAGCCAGTGACCTGGAAGTGCTCGCCCGCAAAGGTCACGTTCTCTTCAGTCCAAAGTCTGCGAACCAGGCGCATGAACTCTCTGGTACGGGCATAGCGATGTATCTGGTCACCTTCGCTGTCGCCATACGCAGCGAGGTTGTCCTTGCCTGACACTATGTTGATACGCACGCGACCGGCGGTCAGCTGGTCGAGCGTGGCTACGGCGGATGCGAAGTGCGCCGGCCGCCAGTACCCCGGGCGGATCGCGATGAGCGGCTCGAAGGAGGTGGTCCGCGCGGCGAGCGAGGCCGCGACAGTAAAAGTGTCGGGCCGACCCCAGCCGGTACCGATCAGCGCGCCCTTCCAGCCGTATTCCTCAAGCGCCTTCGCGTGGCTGGTCAGCGTCTCCAGGCTGTTGTGGTTCTCGACGGCCGGCTCGCCGCGGTGACCGGGAGCGACCTGGTTCGGGATGTACCAAAGAAACTCGGTGTCAGCGCTCATTGTCGGGCCTGTATTTTGGCCGGGCATGGAGGTCAATGGCAGGACCTTCCGCTCCGTTGTATTTTGATGATCATTCAAAGGGCTGCCCCTAGCAGCCCTGGCGCCTTGCTCGGCTGCGGTGCAAAGCGGCTTTCGGGCCTGATAAGGCCGAGATGGTCGCGCAGCGTGCGCCCTTCATATTCCGTTCGGAACACCCCTCGCCGGCGCAGGATCGGCACCACCGTATCGACAAAGACCTCCAGTCCGGTCGGCAGCACGTCCGGCATCAGGTTGAAGCCGTCGGCGGCGCCGGCGACAAACCATCTTTCGATATCGTCGGCGATCTGCTCCGGCGTGCCGACGATGGTGCGGTGGCCAGTGCTGCCGTTCAGCGCCCGGATCAGCTGGCGAACCGTGAAATCATTGCTGCGGGCGAGCGCGAGCGTGGCCTTGAAGAAGGTGTGGCCGCCGTTGGGGGGCAGTTGAATCCGTTCCGGCAACTTCTCATCGAGCTTCAGCCGCTCGCGATCGATGCCGAGCACGCCGGACAGCCGCCCAAGGCTGTAGTCGAGCGGAATGCGATCCCACAGCTCTTCTTGCCGCCGCTCCGCTTCCCCCTCTGTGCTGCCGATGATAGTGGCTAGGCCGGCGAGGTTGAGCGGCACGCCGCCGGTGCGGCCATAGGCGACGGCACGCGCCTTAAGTTCCCGCGCATAGCCGAGCGCTTCCTCGAAAGATTGCGATGCGGAAAACACGGCTTCGGCGTGGCGGGCGGCGAGGTCCTTGCCGTCATCGGACCCGCCGGCCTGGACGACCACCGGATGCCCTTGCGGCGAACGCGGCACATTGTGCGGGCCGTGCACCGAGAAATGTGCGCCCTTGTGGTCGATGGCGTGAACCTTGGTGGCATCGACGAAGCGCCCGCCGGCGACGTCGCCGATGAAGGCATCGTCCTCCCAGCTGTCCCACAATGCCTTGACGATGTCAGCAAATTCCGCCGCCCGCTCGTAGCGCCGGCCATGATCGATGGCACCGTTGAGGCCGAAATTGCGGGCCGAGGCGGGATCGGCCGTGGTGACGATGTTCCAGCCGATGCGTCCGTCGCTGACATGGTCGAGCGTCGCGAAGCGCCTGGCGATATTGTAGGGCTCGTTGAAGCTGGTTGAAGCGGTGGCGATCAGGCCGATGCGCTCGGTTGCGGCGGCTACCGTCGCCAGCACAATCGTCGGCTCCAGAGATGTGATCGGCCGATAGTCAATGCGGTCCGAGATTGCTGCCTGATCGGCAAGAAAGATGGCGTCGAGCTTGGCGCGCTCGGCGATCTTCGCCACGTGCACATAGTGGCCGACGGTGAAGGCGGCATAGGGGTCGACGCCGTCCATCCGCCATGCCGCCGGCGAGAAGCCGGCATGCAGGATGTTGACGTTGAGATGGAGCTGCCGGCCGCTCATCGAAAGACGCCGGGCTCGGGATATGCGCCGGTCAGATACCAGGTGCCGACGGTGCGGGTCTTGTATTCGGCAGGGTTGTGCAAGGTGTGAATGCGTGCGTTGCGCCAGAAGCGGTCGAAGCCGTATTTGCGCACCGCCGAGCGGGCACCCATGACCTCGAATATCTCGGTCGTGACTTCGAGCGCAACATCGCCTGCCAGCACATTGGCCGCGGCGACGGCAACCGCCGCCTCACCGCGTTCTTGCTCGGTCAGCGCCTTGCCGCGCGCGATCGCATGATCGATCGCCGCCGCCGCGCGATCGGCCAGCGCCGTCGCCGCCCGCGTCTTGACCCACAGCTCGCCATACTGCCGCTTGATCCATGGATCGTCGATATGGCGCTCGACGCCGGAATACATCCACGGCCGCGAACTGTTGAGCGTATAATCTCGCGCCGCCAGCAGCGCGCCCTGGGCCGTGCCGACAAAGACATTGAGCAACACGCTCTGCTGCTGCAGCGGGCCGATGGTGCGGATTGGCAACGACGCGTCGACCCAACCGCGCACCAACTCGCTGTCGTGGATCCTGACGTCCTTGTAGGCGACCTTGCCGCTGCCGGTCTGCGTCTGGCCGATGCCGTCCCAGTCATCGAGAACGGTGATGCCTTCACGGTCCGCGGGGATCGCTGCAAACTTCCTCTCGCCGCTGCTCTCGTCCTCCCACGAGGTCGAAAGATAATCGGCAACATGCGAGCCGGAGGCAAAGGGTTTGAAACCATTGACGATCGTCCACTCGCCATCCTTGCGGCCGAACAGCGTTTTGGAAAAGCTGTTGCCGGTGTTGCCCCAGAACCAGTCGCCGGCAGCCGAACGCCGAAGCAGATCGGCTGAACGCGGCTCGTCCGAGTTGAGCCTGGCGGCGATCAATGCGCTGAAATGGTAGCCATAGATATGGCCGATCGAGCCGTCGACCTTGGCGAACTCGCGGCCGATCTTCAGCGCCGTCGAATAGGGTTCGCCGGCGCCGCCGAATTCCTTGGGAATGACGATGGTGAGCAGGCCGCTCTCCTTGAGCAGCCGTATCTGCTCGACGGGCCTGCCGCCAAGTTGGTCGCGCTCGACCGCGTCGCGGGCAAAGATCTCGCGCAGCTCGGCCGCCTTGGCGATCCATGGATTGGAGGTATCAGGATCGAAGGTCATGCTGTCACTCATGCAGATGCGGAAAGCCGTGGCGCTCGGCAAGCAGTGCAAGAATGCGCCTGGTGTCATCGGCGAAGACCTTGCCCTTGGCCGTCGGCAAGTCGGCGGGCGGATTGCTGCCGATGATCAGCACCGGCAGCGACTGGTGCCGTTCGCCGAGCGCGTCGATCACCTTGCCTCTCGGCCTCGAAAACGGCACGCGCTCAACGTCGAGTCTGGCGGCGAGATCGGGAAAGGCTGCGAGCAATCCCTCAACCTGGTTGCAATAGGGGCAGACGAACGTCTGGCCCGGCTGATTTGGGTCGGCGAAACCCGGCTGGATGAGAAAGAGCGTGTCGCGCGCCATTGCCGGCCTATTCCGCAGCTGCCGCGGCATGCCGCGAAAAACGGTTTGCCGGTCGCTTCAGGCCGAGATTGTCGCGCAAGGTGCTGCCCTCATACTCGTCGCGGAACAGGCCACGGCGGCGCAGTTCCGGCACCACCAGCTCGATGAAATCCTTCAGGCCGCCGGGCATGATCGGCGCCATGATGTTGAAGCCGTCGGCGCCGTAATTCTCGAACCGCTCTTCCATGGTGTCGGCGATCTGTTGCGGCGTGCCGACCACCTGCCAGTGGCCGCGGGCGCCGGCGATGCGCAGATAAAGCTGCCGGATCGTCAGGTTCTCGCGCCACGCCAGATCGATCACCAGCGCTTGCCGGCTCTTGCCGGCATTGGTCTCCGGCAAATCCGGCACCGGCCCGTCGAGCGGATAGGCGCTGAGGTCGAAGCCGCCGGCCAGCGCCGAGACCAGACCGAGGCCGACTTCCGGCTGGATGAGATCCTGCAGCTGTTCGAACTTCCCCCGCGCCTCGGCTTCAGTGCGGCCGACGACCGGGAAAATGCCTGGCAGGACTTTCAGGTCATCCTCCGAGCGGCCATATTTGCCGAGCCTGCCCTTGACGTCGGCATAGAAGGCGGTGGCTTCGTCGAGCGTGATCTGCGCGGCGAAAATCGCTTCCGCGGTACGAGCCGCCAGCTCTTTGCCCGGACCCGACGCGCCGGCCTGGACCACGACCGGACGACCTTGCGGCGTTCGCGGCGTGTTCAGGGGACCACGCACCTTGAAGTGCTGGCCCTTGTGGTTCAGCACATGCAGTTTGTCCTTGTCGAAATAGCGCCCGCTTGCTCTGTCGCGCGGGAAGGCGTCATCCTCCCAGCTGTCCCACAGGCCGAGCACGACATCGGCGAATTCCTCGGCGCGGTCGTAGCGCTCGCCATGCTGGATATGCGTCTCGTGACCGAAATTGAACGCTGCCTCCGGATCGGAAGAGGTGACCAGATTCCAGCCTGCGCGCCCGCGGCTCAGATGGTCGAGCGACGCGAACTGGCGGGCCAGATTGTAGGGATCGGAAAAACTGGTCGACGCCGTGGCGATGAGGCCGATGTTCCTGGTCACGGCCGACAGTGCCGACAGCAGCGTGATCGGCTCGAACGGATAGACGCCGCTATGCGCCTTGCGGCTGGCGGCCTCGAGGTTGCTCAGCCGCGCCGCGACGCCATCGGCAAAGAAGATCGCGTCGAATTTGGCCGCTTCCGCCAGCCGGGCAAGTTCGACGTAGTCGCCGAGGCTGGTCCCCTCGCCTGCCGCTGGATGGCGCCAGGCCGCCACATGGTGACCGGTGAAGAGCAGAAACGCTCCCAGCTTGAGCTTGTCCTTGCGCCTGGCCATTTTTTTCGCCTCCTCAGCGGTACAGTCCGCCGGCCGGGAATTCCCCGGTCAGCAACCAGGTGCCGATCGTGCGCTTCTTGTATTCGGCCGGATTGTGCAGCGTGTGCGTGCGCACGTTGCGCCAGAACCTGTCGTAGCCGTTGGCCTTGGTGGCTGAGCGGGCGCCCATCACCTCGAAAACCTCGCTCGACGCGTCGAGGCCGACTTGTCCGGCGTAGACATTGGCGGTGGCGAGATCGATCGCCGTCTGCCCGCGCTGCTCCAGGGTCAACGCCTCGCCCTGGCCATAGGCGGCATCGAGGCTGCATGCTGCTATATCGGCCAGTTCGGCCGCGGCGAGCGTGCGGATATAGAGGTCGCCATATTTGCGTTGCACGAACGGATCGTCGGTATGTTTCTCATAGCCGGAATAGACCCAGGGGCGCGATTGCGAGACCGTATAGTCCCGGCCTTCGCTCAGCGCTCCTTGCGCGCTGCCGACGAACAGGTTGAGCAGGACCGCCTGCTGGAACAGTGACGTCAGCGTCTGGAACGGCGTCAGCGGCACCGCGGGCGAGCCAATCAGTTCGTCGTCGCCGACATGCACGTCCTTGAACGTCACCTTGCCGCTGCCGGTCTGCCGCTGGCCGACACCATCCCAGTCATCCTCGATGACGATGCCCTCACGGTCAGCCGGGATCGCTGCCGCTAGTCTATCCTGGCCGTCCTCCCAGGCAACCTGGATGTAGTCTGCGATGTGGGAACCGGAGGAGAACGGCCGAAAGCCGCTCAGGATCCAGCCCGTGCCGTTGCGCCTGGCCGTCGACGTCTTCGACATGGCGTTGCCGGAATTGCCCCAGACCCAGTTCTCCCTTGCCGAGCGTGTCAGCAGCCGGTCCCTCTGCGCCTGCGTGCCACGGAACAGCACGCCATTGAGCGGCAGATGATGGTATCCGTAGAGATGGGCGAGCGAGCCGTCGGTGCGGGCGAATTCGCGCACGACGCGAAGCACCGACAGCCAGGGTGCGCCCTTGCCGCCATAGCGCTTGGGAATCTGCGCCGACGGCAAACCACTTTCCTTCAGCAGGCGGATCTGTTCGACGGGCCGGCCGCCGGCCTTGTCGCGCGCCACGGCATCCCGATCGAAGATTTCGCGCAGTTCGACCGCCGTGGCGACGAACGGGTCGGAAAGGTCAGGGCTGAAGGTCATCGGCGTTTGTCCATGGAAATGCGTCTATTCCGCCGCGATGGTCTGCGCCGGCCGCGAGACGGAAGCGGCATAGGCGTCTTCGCCGAACTCGGCCGGATGGCTCCCGGTTATGCGGCTCTCATGGCTGTCGAGATCGGCGAGGAAGAGATCGCGGCTGATGCGCGCGACAACGGCCGGCACATCGCGCCTGATCGACGGCACATCGCCGATCGGCAGGCCGAAACTGACAAAGCCGCCGGGATTGAAGACATGGATATTCCTCAGGAATGGCGCCTCCCCCGGCGCCTTCTCGAGAAATTCATGGCCGAGGCCGAGATAAGGATGGGCGCCGAAAAATTCATCCAGCTCTGCTTCCGGCGGCGCGTACTGGTCGCGCCATAGCCGGATGGTGGCGGCGAAATCGGCGAACTCAGGCTTGCGCGTCGGGTCGGCGAAATAGCCGGTGCCGGCGACGACGAAGTCGAACGCAAACGTCTCGCCTGCGATATCGGTGACGACCTTGCCGTCTTCGACATCCGCATTTGTCCAGGGGGCACCGAGATGGAGATGAAAATTCTGGTGCCGCACCGCCCGCTCCACCGCATCGAGCGGCGGCGTTGAACCGGCCTCGCGGAAGCGCAATGCCTGGCGCCAGCGCACCGCATCGGGCAGCCGAGGATAATTGTCATAGGCGCCGGGATAGCCGCGCACCCGGTTGATCGGCACACTGGCAATGCTGTTGCGGCGGGCAAAGAGACGCACCGATTTCGCGCCGGCCTCAAGGGCAGCTCCGGCCGCATCGAATGCCGAAGCCGCCGACCCGACGACAGCCATTGCCTTGCCCTTGAGCGAGGCAAAATCGATTGCCGCCGAACTGTGTGCGACAAGGCCCCGCGGCAAGGCGGCAAGTACCGCCGGTATCACTGGACCGCCGCTGCCGCCAAAGCCATTGGCCAGAATGATCTTGCGCGCCGTTTCGACCGATGGCGTGCCGTCGGCTTCGAGGTGGAGGCGAAAAAGCCCGCCGGCCGGCTCGATGCGAATGAGACGCGTGCCGTAACGGATGCCGATACCGAGGAACGCGCGATACCATTTCAGGTAGTTCGCCCAATCCGTCCGTGCGATGCGGTCGAATCCGGCATAGGCTTCCGCACCGTGGCGGGCTTCGTACCAGGACTGAAAGCTCAAGCCCGGCAAGCCGAGTTCCGGCCCCGGCAAGCCCTTTGGCGTTCGCAGCCGGTTCATCCGTGCATGAGTGAACCAGATGCCGGCCTTGCTTTCATCCGGTGCCGCGTCGACGACAGTAACCTTGCCGATGCCGGCACGCCTCAACGCGAAGGCAAAGGTCGCCCCCGTCTGCCCACCGCCAACGATGAAGACATTGTGGTCGATGCCTTCCCGGTCCGGCACCCAGTTCTGCGGATCGGGGCCGATCAGCCGGAGCGTCTCCCGGGCGTGGTGATCTGGATCGGTCGGTAAGGCCATTTCGGTCCCGGCTGAAGTTGAGCCTCATCAAACTCCGCCTCGGTCGGCAAACAGTCCAGAAATGTTCGCTTTGATTGGCCGGTAGTTTTTTTCACTTGCATTGCAACGACGCGCTTTCACAGCCGACGAATGGGCGGCGCGTGTGGCCTCCCTGAAGCCGGGGCATCTTTTTGATATTGCAGCGGGCTCAAGCGCACTGGTCATTTTATTTCTTACGGCTCACGCGTAATGCGCCGACGCAGTCGGGCATTGGTGTCGAGCACATCAGCGGCGTCGCGTGGTCAGCGGGATCAAGCTTGATCTTGGTCGACCGACATGGGTGACGTCCGCCATCTGAAAGACGGCAGATCGCGGATACACCAGCAACGGTCCTCGCAGGATAGGACAGCGCAGCTACTCAACAGGCGTCCCAAGAGGCCCGTCGGCTACTCCATCGCAGGAACGAAAACCAGAAGAGTAGCGGACCTTTCGTGTGCAGTTTTTGCACACGATCTCTCATAACATATTGATTTTATGTATTGATCTGTCCCATCCATCACCGGACATTGCGGAGTATCCTGGTGGAGGTGGGCGGCCGACACGATTCGAACTCTGGCGCGACAGGTGAAATGACTGCCGTTCTCAAAGTTTGTTGGCCGATAGTTGGTGCGGGTGGTCGGGCTCGAACCGACACTCCTTTCGGAACTGGATTTTGAATCCAGCGCGTCTACCAGTTTCACCACACCCGCAAGGCGCTAACTCATTTACCTCTCAACGCTCTCATGCTGCACCTACGCAGAGGGTGGCAGTTCGAGAATTAAGCGGCTCTTAACTCCTAACCCATTGACCTCCAATCCTATTACCCTGCGGGCTGACGGTAGACGCATCCTGATTTTGAGTCGAGCGCGTCTACCAATTCCGCCATAGGGGCTCAGGCCGGGCGGCCTGGATGGGCGCGGACTATACGGTTGGAGGCCTGTTCGTCAACTGGCCAAATCCCGACATCTGGGCTCGCTCAAGCCTCAGCCTTTCGATTTCGTGAAGCAGCTGCCATTGTGCAGCGCGGAAAATCTTTCTAGACAGGCGGCGCATGTCATTGAAGCGCACCTTGTCCGACGAGGTTGATGCGGGGCGCTTCCAAGTCTTGTTTGTACATGTCGTGATCCCAAGACCGCTTCTGGTTTGGGCGTGCATTAGGAGTGCCGATGCTTCGCGGACTTTACGACTGGACCTTGTCGCTGGCGGCGAGCAAATCCGCCGAATGGTGGCTGGCCTTCATCGCCTTCGTCGAGAGCTCGGTGTTCCTGGTGCCGGCCGACGTCCTCTATCTGCCGATGGCGCTGTCGCGGCCGGATCGCGCCTATCGTTACGCGCTGGTCGCCACCGTCGCCTCGGTGCTGGGCGGCATCGCCGGCTGGTTCATCGGCCATTATGCCTATGATGCGGTGGCGCGGCCGATCCTCGAATTTTATGGCAAATATGACGAGTTCGAAGCGATGCGCGTCTCATCGGGTGTCGGCTTCATCATCCTGATGCTGGTCACCTCCGGCCTCGCCCATCTGCCGCCGATCAAGGTTGTGACGATCCTGTCGGGCGTCATCGGTGTTCCTTTGCTGCTGTTCATCGTGCTGGCAATCGTGGCGCGCGGTGCTCGCTTCCTGTTTCTCGCGTGGCTGTTGCGCCGCTATGGCGAGCCGATCCGCCACTTCATCGAAAAGCGCCTTGGCCAGATTGCAGGCGCCGCCGCCGCTGCCCTGATTTTGCTCTATATTGTCGTCAAATACGCCGTCTGAACGGCATCGAACCGAATGGACTGAGTCCGATGACAGCGACCGTGAATGCCGATACCGGACGCCAGCGGCTGCGCACCGCCCTGTTTCTCGCTGTCGCCATGGCCGCCACGGTCGGCTCGGCGCTGGCCTTCCAGTATCTCGGCGGCTACATCCCCTGCAAGCTCTGCCTCGAGCAGCGCACGCCTTACTACGTCGGCGTGCCCTTGATGCTGCTGGCGGTGCTTGCGTCGGCTCTTCACGCGCCAGCCTGGGTAAGCCGTGGCCTGCTGGCTATTGGCGGCCTGCTGATGCTCTACGGCGTCTATCTCGGCGTTTATCACTCCGGCGTCGAATGGGCGTGGTGGCCAGGCCCGACCGATTGCACCGCAGCCGCCGGGCCGGTGGACACCGGCGGCAAGGGCGTGCTCGATGCGCTCGACAAATTCGTCCCGCCCTCCTGCGACAAGGCGGCGCTCCGCATCCTCGGCCTGTCGCTGGCCGGCTGGAACGCCATCGCCAGCTTTGTCCTGACGGTCGTAGCCTTCCGCAGCGCCTTCGCCCGCGACTGAGCGGCACAACGCAGAGTTCGTCCAGAAATTCGTCAGGCCGGAGTGCATGACGTGGCTTTCGAGAACCGGAGCGGAGCGTACTAAAGTACGTGAGCACCGGAAGCGCGGAAAGCTGCGTCAGGCGACCGGCATGGCGGATTTCTGCCGAACTCTATGGTTCGAGTTCGACATCCCAGTACAGATAATCCATCCAGCTTTCGTGTAGATGGTTGGGCGGGAACAGCCGGCCGTTATTATGCAAATCATGCACCGTCGGCTGGTAGGGCTTCTGCAGCGGCCACATCTTGGCGTGGGCCGGCATCATGCCGCCCTTCCTCAGATTGCAGGGCGAGCAGGCAGCGACGACATTCTCCCAGGTCGTGGCGCCGCCGCGATGGCGAGGAATGACATGGTCGAACGTCAGATCGTCCGGCGTGCCGCAATATTGGCATTGGAAACGGTCACGCAGGAAGACGTTGAAACGGGTAAACGCCGGATGCCTCGACGGCTTCACGTAAGCCTTCAGGCTGACGACGCTCGGCAGCTTCATCGAAAAGGTCGGTGAAGAGACGGCGTGTTCGTATTCGGCGACGATGTTCACCCTCTCGAGGAACACCGCCTTGATGGCATCCTGCCAGGACCAGAGCGACAGGGGGTAATAGCTGAGCGGACGGTAATCCGCATTCAGCACCAGCGCTGGAAGCCCATCCGGAGATACGGCAACCGTCACGTCGTTGACCTCCTTCACCCTAGAACCGGTCGACGCGGATACTGTAAGCCCGACATGACAGGGATGTGAAGCGGATTGTCGATCATGCCGGGTCTCAAAAACGCATGATTTCAATGCTTTTTTGCGGATTCAGGCCGGAGGCGCGGCATCCCTGCCCTTCAATTCGCGATAATAAGCCCAGAAAAGCCGCGATGCGACACCGCGCCACGGGCTCCATGATTCGGCAAGCCGGATCAGCATTTTCTCCGGCGGACGCGGGTCGATGCCTAGTGCATGGCCGACCGCGCTCTGCAATGCAACGTCGCGCGCCGGAAAGATGTCCGGGTGTCCGGCGGCAAACAAAAGGTAGACTTCAGCCGTCCACGGGCCGATCCCCGGCACCCTGGTCATGGCCGCGATCGCCTCGCTTGCATCGAGCCGACAGAGGTGATCGAGGTCGAGCCCGTCGGCCACCGCCCGGGCGACGGCAAGCAGGCCGCGCTGCTTGGGTCGCGACAGCCCGGCCTCGCGAAAGATCACCTCGTCGGCGGCAAGTATCGCCTGCGGCGTCAGCGGATCGAGCAGTCTCGTCAGCCGGCCGAAGATGGCGTCGGCGCTCGCGCGGGACACTTGTTGCGAAACGACGATGGAAGCAAGGCTCCTGAACCCCGGCTCCGATAGCCTGAGCGGCACCTCGCCGGCCATGCCGCGCACTCTTTCCAGGCGTGGGTCGAGTAAGCATAGCCTATCCAGCCCTTGCGCAATGTCGTCGAGACTGGCGATGCGTTGCATGTCTGCTTGTTCCAAAATCAAAAGTGCCGCACGCTTCGTCACGTGTCCCTCTGGACGCACGACGCCACCGGCGCAAAGTAGCAATTGGCGAAAGCGCCACACAACCCGATTGCCGCCGGACAATGACACTGCTGACATTCCGCTTCGCGCCGAGCCCGAACGGCGAACTGCATCTCGGCCATGCCTATTCGGCGCTGCTCAATCAGAAATTGGCAAAGGCGACGGGCGGACGCCTGCTGCTGCGCATCGAGGATATCGACACGACACGCTGCACGCCGGAATTCGAGGCAGGCATTTTTCGCGACCTGAAATGGCTGGGGCTTGGCTGGGAGGAACCGGTGCGCCGCCAGTCCGAGCATTTTGCCGAATATCGGGCGATGCTCGAGCGGCTGATCGAGGAAGAACTTGTCTACCCGGCCTTCATGAGCAGAAGTGAGATCCGCGCCTTTATCGCCGACAGCGAGAAGCGTGGCCGCGACTGGCCGCGCGACCCGGACGGCGTGCCGCTCTATCCTGCCGCCGACAAGGCGTTGACGGCGAGCGAACGCAAGCGGCGCCAGGCCGAAAATGTGCCATTTGCCTGGCGGCTGGACGTCGATGCGGCAATAGCGCGCGCCGGCAAGGACCTGTCATGGGCCGAATACACGGACGAGACGCTCTCCGCGACGCGTCGTGTCGAAGCCCATCCGCAGGATTGGGGCGACGTGGTCGTGGCGCGCCGCGAAATCCCGACCAGCTATCACCTCGCCGTCACCATGGACGACGCGCTGCAGGGCGTCAGCCATGTCGTGCGCGGCCAGGATCTCTATTCCGCGACCAGCGTGCAGCGGCTGCTTCAGCAACTGCTTGGCCTGCCGCAGCCGGCCTATTTTCACCATCGCCTGATCCTCGGCCCGGACGGACGAAAGCTGTCGAAGAGTCTTGGCGATACCGGCCTTGCCGCCCAGCGTAAGACGGGCGCATCGCCGGACGATGTGAGGCGGCTGGTCGGTCTCTAGCGGCGCCAAAGGCATTCCTTGAATGGAATTGAGCCTATGGATCAACGGTTTGGTTTTGCCTTCCGCTCGGAACGGCATTAGAGCAAGCGCGACAATCAGTCCTCACCGACGCGTGGCCTCCGGAAAAATGCACAGCCTCAAGCGGTTCATCCCCGCCTCTTTCGTCGTCCTGTGGGCGACCGGCTTCATCGGCGCGCGCTATGCCATGCCGTGGGCGGAGCCCTTTACTTTCCTGGCCGCGCGCTTTGTCCTGGCCGCAATCCTGCTTGTCGCTTTGATGGCCGCACTTGGTTCGAGCCGCGCCACCCGCGACGAGGCGCTGCACGCGACCGGCGCCGGCATCCTGATGCATGGCGTCTATCTCGGCGGCGTGTTCTGGGCCATCCACCGGGGCATGCCCGCTGGGCTTTCAGCCCTGATCGTCGGCCTGCAGCCGCTGATCACGGCAGTGCTCGCCGGCAGGCTTCTCGGCGAGGCCATCCTGCCGCGCCACTGGGCCGGTCTCGGCCTCGGGCTGATCGGTGTGGTGATCGTGCTCTGGCCGAAGCTCGGCGCGCTCGGCGGCGGGGTGACGGCCGAAACACTGGGCGCCTCACTTGTCTCGGTGCTCGGCATGAGCGCCGGCACGATCTGGCAGAAGCGCTTTGCTTCCGGCGGCGATCTGGTGGCTGCCACGTTCTGGCAATATGTCGGCGGCGCATCTGTAATGGCCTTGGCCTCGCTAGCCTTCGAGACGCGAACGGTCATCGTCAATGGCGAACTGATCTTCGCCATGGCCTGGCTCGTGCTTGTGCTGTCGATCGGCGCCATCTTCCTGTTGATGGTGATGATCCGCGACGGCGAAATGTCGAAGGTCGCCTCGCTGTTTTACCTCGTGCCGGCCGTCACCGCGGTCATCGCCTGGGCATTGTTCGGTGAGCACTTGAGCCCGCTCCAGATCGCCGGCATGGCGATCGCGACGCTCGGCGTCGGGCTGGCGACGGCTCAGCCGCCGACGCGGGCACGCGCCTCTAAATAGCGGCTGATCGCGGCGTTGAGCTCGCCACCGAGGATGAAGATCGCTGATACGATGTAGAGGAAGACGACGGCGATCATGATCGAGGCGAGGCCGGCATAGGTCGTCACATAGGACGAGAAATGATCGAGATAGGCGGCGAAGATGGTCGACCCGATGAGCCAGCCGACCAGCGTGAAGATGATGCCAGGCACGATCGAAACGAAGCGGCGCTTGCCGGCCGGCAACCAGAAATGCACGGCGAACAGGCCGCCGATGATGACGACCGAGGCGATGACGTAACGCCACAGCGTGATCGTGCCCATGTAGGGCTTTATCCATTCGAAATGCGACTCGGCCAGCCGTGCCAGCAACGGCGCGAAGACCAGCAGCACGCTGATGGCCAAAAACCCGGCCGTCGCGATCAGCACGAAGATGATGCTCTGCACCCGCCGGTAGATGATGCCGCGCGTTTCCGAGACACGATAGGCCCGGTTGAGCGAGGTGCGCAGCGCCTCGATGCCGTTCGAGGCGAAATATCCGGCAAGCACGATACCGTAGGTCAACAGGTCACTGCGCCGGACGGTAAGCACGTTGAGCACCTCGCGCGCGATCGGTTTGGCGATCTGCTCGGGCCATGTGTCGAACACAAGGTGCACGGCGGTGTCGGCGAAAGCCTGCGCGCCGAAAAAACTCGCCAGCGTCGTAGCGAAGATCAGGAAAGGAAAAAGCGCCATCAGCGCGGTGATCGCCAGATGGCTGGCCATTGCCCAGCCGTCGTCGGTGTTGAAATGGCCGAGCGCGTCGTAGAGGACGCGTTTGAGGGCTACGATCTTCCGCAACAAGAACCGCGTTCCCTTCGATTGTCCCGACGCCGCGAATATGGGAAGGGTTTGCGGTAAATGACAACCCTAGGTCAAACCACCATTCCTCCCGGAGAAGAGTTGCGCACCATCATTGTCACAGGTGCCTCTTCCGGCATAGGCGCCTATTGCGCCTATGCTCTTAAGAGGGAAGGCTGGCGGGTGTTCGCAACGGCCCGAAAGCCCGAAGATATCGCCGCGCTCGAGGCCGACGGCATCGAGGCCTTTTATCTGGACTACACCGAGCCCGGATCGATCGAGGCGCTGGTGGCGTCGGTGCTGGAACGGACCGGCGGCCGGCTCGGTGCGCTCTTCAACAATGGCGCCTACGGACAACCCGGCGCCGTCGAGGACCTGCCGGTCGAGGCTTTACGGCAGCAGTTCGAGGCCAATGTCTTTGGCTGGCATGATCTCACTCGCCGCGTCGTACCGGTGATGCGCCGTCAGGGCCATGGTCGTCTCGTTCATTGCTCATCGATCCTCGGCCTCGCGCCGGTGCCTTTTCGCGGCGCCTACTCGGCATCGAAGCACGCTATCGAAGGGCTGATGCTGTCCCTCTATCAAGAACTCCTCGGCAGCGGCATCCATGTTTCGCTGATCGAGCCGGGGCCGGTGAAATCGAAGATCGCCAGCAACAGCCTCGCATGGTTCCTGGCGAATATCGATCACGAGAATTCCGTTCATCGCCTCGCCTATGCGGCGCAACTCAAACGGCTGCGGGCCGGCGGCAGCACATCGCGGCTGAAGCCCGGGGCGGAGGTGGTTTATGCCGCCTTGCACCATGCGCTTCTGTCGCGGCGCCCGCGCCCGCATTATGTGGTAACAGTGCCGGCCAGGATCGGTGTGATCCTTAAACGCATCCTGCCGGCTTCTGCACTCTACCGTCTGCTCGCCAATCGCGCCTGAACGCAATTCAACTGGAACACACCATGGCAACCGTCTTCAACATCCTCGCCGTTCTTGTCATGGTCGCAGTGGTGATCGTGCTGATCCGCGGCCTCATCAACATGATGCGCGGCGGCTCCAGCATGACCTCCAACAAGCTGATGCAGACGCGCGTGCTCTTGCAGTTCGTGGCCTTGGTGCTGATCATGCTGGCGGTGTATTTCACCCGTAAGTGACGCAGCACCAGCCGGGAGGTACCCCGTGGTCAAGCTCAACAAGATCTACACCCGCACTGGCGACGATGGCACCACCGGTCTCGGCTCCGGCGAGCGGCGGCTGAAATCCGACCTTCGCATCGACGCCTACGGCACGGTCGACGAGGCCAATGCCTGCATCGGCATGGCCCGCATTCATACCGCGGCAGTAAATCCGGCGATCGATGCGATGCTCGGCCGCATCCAGAACGACCTTTTCGATCTCGGCGCCGATCTGGCGGTCCCCGATAATGGCAAGCCGCTCGACTACGAGCCGTTGCGCATCATCGCCTCGCAGACCGACCGCATCGAACAGGATATCGATCTCCTCAACAAGGACCTTGAGCCGCTCAAATCCTTCGTGCTCAACGGCGGTACGCCGGCGGCGGCTGCCCTTCACCTCGCCCGCACGGTGGCCCGCCGCGCCGAGCGCATCATGGTGGCGCTGTCGCAAGACCCGGACGAGCACGTCAACCGCGAGGCGATAAGATACATCAACCGTGTCTCGGACTTTCTGTTCGTCGCCGCACGCGCGGTCAATGACAACGGAAATGCCGACGTGCTATGGGTTCCCGGCAAGAACCGCTGAAATCTGCCGAGCTGGGGACCTGATGTTCATCCCGCTTTACGACACCAACAGGCTGCGGCACATCAAGCTGCAATATGTGACGATCAGCCTGATCGCGCTCAACGTGCTGATCTACTTTGTCACCACATTAGGCGGCGAGGATTTCGCCAACGCCACGGTGATGGGCCTCGGTTTCATCCCGTCGGTTGTGCATGACAGCGTCGACCTCGCTCCGCAATTTGTCGTCATTCCGGAGAGCCTGAGCTATCTGACCTATTCCTTCCTGCACGCGGATATCTTCCACCTCGGCGGCAACATGCTGTTCCTGTGGGTGTTCGGCGACAATGTCGAGGATGCACTCGGCCACATCCGCTACCTCGTCTTCTATCTGCTTTGCGCCATTGCCGGCGCTTTCTTCCAGGGTCTGGTTGCCTGGGATTCGCGGGTGCCGCTGATTGGCGCGTCGGGCGCCATCGCCGGTGTGGTCGCCGCCTATCTGATCCTTTATCCGCGGGTGAAGGTATGGGTGCTGGTCTTCGCGCGCATCCCGTTGCGCATCCCGGCCTTCATCCCGCTGATCCTGTGGATCCTGTTCCAGATCTTCATGTTCTCCCAGGGGGGCGAGGATCAGGTTTCCTGGGCCTGCCATATCGGCGGCATCATCGCTGGAGCCGTGCTGGTGCTTGTCTTGCGCAGCCGCGGCGTACCGCTACTCGCCGGCGCAGACGAGGAGCCGGCCGTGGTCGCCGGTCCGGCGCCCGTAGCCGGGGAGCCGGCGCCAAGCGACCCACAACCTGCGCAGCCGGCGCCGCGCTGGGGCCGGGGAAGCGTTTCCGGTCCGGACTGAACCGATTTGAGTGCTTCGCCGAGGATCCGAGTGCGCCTCGGATATTGACGCGCGGGGTCGCCGCAACTACGGAAGCGCCACCCTACTGGCGTGGCGAAGACCAGAATTCCGTCCGGAATGTCGGCTTTCGACAACTATGAAGAGGTGCACGCTGCTATAGCGCGCCCGACGAGCGTGAAAAGACTATCGTGAAAGAGGTGGCAGGCAAATGAAGATCCTTGTGCCCGTGAAGCGGGTTGTGGATGCGAACGTCAAGGTCCGGGTGAAGGCGGACGGTTCGGCGGTGGAACTCGCCAACGTCAAGATGGCGATGAACCCGTTCGACGAGATCGCGGTCGAAGAGGCGATCCGGCTGAAGGAAGCTGGCAAGGCCGAAGAGATCATCGTCGTGTCGATCGGGCCGCAGCAGGCACAGGAGACCTTGCGCACGGCGCTCGCCATGGGCGCTGACCGCGCCATCCTGGTCAAGACCGACGAGCAGACTGAGCCGCTGGGCGTCGCCAAGGTGCTGAAGGGCGTCGTCGAGGCAGAACAGCCCGGCCTTGTCATTCTCGGCAAGCAGGCGATCGACGACGATTCCAACCAGACCGGCCAGATGCTGGCCGCACTTCTCGGCTGGGCGCAGGGCACCTTCGCCTCCAAGATCGTGCTCGACGGTGACAAGGCCACGGTGACGCGCGAGGTCGATGGCGGCCTGCAGACGCTGGAACTGAAGATGCCGGCGATCGTCACGGCCGATTTGCGGCTGAACCAGCCACGCTACGCTTCTCTGCCCAATATCATGAAGGCCAAGAAGAAGCCGCTCGACGAGAAGAGCCCTGCCGATTACGGCGCCGACGTCAAGCCGCGGCTTAAAGTGATCAAGACCGAGGAGCCGGGCGGCCGCAAGGCGGGCGTCAAGGTCAAGAGCGTCGCCGAACTGGTAGACAAGCTGAAGAACGAAGCCGGCGTGCTCTAAGGAAATCCGATGAGGCCGGCCTGCAAACGGCCGGTTCTCCGCTTCCGGTGCTCACGTACTGAAGTACGCTCCGCTCCGGTTCTCGAAACCAACCGTTTTCGACTCGGCCTGACCGGATTTCAGGAGCCTCGAAGACGAAAGTCAGGAAAACATCATGGCTATTCTTCTGATTGCCGAACACGACAACGCTGCGCTTTCCGACCAGACCGCCAAGGCGCTTTCGGCGGCGCTCCAGATCGGTTCGGACGTGCATGTGCTGGTTGCCGGCAAAGGCGCCAAGCCGGCAGCGGACGCCGCCGCCAAGCTCAAGGGCGTCACCAAGGTACTGCTCGCCGACGCCGACGAACTGACCGAGCGTCTCGCCGAACCGCTGGCGGCACTCGTCGTTTCGCTTGCAGAGCCATACGAGACGATCATCGCGCCGGCGACCTCGTCGGGCAAGAACGTTGCGCCCCGCGTGGCGGCGCTGCTCGATGTCGCCCAGATATCTGAAATCATCGAAGTCGTGTCGCCCGACACCTTCAAGCGGCCGATCTATGCCGGCAACGCCATCCAGACGGTGCAGTCCAGTGACGCCAAGAAGGTCATCACGGTGCGTACCGCTTCCTTCCAGGCAGCGCCCGAGGGCGGTTCCGCGCCGGTCGAGACGGTCCAGGCGGCGGCCAATCCCGGCCTGTCGAGCTTTGTCGAGAACAAGCTCTCCGAGACCGACCGTCCAGAGCTGACCTCGGCCAAGATCATCATCTCGGGCGGCCGTGCGCTGGGCTCCTCCGAGAAGTTCCAGGAGGTCATCCTGCCGGTCGCCGACAAGCTCGGTGCGGCGGTTGGCGCATCTCGCGCCGCCGTCGATGCCGGCTATGCGCCGAACGACTGGCAGGTCGGCCAGACCGGCAAGGTGGTAGCGCCCGACCTTTATATTGCCGTCGGCATCTCCGGTGCCATCCAGCACCTTGCCGGCATGAAGGATTCGAAGGTGATCGTTGCCATCAACAAGGACGAGGAAGCGCCGATCTTCCAGGTCGCCGACTACGGTCTCGTCGGCGATCTCTTCGTCATTCTGCCGGAACTGCAAAAGGCGCTTTGACGCCTTCTGCCAAAGCGTATTAAATTCTGAGGGGTGGGGTAGACGAAGTCGCCCCGCCCTTTTAGTTTGCACTGCACAAAAAACGGGCCGCAAAGGCCTCGACGGGATCGGGTAATGAGCAAGATCGAAACGATCGGCATCATCGGCGCGGGCCAGATGGGTGGCGGCATCGCCCATGTGTCGGCGCTGGCGGGCTATAAGGTGCTGGTTTACGATATTTCGCCCGACCGCATCGAAAAGGGCATCGCTACGATCAGCGGCAACATGGCCCGTCAGGTCGGCTCAGGCAAACTCGAGGAAAAGCTGCGCAATGAGGCTATGGCGCGCATTTCGGCGGCACCGGCCATGGCCGACCTTGCGGGCGCCGATCTGGTGATCGAAGCAGCGACGGAGGACGAGACGGTCAAGCGCAAGATCTACGCCCAGCTCTGCCCGCAGCTCAACCCCGAGGCCATCCTGGCGACGAACACGTCATCGATCTCGATCACACGGCTGGCTTCGCAGACCGACCGGCCGGAACGCTTCATCGGCATACATTTCATGAATCCGGTTCCGGTGATGAAACTGGTCGAACTGGTGCGCGGCATCGCCACCGAGGACCAGACCTTCGAGGCGGCAAAAACCTATGTGAAGCAGCTCGACAAGACGATCACCGTCTCGGAGGATTTCCCGGCCTTCATCGTCAACCGCATCCTGCTGCCGATGATCAACGAGGCGATCTACACGCTCTATGAAGGTGTCGGCTCGGTCGACGCCATCGATACCGCCATGAAGCTCGGCGCCAACCATCCGATGGGGCCGCTGCAGCTTGCCGACTTCATCGGGCTCGATACCTGCCTATCGATCATGCAGGTGCTGCATGACGGGCTGTCGGATTCGAAATACCGCCCCTGCCCGCTGCTGGTCAAATATGTCGAGGCCGGCTGGCTCGGCCGCAAGACCGGGCGCGGCTTCTACGACTATCGCGGCGAGCATCCCGTTCCGACACGCTGATCGCCTCGCTACCAGCGCACAAAAAGTCGTCCGCCGAGCGCCCCGAGCACGGCAAGGATGGCGACCGCGATCGTATACCAGGTGCCGACGAAAAGCGGCGAATCGTCGAAGCAATGCGCCGCATAGAAGGTCGCCGCCAGCCCGCCGGCAAGCAGGCCCGCGGCCGCACCGGCAAGCACCGGCCTTGTCGGCGCGCCATGGCGCAGCACCGCGAGAAAGACGGCAAGCGGGCCGATCCCGATCAACGGAATGAAGGTCAGGCAGATGACCCTGTTCGTGCCGACCAGGCGCGTGCCCCAGTCGGACGCAGGCACGGCGAAGAGTTCGAAAATCACAGCCACAATCACCAGCAGCGGCGCGGCGATCATCCAGCTCACCGCCCGGCCGGTCGATGCACCGGGCGTCGACAGCCCACGCACCAGGACAAAGGCGCTGACGGCAAGAGCAATCGTGAAGACGAATTTGGACAGGAACCGCATCGTGTGCATGGCGATCGCAATGTCGGGGCGCGGGCCGATCGTCAGCCAGAAAACCGCGGCCGCGATCACGATGGCCACGCCGGCGGCAAGCCACCAGGCGGTGCCTAGCGGCAGCGCCTTGCTGCGGGCATCGGCGTCAAGCGCCCTGATGAAATCTTCGGTCCTCATGTTATTCTTATTCCCGCCCCGCCCTGAACCGTTTGGCAATGGCGGCAAGCCCGCGGTGCAGTGACACCCGCACAGCCGTCTCGCTGATGCCGAATTTGGCCGCGGTCTCACCGATTGACCGGCCTTCGACCGATACGGCCGAGACGACGGAACGCTGTGCCGGCGACAGGCTGTCGAGCGCCCGGTTGACGTCGCGCTCGCTCACCGTCTCCGATTCCGGCTCGGCAAAGGTCTCGGCGATTTCGTCGATCTCGATCTCGATCCGCCGACCGCGCCGCCGGAACGCATCGATCAGCTTGAAGCGGGCTATTGCATAGACCCAAGGCAGCACCGGCGCATCATGGCGCCAGGTGTGTCGTTTCACATGAATGGCCAGCAAGGTTTCCTGCACTACATCCTCGGGATCCACCCCGCCCTGCACGATCTTGCGCCGGGCAAAGCCACGAACGAGCGCGGCGATCCGGTGCAGAAAGTCGGCATAGGCTCTTTCGTCTCCGGCGATCGCGGCCCGCAGCAGCCGTGAAAGCTCGGCTTCGTCCTTGCCGCTCACAAGAGTTCACTCCCCGATATTCGCGTCTCGGCGCTGATTTGTTACGTGGCCGGCGAAATAATGTCCAAGGCAAATTAGCTGAGCATCACGAAAGTTTGCTCCTTTTGAGCGATTGAGTGGGCCAGCAATGTTGACTGCGCTAGTCATGTATTGATAGGTGCAGCGTGCCAAGCCAAAGCCAATCGAAATCGAGGACGACGCCATGAAATATGCTCTTTCCGCCCTTGCCGGTGCGACAGCACTTGCAATCAGCCTGATCGCCGGCCCGGCAATGGCAGAGGACGAGGGCATCGTCGTCTACAACGCCCAGCACGAAAACCTGACCAAGGCTTGGGCGGAGGGATTCACCAAGGAAACCGGCATCAAGGTTACCGTCCGCAATGGCGGCGACAGCGATTTTTCCAACCAGATTGTTGCCGAAGGCACCGCTTCGCCCGCCGATGTATTCCTGACGGAGAATTCGCCGGCCATGGCATTGGTCGAGGCGGCCGGCCTGTTCGCACCGGTCGACACCGAGACGCTGGCCCAGGTTCCGCAGGAGTACCAGCCGGCAAGCGGCAAATGGGTCGGCGTTGCCGCGCGCAGCACCGTCTTTGCCTACAACAAGACCAAGCTGAGCGCCGACCAGCTGCCCAAATCGCTGCTCGATCTCGCCGATCCGAGCTGGAAGGGCCGCTGGGCCGCTTCGCCCTCCGGCGCCGATTTCCAGGCGATCGTCAGCGCGCTTCTGCAGCTCAAGGGCGAGGCAGCGACGGCCGAATGGCTGAAGGCGATGAAGGAGAATTTTACCGCCTATAAGGGCAACAGCACGGTGATGAAGGCGGTCAATGCCGGCGAGGTCGAAGGCGGCGTGATCTACCACTATTACTACTACGGCGATCAGGCCAAGACCGGCGAGAACAGCAAGAATGTCGAGTTGCACTATTTCAAGCACCAGGACCCCGGCGCTTTCGTCTCGGTTTCCGGCGGTGGTGTGCTGGCCTCGAGCAAGCACCCGAAGGAAGCGCAGGCTTTCCTGAAATGGGTCACCGGCAATGGCGGCCAGGACGTGCTGAAAACAGGCGATTCGTTCGAATACGCAGTCGGCAAGGGCGCCGAGTCCAATCCGAAGCTGGTGCCGCTGGCCGATCTGCAGGCGCCGAAAGTCGACCCGACGACGCTGAACTCGAAAAAGGTGACCGACCTGATGACGGCGGCCGGCTTGCTTTAGCCGGCGTTCGTCCTAAAAGGGCAACCGACTGCGCTCCTGTGGGAATTCGCTTTCCACAGGAGCGCTCTGTTTTCAAGATGGCATTTGCCTATGACCACAAGCTACCCGCGAGATTATCCGCCGCCGATCGTTTCCGCCTCCGGGCGGAGCTGGCGCAACGTCTGATCTGATGCAATCCGCGATCGATCTCGCACGCCCAGGCTTGCCGGCCGACGCCACGGCCGTGCGGGCACGTCGTTGGTCGGTCTCATGGATTGCGTTGGCTGCCGTCTTTGTCTCGCTTTTCGCGCTGCTGCCGCTTGCCTTCATCGTCTGGGTGGCGGTGCAGACCGGCTGGGAAACGGTGGCGGCGCTGGTGTTCAGGCCGCGCGTCGGCGAGCTTCTGGTCAACACCAGCCTGCTGGTGGTGCTGGCGGTGCCGATCTCGATCGTGCTGTCGGTCACGCTGGCCTGGCTGACCGAGCGCAGCGATCTGCCGGGTGCCCGCCTATGGGCCTGGCTGTCGGTGGCGCCGCTCGCCATTCCGGCCTTCGTCCACAGTTACGCCTGGGTCACCATGGTGCCCAGACTGCACGGCCTGTGGGCCGGCGTGCTTGTGTCGGTCATCGCCTATTTCCCCTTCCTTTATCTGCCGGTGGCGGCGGCATTGCGCCGGCTCGATCCCGCTCTCGAGGATGCAGCGGCAGCCCTTGGTCTCGGCCCGTGGCGTGTGTTCAGGCGTGTCGTGCTGCCGCAGCTCCGGCTCGCTATTTGCGGCGGCTCCCTGCTGGTCGGCCTGCATCTCCTGGCCGAATACGGGCTCTATGTCTTCATCCGCTTCGACACCTTCACCACCGCGATCGTCGACCAGTTCCAGTCGACCTTCAACGGTCCCGCCGCCAACATGCTGGCCGGCGTGCTGGTGACCTGCTGCCTTGTGCTGCTCGGGCTGGAGGTGCTGGTGCGCGGCGAGGAGCGCTATGCCCGCGTCGGTTCGGGTGCTGCGCGCCAGCAGCAGCGCACGGGCCTTGGGCGCGCCACCATTCCTTGCCTGCTGCTGCCTGCCATTACCACGCTGCTGGCGCTCGGCGTGCCGTTCGCCACTATCGGCCGCTGGCTCATGGCCGGCGGCGCCGATGTCTGGCGGCTCGACGAGATCGGCCTGGCGCTTGGCCAAACGCTGTTCCTAGCAATTGCCGGCGCGCTGCTCGCCACCGTCGCGGCAATGCCGATGGCGTGGATTTCGATCCGCGCGCCGGGGCGGCTGCAACGCGTCCTGGAGGGCTGCAACTATATCGTCGGCGCGTTGCCCGGCGTTGTCATCGCCCTGGCGCTGGTCACCATCGCCGTGCGTATCGCCATGCCGCTCTACCAGACCCTGTTCACCATCCTGGTCGCCTATGCGCTGATGTTCCTGCCGCGCGCTCTGATTAGCCTCAGGGCGTCGATCGCACAGGCGCCGGTCGAGCTCGAACGCGCCGCCTCCAGCCTCGGCCGGTCGCCGCTCAAGGCGCTGTGGTCGACGACCATCCGCCTGTCGGCGCCGGGCGCCGCAGCCGGCATGGCGTTGGTCGCGCTGGGTATCATGAACGAATTGACCGCAACCCAGATGCTGGCGCCCAACGGCACCCGCACGCTGGCCATGGCGTTTTGGTCCTATAGCGGCGAGATCGACTATGCGTCGGCGGCGCCTTATGCCCTGATCATGGTGGCGATGTCGCTGCCTTTGACCTGGTTGCTCTACGTCCAGTCGAAGCGGATGGCCGGGCGATGAGCTTTCTCGAGCTGAGCGGCATCCACAAGCACTACGGGCCCGTGGCAGCACTTGCCGGCGTCGACCTCAGCGTGGCCAGCGGCAGCCGTACGGCAATCGTCGGGCCGTCCGGTTGCGGCAAGACCACCTTGCTGCGGCTGATCGCCGGCTTCGAGGCGCCGGACCAGGGCCGCATCGTGCTTGATGACGAGGTGCTGGCCGATGGCGACACGGCCGTGCCGGCGCATCGCCGCGGCATCGGGCTGGTGGCGCAGGACGGCGCTCTATTCCCGCATCTGAGCATCGCCGCCAATATCGGCTTCGGCATGGGGCGTCACGAGGAAAAGCGCAGTGAGCGCATCGCCGAGCTCGCCTATGTCGTCGGGCTGGACAAAGGTATCCTGAAGCGCCGTCCGCACGAACTCTCCGGTGGCCAGCAGCAGCGCGTCGCGCTCGCCCGCGCCATGGCCATGAAGCCGCGGCTGATGCTGCTCGACGAGCCGTTCTCGGCGCTCGACACCGGCCTGCGCGCCTCGATGCGCAAGGCCGTGGCCGAGCTCCTTGAAACCGCCGGCATCACCACCATCCTGGTCACCCACGACCAGGCCGAGGCGCTGTCATTCGCCAGCCAGGTCGCGGTGATGCGCGACGGCAAATTCTCGCAGGTCGGCACGCCGCGCGAGCTCTATTTCAAGCCGAAGGACAGGATGGTCGCCGAGTTCCTTGGCGACGCCATCGTCCTGCCGGCAAGGATCGCCGATGGCTTCGCCATCTCGCCGCTCGGCCGCATCGCTGTCGACAGCTCGGAGCGGCGCGACGTCGCCCGCATCATGCTGCGGCCGGAGCAGGTGTTGCTTAAGCGCACATCGCGTGAAGGCATGTCCGGCACGCCGGACATGCTGTTCGGCGAGGTGACAGAATCGGAGTTCGCCGGCTCGATGTGCACCATCGCGGTGCGTCTGTTGAACAGCCCCGATCCGCCCGACGCCGCCGCTATCGGCAATACGCCGTTGATCCTGCGCAAGCCGGGCATGGACGCGCCGGCGATCGGCGAGATCGTCCGGCTGACCGTGTCGGGCAAGGCGCATGTGTTTGCCTGAACGGTTTTGCGCAAGGCCGACTTCAATCGACCCGTTTGCCCGCCTGATCGAACCAATGCAGCTTTTCGGACCTGGCCACGACGCGCAATTGGTCGCCTGGCTTGGCGCTGGCGCGGCCTGAGACGCGCACGACGATGCGGCTGCCGGCTGCCACGCAATGGAGAAAGCTTTCGGCACCGACCGGTTCGACCGCTTCCACTGTTGCCGGCAGCGCGAGCGCGCCGGCCGGCGCCTCTGCCGCGAAGGTGATGTCGGCGTCCTCCGGACGAAAGCCTAGCGTCACTGCCTTGCCCTGTCGAGGCGCCAAGCCAATCACAGTACCGTCCGCCAATACCGAGCTTGGGGAGGCCTCTGTGAGCGCCAGCAGATTCATCGGCGGTGCGCCTATGAACGAAGCGACGAAGGTCGAGGCCGGTTTCTCGTACACATCAAGCGGCGCGCCGGTCTGCTCGACCAGGCCGGCGTTCATGACGACGAGGATGTCGGCCAGCGTCATCGCCTCAAGCTGGTCGTGCGTGACATAAACCGAGGTGACGCCAAGCGAGCGCTGCAGATTCTTGATCTCGATGCGCATCTGCCCGCGCAATTTCGCATCGAGGTTGGACAGCGGTTCGTCGAACAGGAAGACCTTCGGGTTGCGCACGATGGCGCGACCCATGGCGACGCGCTGGCGCTGACCGCCGGAAAGCTCGCGCGGGCGCCGGTCGAGCAGCGCCGAAAGCTCCAGCACCTTGGCAGTCGAGCGTACCCTGCTGTCGATCTCGTCATTCGGCGTGCCGCGGTTGCGCAGGCCATAGGCCATGTTGTCATAGACCTTCATATGTGGGTAGAGCGCGTAGTTCTGGAACACCATGGCGATGTCGCGCTCGGTCGGGCCAATGGCGTTGACCACCTTGCCGTCGATGGCGACTGTACCGGCAGAAATCGTCTCCAGTCCGGCGATCATCCTCAGCAGCGTAGACTTGCCGCAGCCGGAGGGGCCGACCAGCACGCAAAGCTCCTTGTCGGGAATGGCGATGGAAACGCCCTTCACGGCCTCAACGCCGCTGGGATAGATTTTCCTGACATCCTTCAGATCCACGGTCGCCATCGGCTTCTCACTTTTCGGATTCGACCAGACCGCGCACGAACCAGCGTTGCATCAGCACGACCACCAGGATCGGCGGCACGATGGCCAGCATTGCCGTGACCATCACGAGGTGCCATTGGGTGTCGGCATCGGCGAAGGAAACCATCTTTCTCAGCGCGATGACGATGGTGTTCATGTCGTTGCTGTTGGTGACGAGCAGCGGCCAAAGATACTGCGTCCAGCCATAAATGAAGAGGATCACGAACAGCGCGGCGATGTTTGTCCGCGACAGCGGCACCAGAATATCGAAAAAGAAGCGCCATGGCCCGGCACCGTCGACACGCGCCGCCTCGACCAATTCGCCCGGTATGGTCATGAAGAACTGGCGAAACAGCAGCGTTGCGGTGGCCGAGGCGATCAGCGGGACGATCAGGCCGGCATAGGTGTCGATCATGCCGAGATCGACCATCACCTTGTAGGTCGGCAGGATGCGCACCTCGACTGGAAGCATCAAGGTGATGAAGATCAGCCAGAAGAAGGTCATGCGCAACGGAAAGCGAAAGAACACGATCGCGTAGGCCGACAGGATCGAGATGAAGATCTTTCCCACCGCAACGCCGAGCGCCATGATCGTGGTGTTGAGGAGCAGCCTGCCGACGCTGACCCCGCCGATACGACCGATGCCGCCGAACAGCGCCTCGCTGTAATTGTTCCATAGCTGGCCGCCGGGCAAGAGCGGCAGGGGCGGCCTGAGGATCGTTTGCAGCGTGTGCGTCGAGGCAACGAAGGTGTAGTAGATCGGAAAAGCCACGATCAATATGCCGAGGATGAGCACGGCATGGGCGATGAAGGTGCGGAGCGGGGACTGGCCGATCATCGCTGCCCTCAGCCGTAGTGGACTTTGCGTTCCACATAGCGGAACTGGATTGCTGTGAGCGCGATGACGATGGCCATCAGGATGACCGACTGCGCCGCCGAGTCGCCCAGGATCAGATTGACGAAGCCGTCATTGTAGACCTTGTAGACCAGCGTCTCTGTCGTCTTGCCCGGCCCGCCGCCGGTGACGGCATGAACGATGCCGAACGTGTCGAACAGGGCATAGACGGTGTTGACGACCAGCAGGAAAAAGGTTGTCGGCGCAAGCAGCGGGAAGACGATGGTCCAGAAGCGCTTGGTTTCGCCGGCGCCGTCCATGGCCGCCGCTTCGATCAGCGTTTTCGGCACCGCCTGCAGGCCGGCGACGAAGAACAGGAAGTTGTAGCTGATCTGCTTCCAGGCAGCAGCCGACACCAGCAGGATCATGGCGTGGGTGCCGTTGAGCAGCGGCTACCATACGACGCCGAGGCTTCTCAGCAAATAGGCCAACGAGCCGATCGAGGGATTGAACAGGAAAAGCCAAAGCATGCCGGCAATCGCCGGCGCCACGGCGTAAGGCCATATCAACAGTGTGCGGTAGAGGCCTTTGCCGCGCACGGCCTTCTCGGCCATGACCGCGAGCAGCAGGGCCACAACCATGGCAACGATCGCGGTCGCAAGAGAGAACACTACGGTGACCTTGATCGAGTTGAGGTAGGCCGGATCGGCCAGCACCTTCCGGAAATTGGCAAACCAGACGAACCTGCTCTTCAGCCCGAACGGGTCTTGCCTGAGCATCGACTGGTAAAGCGCCTGACCGGCCGGCCAGTAGAAGAAAACCAGGGTGATGGCGAGCTGTGGCGCCACCAGCAGGTAGGGCAGGATCTTGTTGGGAAATACGACGCGTGGAGACAGGCTGATTTCCCTCGCTATCCAGGTGTCGCCCACGCGAGCCCGCGTGGGCGATATTCCAACCGACTAACCGAGATAATCCCGTCAGTTCTCCAGCGCTTCCTTGATCGCGACGTTGCCGCGCGCAACCGCATTGTCGAGTGCCTGCTGGGCGGTTTGCTGGCCGGCCAGCATCTTCTCCAGCTCCTCGTTCTGGATATCGCGCACCTGCGGCAGATTCGGCAGGCGCACGCCCTTCGAGTTGTCGGTCGGCGCCTTGCCCGTCATCTGCAGGATGGGTGTCTCGCGGCCGGGGTTTTTGTCATAGAAGCCTGATTTCTTCGTCGCCTCATACGCGGCGAGCGTCACAGGCAGGTATCCCGACTTCTGGTGCAGATATTCCTGCACATCGGTCTTGGACAGATAGGCAAAGAAGGCGGCGACACCCTTGTATTCCTCGTCCGACTTGTTGCCGAACACCCACAGGCTGGCACCACCCGGCGTCGTGTTCTGTGGTGCGCCCTTGGCGTCGGTATCATACGGAAGCTGGCCGATGCCATAGTTCATGCCGGACTTGACGATATCGCCGAGGCCGCCCGACGATTCGGTGAAGATGCCGCATTCGCCGGCGAGGAATATCTGCTTGGCTTCGGAGGTGCGTCCGCCATATTTGAACGTGCCGTCCTTGGCCAGGCCAGCGAGCGCCTGGAAGTGGTTGACGAAAATCGGCGCATTGATCTTGAGTTCGACATCACCTCCAGCCAGGCCATTCTGCTGGGTGGCCCAAGGCACGTCATTCCACGCCGCGAAATTCTCCAGGTGGATCCAGGTCAGCCAGGTCGAGGTATAGCCGCAAGGGGCGGCGCCGCTCGTCTTGATCTTCTTGGCAGCTTCCCACACCTCGTTCCACGTCTTGGGCGGATTGTTCACGTCGAGGCCTGCCTTCTGGAAGATGTCCTTGTTGTAATAGAGGATCGGCGAGGAAGAGTTGTAGGGGAACGATAGCATGGTGCCGTCCGGCTTCGAATAATAGCCGACGATGCCGGGCAGATACTGGCTCTTGTCGAAAGTCATCCCGGCGCCGGTCATCACATCGGCCACCGGCTTTATCGCACCCTCGGCCGCCATCATCACGCCGGTGCCGACGTCGAACACCTGGAGGATATCGGGCGCTTGCCCGGCACGAAAGGCAGCGATGCCGGCATTCAGCGTCTCCGGATAGGTGCCCTTGAACACCGGAACGAGCTCATAGTCGCTCTGGCTGGCGTTGAAATCCTTGGAGATCTTGGCGACGACCTCGGCGTTGGCGCCGGTCATGGCGTGCCACCAGCTGATCTGCGTGACGGCGAAGGCGGAGGTGGTGGAAAGCAGGGTCACGGTGGCGGCGATACCGGCCGCAAAGCCGAAGAACTTCATGTTTCATCTCCCGTTTGTCATTGGCGAAAGGGGCACTTCCGCAAAGCCAATATGTGGCGCTGATGACAATCGGACAACGGTTTTATTGCGGATCAATGAACATCATTCCTTCCTAAAGTGCACTCGCTACTGAAACCGGGCGCCAGAAATCACATCACCGTCTTTTCGGCGCAGCGGCGTCGGTTTTCCCCCGAAAAGACCCGCCTCATGGCCCACGGGTTAACCATTCGTTAAAATCTCCAAGAGCTAATCAGTCACACCTCCCCTGTTAATTTTGGCAGACCGAGTGAACCAGGATGCTGACGGTCTATAATTGTATTGTAAGTCAGCACGATCCGAGACTGGTTGCGCTTGCCGCACTCATCTGTGGAATTTCTTGCTTCTCAGCGGTTAATCTCCTTAAGCATGTCGGCCGATCGACCGAGCGAAACCGGCTTGTCTGGCTGATGATCGCCGCGGCCTCGACCGGGTTCGGCATATGGGCGACGCATTTCATCGCCATGACCGCGTTTACGCCGGGAATACCGAACGCATACAATCCGGGATTATCCGCCTTTTCGCTTGCCGCCGCCATTATCATGACCGCGCTTGGGATGTGGGTCGCCACCTTGCGCCGCGGCATCGACCATTTCCTCGTCGGTGGCGCCATTCTGGGCGGCGCCATCGCGACGATGCACTACATCGGCATGGCAGCTTTCGAGGTCGAAGGCCGGGTCGTATGGAACCTGCTCCTTGTCGCGATATCGCTTCTGGCCGGCGTGACCCTCGCGGCACTGGCGCTCCTTGTCGTCTTGCGCCGTCCGTCAGCGCTCGCGACTTTCGGCGGCGCCGCGCTTTTGACGCTGGCGATTTGCAGCTTGCATTTCATCGCGATGGCCGCGGTGTCGATCATTCCGGATTCCTCGATTGAAATATCCGAACATTCCATCGAGCCCATTTCCCAGCCCTTTGCCGCAGCGGTCGCCAGCCTGATAATCCTTGTGCTATCGGGTGCCGCGCTGTGGATCGACCTGCGCTTTCGCCGCCAGAAGCTCGAGGCCGATCGCATGCACGATCTCGCCAATGCGGCGGTGGAAGGTCTGATCGTTTGCGATGGCACCCGCATTGTCAGCGCCAATGACAGTATGGCGAAGCTGACCGGAACAGCGACAGCCACCCTGAACACGATGCAATTCGGCGAGCTTTTCGACGGACAGAGCGCAGCCGATATGTCCGGCTTCGGCGAACAGGCGCAGGAAGCGAAGCTAAGGGGCAGCGACGGGGCGAGAATTCCTGTCGAGCTGATCGCCAGGAAAATCACCTACTGCGGCAGGCCCCATACGGTGCTTGCCGTTCGCGACATCCGTGAGCGCAAGAAGGCAGAACAAGAGATCCTCCGCCTCGCGCATTTCGATCCGCTTACCGGGCTTGCCAATCGGCGGAGCTTTTCTTCCCGGCTGGAAGCAGAATTCGCCTCGATGGATCGTGGCGGCAAGGATGGACATCTGGCGCTCCTGCTGCTTGACCTTGACCGGTTCAAGCAAGTCAACGACCTCTATGGCCACGGGGCCGGCGATGCTATGCTGCAGAAGCTGGCGCACTGCATTTCCGGCATCCCGCGCCACGGACAGATGCTCGCGCGTCTCGGCGGCGATGAATTTGCCATCATAGCTCCGAACCTCCCCGACCCCCTGGCCGCAGGCCGGATAGCCGAGGACTTGCTGGCGGCGATCCGGGAGGAAAACAGGGTTTCGGTCGGCTCCGGCCTCGTCTCGGCCAGCATCGGCATCGCCTTCTTTCCGCTGGATGCCGAAGACCAGGCCGGCCTGATCAGCCATGCCGACACGGCACTCCATCGCGCCAAAACCGAAGGCAGGGACACTTATCGGTTTTTCGAGATAGCCATGGGCACCGCGGCCCGCGACAAGCGCGTGATGGAGCATGAATTGCGCCAGGCGATCGCCCGCAAGGAGTTCCACCTCGTCTATCAGCCGCAGAAGGAGATCCGCGGCGGCAGGATGATCGGCTTCGAAGCCCTGGTCCGTTGGCAGCACCCTGAGCGGGGTGACATTTCTCCGACCGTTTTCATCCCCGTGGCCGAGGACAGTGGCGCTATCGCGCAGATCGGCGACTGGGTGCTGACGACGGCTTGTAACGATGCTGTTCGCTGGACAAACCCGCTGATGGTCGCCGTCAACGTCTCCGCCGTGCAACTTCACAATCCGAACTTCAGCCGCAAGGTGCACGACGCATTGACGAGATCCGGCCTGGCCCCCGGCAGGCTCGAACTGGAGATCACCGAAACGGCCCTGGTGAAGGACATGCCGCGCGCGCTGGCAACCTTGAGGCAGGTCAAGGCGCTTGGCGTGCATGTGGCGATGGACGATTTTGGCACCGGCTATTCTTCGCTGTCCAACCTCAGCGCCTTTCCCTTCGACAAGATCAAGATCGACGGGTCGTTCATCAAATCGGTCGACAAGAACGCCCAGTTCGCGGCGATCGTTCGCGCCGTGCTGGGGCTTGGACGCGGTCTCGGCTTACCGGTTCTGGCAGAAGGCATCGAGACGCCGGGTGAATTGCAGTTCCTGGACGCCGAGGCTTGCGAGATCGGGCAAGGCTACTACCTCGGCAAACCGGCTCCGATCGAGACATTCGGGGAACTGACGGGCGTGGCCGCTCCGGCAATCCGCACCGCCAGCCGACGCGGCGCAAGCATTGCCGTGCTCAAGCCGCGCCTGCGCACGGTCTGAGCCTATCCCGGCTGAAGCGCCGCCTCGACCAGACGCTTGGCATCCGGCCCCGACCATTCGGCCGGGCCATTCATATGGGCGATCAGGCAGCCTTGCCCATCGATCAGCATGGTGACCGGCAGACCGAGCGCCAGGCCGCGCGTCTTGACGTCGTTGAACAGCGCCATCGTGGCATCGCGATAGTAGCCGAGCGACTTGACGCCGGTGTCCTCCAGGAACTTCTTCGGTTTGGCATCGTCGCCGGCATCGACGTTGACGGCAACAACCTGAAACACATCGCTGCCCATCTCCTTCTGCAGCGCATCGAGCGCCGGCATTTCGGCGCGGCAAGGTGCGCACCATGTCGCCCACAGATTGAGCAGCACCGTCTTGCCGGCATGATCGGCGATCGTCGTCGGCTTGCCGTCGGGGCCGTTGAAGGCAAGGCTTTTCAGCGATTGCGGCGGATCCGCCGGCAAAAGCGCGGCAACCTGGCCGGTGGCAGCGGCGGCGATCTTCTTGGCACGGTCGGTCTTGGCGGCGCAGGCGACGTCGTCCTTGCCGCCGCCGGCGGCCACTTGCGCGGGCGCCTTGTTGCCAGAACTGCTTTCCCTGACATATACCGTGACCGCGCCGGCCAGCACGCCCGCAACCAAAGCGGCGAGGATGAGACGCAAAGCCGGGAAAAATCTATTGCCGTCTGCCATTTTTGAAAAACTGCTCCGGAGCACGGGTTATAGCGATGAACGACAAGAAGGCCAGCAACCAGATGTGGGGCGGACGTTTTGCCTCGGGTCCGGCCGCAATCATGGAAGCGATCAACGCATCGATCTCGTTCGACCGCAAACTCTATGCGCAGGATATTCGCGGCTCGATCGCCCATAGCCAGATGCTGGCGCAAACGGGCATTATTTCGGCGGCCGATCAAGAAAAAATCGCTCACGGGCTGAACACGATCCTCGCAGAGATCGAGGCCGGCACATTCGAGTTCTCGACCAGGCTGGAAGACATCCACATGAATGTCGAGGCCCGTCTGGCCGATTTGATCGGCCCCGCCGCCGGCCGCCTGCATACCGCCCGCTCGCGCAACGACCAGGTGGCGGTCGACCTCAGGCTGTGGGTCAAGGACGAATGCTTTCGTGTCGCCGAGGCGCTGAAGGGCCTGATCACGGCGTTCCTGGATCGGGCCGAGGAGCATGCGGCAACGGTGATGCCGGGCTTCACCCACATGCAGGCGGCGCAGCCGGTGACCTTCGGCCACCACTGCATGGCCTATGTCGAGATGTTTGCGCGCGACCTGTCGCGTGTCCGCGACGCCATCGAGCGGATGGATGAAAGCCCGCTCGGCGCCGCCGCCCTTGCCGGCACCAGCTTTTCCATCGACCGGCACCAGACGGCGAAGGCGCTTGGCTTCCGCGAGCCGATGCGCAATTCGCTCGACAGTGTTTCGGACCGCGATTTCGCGCTCGAGTTCCTGGGCTTTGCGGCGATCTGCGCGACGCATCTGTCGCGGCTGGCCGAAGAGATCATCATCTGGTCGACGCCGCAATTCGGCTTCATCAGGCTGTCGGATAGTTTCTCGACGGGTTCGTCGATCATGCCGCAGAAGAAGAACCCGGACGCTGCCGAACTGGTGCGCGGCAAGACCGGCCGCGTCACCGGCCATCTCGTCGGCCTGCTGACGGTAATGAAGGGCATGCCGCTGACCTATGGCAAGGACATGCAGGAAGATAAGGAATCCGTCTTCGACGCGGCCGAGACACTCGACCTGATGCTGGCGGCAATGACCGGCATGGTGCGCGATATGACGGTGAACACTGCTGCGATGAAAAAGGCGGCCGGCGCCGGCTATTCGACTGCGACCGACCTCGCCGACTGGCTGGTGCGCACGCTCGGCCTGCCGTTCCGCGAGGCGCACCACATCACTGGCAGGGCGGTGGGGCTGGCCGAGGACAGGAAGATCGGGCTCGACAGGCTTTCGCTGGAGGATCTGCAGTCCATTCACCCCGGTATCAGCGCCGACGTGTTTTCGGTTCTTGCCGTGCAGAATTCTGTAAAGAGCCGCACGAGCTTCGGCGGCACCGCGCCGTCCGAGGTGCGCAAGCAGATCCGCTACTGGAAAAAGCGGCTCGCCAAGGCGTAAGACGCGGGGTGCAATGGCCGCAAAACTCGGCTAGAAGCGGCTGCGGGCAACAGTTTCGGACGGATGGCACGATGACCGGAAGCAGGATTTTGGTGACGCTGACGCTGCTGGCGGCAATGGCCACCGTTGCGGCCTGCGGCAGGAAGGCTGCGCTCGACACGCCGTACGCGGCAGCCGTGCAGGCCCGCAAGGACGCCGAGAAGGCCAAGCAACCCTTGCCGCCGGAGCCGGAAAAACCTGTCGAGGACAAGAAATTCATCCTCGACCCGCTGCTCTGATTTCGGACCAATCTCGTGAACCATTTCGACTACCGCGACGGCGCGCTGCATGCCGAGGACGTGGCGATATCAGACATCGCCGCCAGCGTCGGCACGCCGTTCTACTGTTATTCGACGGCGACGCTGACCAGGCATTTTCGCGTCTTCACCGAGGCCTTTGCCGGGCTCGATGCTCTCGTCTGCTATGCCATGAAGGCGAATTCCAACCAGGCCGTGCTGAGGGTGCTGGCAAGGCTCGGCGCCGGCGCCGACGTGGTCTCGGAGGGCGAATTGCGCCGCGCTTTGGCGGCCGGCATCCCGGCAAGCAAGATCCTGTTTTCGGGCGTCGGCAAGACCGCGCGCGAAATGGATTCTGCGCTCTCGGCCGGCATTCTCTGTTTCAACGTCGAATCCGAACCGGAGCTGGAGCTGCTGTCGGCCCGCGCCACCGCGCTGGGCAAGATCGCGCCGATCTCGCTGCGCATCAACCCGGATGTCGACGCCAGGACGCACAAGAAGATTTCGACTGGGAAGGCCGAGAACAAGTTCGGCATTCCGTGGCAGCATGCGCGGAAGGTCTATGCGCGCGCGGCTGAGCTGACGGGCATCAAGGTCACCGGCATAGACACCCATATCGGCAGCCAGATCACCGAATTGCAGCCCTTCGACGACGCCTTTGCGCTGCTGGTGGAGCTGGTCGGCGCCTTGCGCTCCGACGGTCATGCCATCGAGCACATCGATGTCGGCGGCGGCCTTGGCATTCCCTACCGCGTCGACAACAACCCGCCGCCTTTGCCCGATGCCTATGCCCGGATCGTCAGGAAACATGTTGCCAAACTTGGGCTGAAGGTAATGTTCGAGCCAGGCCGGCTGATCGTCGGGAATGCCGGCATCCTGGTGTCGGAAGTAATCTTCGTGAAGGAGGGCGACGCCAAGAACTTCCTCGTCGTCGACGCCGCGATGAACGACCTGATCCGGCCGACGCTTTACGACGCTTTTCACGACATCAAGCCGGTGGCGCAGCAGCCGGCCGCTGCACCACGCATGAAGGTCGACGTCGTCGGCCCGGTTTGCGAGACCGGCGACTATCTCGGGCTCGACCGTGACCTGCCCCGGCTGAAATCCGGCGACCTGATCGCTGTCTCCACCGCCGGCGCCTATGGCGCCGTTCAGGCCGGCACCTACAATACCAGGCTGCTGGTACCGGAAGTGCTGGTCGACGGCGACCGCTTCCACGTTGTGCGTCCGCGCCAGACCTATGACGAGCTGATCGGACTGGACTCGGTGCCGGACTGGTTGGAGTAGAACTCTGCAGCTACAGCCGGTGCTGAATGAGCGCCCTGATTTCGGCGATTCTGTCCTCATTCCGGCGATAGAATATCCACTGCTTGATGCGCTTGCTGCGCAAAAGCCCTGCCTGGGTGAGCACGCGCATATGCTCGCTGAGCGTAGCCTGGGTGATCCCCAGCCTCTCCGCGATCAGCAGCGCGCAGACGCCGTCCTCGACCAGATCGCCGTCCGTCTGCGGCGGAAAATGCGCGCGCGGGTCCTTGAGCCAATCGAGGATCTGGAGCCTGCGCTCGTTGGCAATCGCTTTGAAAACGTCGACGTCTTGCATTTAGGCACTTTGCCAAGTTACTACCTAATGTCAACTCTGGGAGCGAAAGCATGCTGTACGGCCACACGATCACACGCGAGCGCATTGCGGCGATAGAACCCCGCATCCGGCCCTTCGTGCGCCACACGCCGGTGCTGCGCGTCGACATGGCAGATTTCGGCCGCCCGCCTCTGCCTGTCGACCTGAAGCTTGAGTGCTTGCAGCATTCCGGCTCGTTCAAGGCGCGTGGTGCGTTCACCAATCTCCTCGAACGGCCGGTTCCTGCGGCCGGCGTCGTCGCCGCGTCGGGCGGCAATCACGGCGCCGCCGTCGCCTATGCCGCCATGCGGCTCGGCCACAAGGCGACCATCTTTGTTCCCGAAGTGAGCCCGCAGGCCAAGCTGGACCGCATCCGCGGCTACGGCGCCGAGCTGATCGTCGGCGGCGCCCGTTATGCCGAGGCGCTGGCCGCCAGCGAGAGCTTCGCCGAAAAATCCGGCGCGCTGCAGATCCACGCCTTCAACCAGGAGGAGACGCTGGTCGGGCAAGGCACGCTCGGCCTCGAGATCGAGGCCGACCTGCCGAAGCTCGACACCCTGCTGGTCGCCGTCGGCGGCGGCGGGCTGATCGGCGGCATCGCTGCCTGGTTTTCCGGCCGCATCAGGATAATCGCGGTCGAGCCGGAGGGTGCGCCGACGCTTCATCGCGCCTTCGAGGCGGGCCGACCCGTCGACGCGCCGGCTGAGGGCATCGCCGCCGATTCGCTCGCGCCAAAGCGTGTCGGCGAAATGATGTATCCTATCGCCGAGGCATTCGTCGAGCGCTCGATCCTGGTCGGCGACGACGACATTATCGCCGCCCAGGCGGCGCTGTGGGACCGCGTGCGAATCATCTCCGAGCCGGGCGGTGCGGCCGCCTTCGCGGCGCTCCTGTCCGGCCGCTACGCACCGGCTGCAGGCGAGCGCGTTGCCGTACTGGTCTGCGGCGCAAACGCCAATCCGGCGAAATTCTGACAATATCCGGGGCATTATTGTTCACGTTTTGGGGAACCGCCTCGCCTTCGCCGTGTTTGTTGGTATCCTTAGGGCGATGTGCATCCGCTTGGACGCACGAAGTACGCGCTAAGATTTTAGGTCTTCGCATCGTGCTTCCCGAAAATCGACTTTTCGGGCCCATGCGATAGACTCGTGAGGCCTGGGCTATCCCGCCCGGCCAGGAAGGGCCGATGACACAACGACCCATTTTCACCAGCGATCGCAGTCTGGCCAGGCGCCTTGCCTTGAGCCGGCTGGGGACGCAGGTCTCGATAATCGTCGAACGCGGCTGGCCATTGCTGCTGCCACTGATCATCGTCGCCAGCCTGTTCCTCAGCATTTCGTGGCTCGGCCTGTTCCCATTTTTGCCCGATCTGGCGCGGATCGGTCTTATCACGGCATTCGGCGTCGCAGCGCTTGCCGCACTCTATCCACTGCGTTTCTTCCGCACGCCATCCAGGGCCGAGGTCGACCGCCGCATCGAGGCGGCCAACCGTTTGCTGCACAGCCCGGTGCAGGTCCAGACCGATCGCCCGAGCGGCAAGGAAAGCATTTTTTCGCAAGCCCTGTGGCGCGAGCATCAGCGGCGCATGGCGGACCGGCTGGGCGAGCTTGGCGGCGACGTGCCGCGCACACGCGTGCCGGAACGCGACCCGTGGGCGCTGCGCGCCGTTGCCGCGCTTTTGTTGGTCACTGCCTTTGCCTTCTCCTTCGGGCCATCGGGCGGCAGGCTGAGCGACGGTTTTGTTGCCCGTGCCGCCCGCGACGTCGTGCCGCCGCGCATTGATGCCTGGGTGACGCCGCCGGCCTATACCGGCAGGCCGCCGGTATTCCTGAACGCCCCCGTCTTGGCCAACAACGCCACTAAAGCGTCGCCGACCTTCACGGTTCCGGAGGGCAGCGATGTGTCGCTGCGCGTCACCGGCGGTTCGGGCGAGGAAACGCTGAGCTACGCCGATACCGGCGGCAACACCCGCGCCATCGATCCGACCGGGCCGCAAGCCGCCAAGACTGAGGCAAGTCCGGCAACGCCTTCCACCGTGCGCCAGTTCAGCGGCAAGTTGACCGCCGACGGCACGCTGACGCTGCAGTCCAGCGACGGCGAGCTCGGCCGCTGGGCCTTCGCCATAATTCCCGACAAGCCGCCGCAGATCCGCTTTGTCGGCGAGCCGAAGCGCGCCGTCAACGGCGCCTTCGAACTCAACTACCAGATCGACGACGACTATGGCGCGGCCTCCGCCAAGGCGGTTTTCGCATTGGCCGATCCGCAAGTGCCCAACGCGCATCCGCTCTATGGCCCGCCGGAAATGCCGCTGACGTTGCCGCGCCGCGGCGGCAAGGCCAATGCCGCTAAGACGACGAAGGATCTGACCGACCATGTCTGGGCCGGTGGCAACGTCAAGCTGTCGCTTGTCGTCACCGACGGTGCCGGACACACGGCGACCAGCGAAACCAAGATGCTGGTGATGCCGGAGCGGCCATTCTCCAACCCGTTGGCGCGGGCTGTGGTCGAGCAGCGCCGCATGCTGGCGCTCGACGCCTATGCCAAGGACCGCGTGCTCGACCTGATGGATGCGATCACGCTCAGGCCCGAAGACACGTTCGACAACATGACGCACTATCTCGCCATCATGAGCGCCCGCACCCGGCTGAAGATGGCCGACAGCGACGACCAGTTGCGCGACGAGGTCGCTTACCTCTGGGAGATCGCGCTCGGCATCGAGGAAGGCAATCTGTCGGCGGCCGAGAAGCGGCTGCGCCAGGCGCAGCAGGCGCTGCAGGACGCGATCAAGAACGGCGCCAGCGACCAAGAGATCGAGAAGGCGATCAAGGAACTGCGCGAGGCGATGAACCAGTTCCTGCAGGAATTCGCGGCGCGGGCGCAGCAGAATCCGAATGCGCCACAGATGCAGCAGAACGGCCAGGAACTGCGCCAGAGCGACATCGACCGCATGATGGACCAGATCGAGAACCTGGCGAAATCCGGCAATCGCGACCAGGCGCAGCAATTGCTGTCGGAGCTGCAGGATATGATGAACAATCTGCAGGCAGGCCGCCAGCAGCAAGGCGGCCAGCAGGACAGCGAGATGCGCCAGCAGATGGACAAGCTGGGCGAAATCATGCGGCGCCAGCAGGAGATGATGAACGACACTTTCCGCATGGACCAGATGCAGCGCGGCCAGCAACAGCGCGGGCAGAACCGCGACGAGCAGCTCGGCGAGAACAGTGAGCCAGGCCCGATGGGCGAAGAGGGCAAGCCCGGCCCAGGTGACGACCGCGATCCGCTCGGCCGGCCGAACCCGATGACGCCGCAGGAATTTGCTGACGCGCTGAAGCAATTGCAGGAGGGCCAGGGCAAGCTGCAGAGCGAGCTCGATCAATTGAGGAAGAGCCTCGAAGGCATGGGCCTCGACCCCAATGAGGGGTTTGGCGAGGCCGGCAAATCCATGGGCAATGCCGAACAGGCGCTCGGCGAGGGCGAAGGCGACCAGGCCGTCGGTCACCAGGGCCGCGCATTGGAAGCCTTGCGCAGGGGCGCCAAGGACATGATGAAGCAACTGCAGGCGATGCAAGGCGACCAGGGCGGCAACGGCCAGGGCGGACGCCAGCAGAATGCCGACCGTGACCCGCTCGGGCGGCCTCGCACCAGCGAGGGTCCCGACGACGGAAGTTCGGTGAGAGTGCCCGACGAGATCGACGTGCAGCGTGCCCGCCAGATCCTCGAAGCGATCCGCAAGCGGCTCGGCAACGCACTCAGCCCCGATATCGAGCGCAGCTATCTGGAGCGGTTGCTGGAGCTGAAGTAAGGCTGCCTGTATTCGGAAGATCGCCGCGCGCAGTCCGTGGTGGCCGCCAGCGCCGAGCTGAGTGGCATGCTTTAACGGTTGGTGAAAGCCTCGCGGATCGCCTCTTCCATGCCGTCGATTGCCTCGCCGGAAGCGTTCGCATTGCGCCGCAGCACCACGTTCGAGGAATCGATGTCGCCGAACCCGTCGGCGGCCGTAAGCTCGCGGCAGCCGGCCGGGATGTTGCTGCGCGAGATCGGCGCAATCGCCAATCCGGAGGTGACGGCGAGCCGCAGGCCGCCATTGGTATCGCTGGTGTAGGCGACACGATAAGCGAGACCGCGCTGTTCCAGCGACTTTATCGCGAAATCCTTGCACCAACCGGCACGGTTGTAGAGCGCGATCGGCACCGGCCGCTCCTCATGCATGTGATGCAGCTCCGACGTCACCCATACGGTTGGGTCATGCATCAGCACCTCACCGCCTGACAGATCCTGCCATTCGAACACCACCGCCAGATCGAGCTCGCCGGCGGCGAGCGCCGCGATCTGCGCACCGGAATGCGCGTAGCGGACGGTGATGTCGACCTGAGGATGGCGCTTGGCAAAGACGCCGAGTGCCCGCGACAGGATCGCGTGGCCATATTCCTCCGGGATACCGATGCGCACCGGCCCGCCAAGCGGCGCCGCGACCATCGATGCCGCCGTCTCGTCGAGCAGTGAAACGATACGCCTGGCGTTGGCGATGAGTTCGCCGCCGCGCTGCGTCAACGCTACACCGCGCGACCCGCGCTCGAACAGGCTGTCGCCGATCATGCCTTCGAGCCTCTTCATCTGCATCGAGACTGCCGACTGGGTGCGGCCGGCCCGCTCCGCCGCTTTGGTGAAATTGCCGGTGTCGGCGACCGCCACGAAGGTGCGCAACAGGTCGCTGTCGAGATTGGGTCGCATGTGCCCGCCATAAGAAAATCTGATTTCTGGCATCATTCCAATTCGTTTGCAACATGTCAAACGGCGGACGATAGTCGCCTTACCCATTGGATATGCGGCCGCGAAATCGGCTGCGGACCAATCAAAAGTCCTCACTCGTACCCGCTGCCCGAAACGGTGGCGGGTTCTTTTTACCCGGATGCAGGCCTGCCTTCGGCCACGCACGCGGGAGACAGGAGCGCCTATGCAGAATCGGCTTGTGCTCGGCATCTTCAGCCTCTGTCTCGGCGTGCTGGTCTTTTCGCTGCAGGACCCGCTGGTCAAGGCGGTGTCGAGCCACTATCCGGTCACCGAGGTGATGGCGATCCGCTCGATCGTCGCCCTGCCGATCCTGGTTTTGCTCGTCCACGCCGATGTCGGATTGCAGGCGATCCTGTCGAAGCGGTTCGGCATGCTGACGATGCGCGCCTTCATCCAGTTCACCTCCTACACGGCCTACTATCTGGCAATCGCCGCCCTGCCGCTGGCTGACGCGGTGGCGCTCTATTTCATGGCGCCGCTGTTCATCATGGCGCTGGCCGGCCCCTATCTCGGCGAACGCGTGTCCTGGCAGGCGCTCGCCACCGTCCTGGTCGGCATGCTCGGCGTGCTGGTGATGGTGCGCCCGGGCGCCGGCTTGTTCGACTGGGCAGCGCTGCTGTCGCTAGGTTCGGCTCTGCTCTACGGTTTCTCGCAGCTGATGGCACGCAAGATCGGCGACACCGAATCCTCGACTGTCATGGCGTTCTATCAGAACGGCGCCTATCTGGTCGGCGCCGCCTTGGTGGCGGCATTGTTTTGGCTGGCAGGCATTGACCACGCCGTGCATCCGAGTCTCGAATTCCTCGTCCGGCCATGGGTCTGGCCGGCGACGCCGGATCTCCTCAAGATGGGGGCATGCGGCTTCGTTGCCTCGGCCGGCATGATCCTGTTGTCGCAGGCCTACCGGCTGGCGCCCGCCAACAGCGTCGCCACCTTCGAATACACCGGTATCATCTGGTCGCCGCTATGGGGTTTTCTGTTCTTTGCCGAAGTGCCGCGACCAGCGACGGCGGCAGGCGCAGCCCTCATCATCGGCGCCGGCCTGTTTGCGCTCAATGCCAGCCGGCGCCTGAGCGGCGCGCCAGCCATTGCGGCGACCTGCGACCCCGCCTGAAGGCGGTCGGCCTTGGGCTTAGGCGAAGCAGGCGAGCGCCTGTTCGACGCGGGCGCGGATTTCAGCCAGCGTGAACGGCTTTTGCACGACGTCGAGAATAATGCCGTCCAATTCCTCGGCGCGCTCGCGCTGGTCGGCATAGCCCGTCATCAGCATGATCTTCATCGCCGGGAACAGCGCTGCTGCCGCCTTGGCCATCTCGATGCCGTCCATCTCCGGCATGCGGATGTCGGACAGCACAAGGTCATAGCTCCCTTGCGCCGCCCGGATCAGAGAAAGGCCATGTGCGCCGTCGGCGGCGACAGTGACATTATGCCCGGCACGTTCGAGCGCACGAGCGGCGAGAGTGCGGACGGATTCATCGTCCTCGACGATCAGGAGCTTTGCCATGGGCAAGATATTTGGCGGGGAAAAGTTGATGTTTCCTGAAGGCGCTGAAGGTCGATGAGGCCTTTTCAGAATTCGCTCCGCCGAGTCAGATGGCGTGGTTTTCGAGAACCGGAGCGGAGCGGACGTTCGAGTCCGAGAGCACCGGCAGGTGGCCGCCGGAGTAGAATTATCAAAAGACTTCAAGCGTCGCCCTTGACGATGCCGACGAAGGGCAATTCGCGAAACGCGTGGGCGACGTCCATGCCATAACCGACGACGAAATAATCGGGGCAGTCGAAGCCGACATAGTCGGCGTTGAGCGTGGTCTGGCGGCGCATGCGCTTGTCGAGCAGCACGGCGATGGCACAGCTCCTCGCGCCGCGCGACAGCATGAGGTCGCGGGTGAAACTCAGCGTCTTGCCGGATTCCAGAATGTCGTCGATCAAAAGCACATCGCGGCCGGCGACCTCGTTGTCGATGTCGCGCAGCACCCTCACCTCACCGCTGGTCGTGCCGGCGCCATAGCTGGAGATGAAGATGAACTCGACCTCCGGCGACAGGCCGACATCGTGCATGGCACGGATAAGATCGGCGGCGAAGATGAACGATCCCTTCAGCACCGAGATTACCAGAAGGTCGTGGTAGTCGTGCCCGGCGATCTCCTTGGCAAGTTCCAGGTTCCGCCGCGCGATGGCGGACGCCGAAAACAGGACTTCGATGTCCTTGCCGCGCACAACTGGCATTGGCTGCCCTTCCAGAAATGATCGCCTTTGTAGGCGAAGCCGACCGAAACGGTCTTCAACCCGTTTCTAGGCATGTCGTGCCGTCTGGCAAGGCCAAATCTTTCGCAGGGCGCCCGCGAACGGTCGGATGTCCCAGCGCGTCGCGAATCGTTTATCTGGTGACCTGTTGATTTTCTGGCGCCGTTCTAACGAACCAGCGCATGGCCGCCCGAAATCCAGAAGGCGGCAAAGACGGCACCGACGCCGACAATCCAGAAGATCGGCCCACCATGCACCCACAACGGCCGTTCGACGGCGGTTTCGGGCTTGCGCAACATGTCCATGCCTTCGATCGAAGGCATGGAAATCATGCGCGCAGGCGGCGGCGCAAAGTCTTGACGTGCAAAATGGCGGGGCAGCACCTCATAGTCGGCATCGATGACCTCGGCGGTCACGTCGCGCATGATGCGTTCCGGCTCGGCGGCCGGATCGGTCATGATTTCGCCGGAAACCGGGCGCGCGGTTCGATCCTCAGCCATCATGGCCCAACACTACCGCACCTGTTCGCTGTTCGTTTCTTTCGGGTAAACGGAAATGGTTAACGCTTCCCCACCGGAACCCCTGTGACTCGCTCGAAAAGCCCCCAAATTAACCGTCGGTTAACCATGCCGGCCGATGGTCTTTCCACAGAAAGGGCTGGCATCTTGCCGCCGAGAATTTCAGGTCGCCGAAAGTGATCCGCTTCGAAAATGTCGGCCTCCGCTATGGCATGGGTCCGGAGATTCTCCGCGACATCTCCTTGCACATTCCGGAGCGCTCCTTTCAGTTCCTGAGCGGACCTTCAGGCGCCGGCAAGACGACGTTGCTGCGGCTTTTGTTCATGTCGCTGAAGCCGACGCGCGGCCTGATCACCATTTTCGGCAAGGACCGCTCGCGCATCTCGCGCACCGAATTGCCGCATCTGAGACGTCGCATCGGCGTGGTGTTCCAGGATTTTCGCCTGCTCGACCATATGACCACCTACGAGAACGTGGCATTGCCGCTGCGCGTGCGCGGCCGCGAGGAGGCGACCTATCGCACTGACGTCACCGAGCTGCTGAAATGGGTCGGCCTCGGCGAGCGCATGCATGTGCTGCCACCGGTGCTGTCTGGCGGCGAGAAGCAGCGCGCCGCCATTGCCCGGGCGTTGATCGAGCAGCCCGAGATCCTGCTCGCCGACGAGCCGACCGGCAATGTCGACCCGCCGCTGGCGCGACGCTTGCTGCGGTTGTTCATCGAGCTCAACCGGCTGGGCACCGCCGTGGTGATCGCCACACACGACCTCGGCCTGATGGAACAGGTGGACGCACGGCGAATGATCCTGGCCGGCGGAAGGCTGGACATCTATGACTGAGCTCTCCGTCGAACATTTCGAGGGTCAGGACTCCGCGGCGGCAAAGCCCCGCGTCCAGCGCAAAATGGCGCCGATCGTGCCGGCGCAGAACATCGCCGGCCGGGCGCTGGTGCTGGTCATTGCCATCATGACGTTTCTGTCCTGTCTGACGTTTGGCGCAGTCACGCTGGTGCGTGACACCGCCTCCGTCTGGGAGAACCAGATCTCGCGCGAAGCGACCATCCAGATCAAGCCGGTCGACGGCCTCGACATGGAGGCCGCACTTGCGCTGGCCTCGCAGATCGCCGGCGAATTCCCTGGCGTGAAAAGCGCCAGGATCATCGATCGCGAAGCAACGGCCCGACTGCTCGAGCCTTGGCTAGGCTCGGGCCTGAACATCGATGAGCTGCCGGTGCCGCGCTTGATCATCATCACCATCGACGAGAATAGTCCGCCCGATTTCGCCGCACTGCGCGCGGCAATCACGCCGAAGCTGCCGAGTGCCTCGCTCGACGATCATCGCACCTGGGTCGACCGGCTAGTTGCCATGGCCCGCACCACGGTAACGATCGGTATCGCAGTGTTGGCGCTGATGCTGTCGGCGACGGTGCTGACCGTTGTATTCGCGACGCGCGGCGCCATGGCCGGCAATGGCCACATCATCGAGGTGCTGCATTTCGTCGGCGCCGAGGCGCGCTTCATCGCGCGCGAATTCCGCCGGCATTTTCTGGTCACCGGCATGAAGGGCGCCGCGGCAGGCGGCGCCGCGGCGATCCTGGTCTTCATCGTCTTCTCCTGGTGGTCGTCACACAACATGGCAACGCCGCAGGCCGACCAGGCGACCGCCCTGTTCGGCAATTTCGCCATCGGCTCGGCGGGTTATCTCGGGGTCGCTGTCATGGTGCTGGTGATCGGCGCGCTGACGGCGGCAACCTCCCATGTCACCGTGGTTACCTATCTCAGCGACATCGACATTCGCCAGCCGGACGCCGGCTAAAGGAAAGATCGATCACGGATGAAAACGCATCGTCACGAAAATTGCATTTTTTTCCTACCAAAGGCCGTATTTCGGGATTAACCATTTCATGATGGACGTTCGGGACTCGACCGATACCGCTGGATGCATGCCAGTGCTGGTTGCGCGCCCGCCTGTATTCGCCGAGCCCGATGAATTTGCCAAGCCGGATCAGTTTGCCAAACAGGGGCGGCTGCTGGCAGGCCGCTCCTTGCGCATCTCGGCTCTCCTTCTGCTCGCCTTTATGGCGCTGTTTGTCGCCGGCTTCGGCTGGTTCGCCAACACCGTCAGCCGCCTGACTACGCCCGTCAATCCGGCAAGGGCCGACGCTATCATCGTGCTGACCGGCGGCCAATCGCGCCTCGACGCTGCGATGGGCCTGCTTGCCTTAGGCAAGGGCGAACGGCTGCTGATCAGCGGCGTCCATCCCTCCGCCAGCCGCCGCCAGCTTCAGGCCGCGACCGGCGGCGACAAGAGGCTGTTTTCCTGCTGCGTCGACATCGACCGCGCCGCGCTCGACACGATCGGCAATGCCGAGGAAAGTGCCAAATGGGTCGAGGACCATGCCTACGGCACCGTCATTCTCGTCACCAATAATTATCATATGCCGCGCAGCCTGCTGGAAATGGGCCGGCTGCTGCACGGCGCAAGGCTCGAGCCCTATCCGGTGGTCAACACCAACCTTGAGAATGGCGGCTGGCTGACCAAGCCGGAAGCGCTGCGCGTGCTGTTCACCGAATACAACAAATACCTGCTGGCGCTGGCGCGCGGCATCATGCCGGTGAAGCAAACCGAGAGCGTCGCGCTGGCCGACGCCGCAGGCGGAAGCTGAACGGCACCGGCACTTTTATTCCCTGGCTCTTATTCCCTGGCTGCTGCATCCGATCGCAAGCGTGCGATCTCCTGTTCGAGCCGTTCGATGCGCTTGTCGCGTTCGCCCAGCGCCGCCGCCACGTCGGCCGCTTCGAAACGCTGCGGGATGTGCTGCGAGCAATTTGAATCCCAAGCCGAAACCGTAAACAGGATGACCTGCTCGGGTCGCGCCTTATAGTCTTGCGGCATCAGCTTTGCCGTCAGCTCGGCATCGCCCTCGACGACTTGCGCTTTGCCCCAGATCTTGATGCGCTGCCGGTGCGCATAATCGATCAGGAATAGGAAAGCCTGTGGGTTGTCGCTGAGGTTGCCCTGGGTGATGAACTGCCTGTTGCCGGAAAAATCGGCAAAGCCGATCGTCCGTTCGTCGAGCACCGTGAGGAAACCGGCAGGCCCGCCGCGATGCTGGATGTAAGGCTGCCCGTCCGCATTGGCGGTCGACAGAAAGACGCTGGTCTGCGCCTCGATGAAGGCGGCGAGATCGGGCGTAATTGCCGCCTGCCAGCCGCCACGCTCCTCGACACGGGCATAGGCCTGGCGCGAGCCCTTGCGCGCCTGAATCGCCTTCACCGTCGGGGTGAAAGCAACATCGCTGGTGTGAGCGTTCATGGAAGCCTCCTCAAGCGCCGAGCTGCGCTGCATTGCTAGTCAGGAAAATACGTCCTTCCATCTTCGAGATGCAGATGCCATATCTGCAATCCATCCTTCCGTTTTCCGGAAGGGCAAATTTTCGGGAGAGCTATGGATCGCCTCCAGTCCATGTCGCTTTTCGTTGCCGCGGCGGAGACAGGCAGCCTCTCGGCTGCCGGGCGCCGCTTCGGCATTCCGCTGACGACGGTCAGCCGCAAGGTTTCGGACCTGGAAAAGCACCTGAAGACACGGCTGTTGAACCGCTCGGCGCGGCAGCTGTCGCTGACCGATGCAGGCCACGCCTATCTCGCCGCCTGTCGTCGCATTCTCGATGAGGTCGGCGAGGCCGAGCGAATAGCCGCCGGCGAATACAGCGCCCCGACCGGCGAACTGATCGTCACTGCGCCGATCGTCTTCGGCCGCCTGCATGTGCTGCCGGTCGTCACCGGCTTCCTCTCCGTCTATCCTGAGGTAGGTGTGCGGCTGACACTCGCCGACCGGATAACCCAGTTGGTCGAAGAGCACATCGACCTCGCCATCCGCATCGGCGAGCTTGCCGATTCGAACCTGATCGCCACCCGCCTGGGTTCAATCCGCCGCGTCGTTTGCGCGAGCCCGGCCTATCTCGCCGAGCACGGCACACCGAAAACGCCGCAGGAGCTTGCAGCACACAGTGCCATCACCTTCGAAGGGCTCACCGCCGCAGCCTGGAGCTTCGCCACCGGCAAGACCGAATTCAGCGTGCCGATCCGCTCCCGGCTGCGGGTCAACACCGCTGAGGCGGCAATCGATGCGGCGATTGCCGGCGTCGGCGTGACGAGGCTGCTTTCCTATCAGATCGCCGCCGCAGTCCGGTCGGGTACGCTGCGCCCGGTGCTGCAAGAGTTTGAGCCAGACCCATGGCCGGTGAGCCTCGTCCATGCCGGCCAGGGGCTACTGCCGGTGAAGCTGCGCGCATTCCTCGACTTCGCCGCCCCGCGCCTGAGACAGCGCCTGCTGCAGGCCGCGTGGGAAACGTGACGAAGACGGCCCTCGCAAGGCCGGGCCGATCGCCCGCCTCGCAGCGTTTCCTTTTTGCGGGCGCTTGGTGTAACCAACGCACACCTCCTCACCGGGCACTTGCTGTATGCTGTATTTCCGCTCGCTGGCGTTCAATCTCGCCTTCTACCTCAATTTGATCGTCCAGATGATCCTCTGGACCCCGTATTATTTCCTGTCGCCACGCCATCGCGCCTGGTTCGTGCCGAAATTCTGGTCGCGCACCAGCATGTGGCTCTACGACAAGATCGCCGGCACCAGAAGTGAGATCACCGGCCGGGAAAACCTGCCTGGCGGCTCCTTTATCCTGGCGCCGAAGCACCAGTCCTTCTGGGACACGATCGCTTTCCTGCCTTATCTCGACGATCCCGTTTACATATTGAAACGGGAGCTGACCTGGATCCCGTTCTTCGGCTGGTACATTTTGAAGATGCGGATGATTCCGGTCGACCGCGGCAGCCGCTCGAAGGCATTGAAGACGGTGATCGCCGCGACCAAACAGGAATTGGCGCGCAATCCGCGCCAGCTGATCATCTACCCCGAGGGCACCCGCCGGGCGCCGGGCGACGAACCGGTCTACAAATACGGCATCGTCGAACTTTATGCCCAGCTTGGCATTCCGGTGGTGCCGGTCGCCCACGTTGCCGGTCTCTATTGGCCGCGCCGCAAATTCCTGCGCTATCCCGGCACGATCAAGGCGCGCTTCCTGCCACCGATCCCGCCCGGCCTCGGCAAGGACGAATTCATGCAACGGCTGATCGGCGAGACGGAAGCCGCCTGCGACCAGCTTCTCGTCGAGGCGGCACAGACGCCGAACCCGCCGCCGATGCCGCCGACGGCAATGAAACGGCTTGGTGAGCTCGATGCGAAACCTGAATTGAAAGGCTGAGACACCTGCCGCGCATGCCGGAAAGGCTCACGGCAAGGCAGCCAGGGCGGCTGTTGCAACCAGCGTCACGGCAAACACCAGATTGATGATCCGCGACGCCAGCGGTTTGCGCAGCAAATGTGCAAAAGCCGCGCCGGCGAGAAGCCACAAGAGATGAATGGCAGCAATCATCAAGGCGAGGACCGCCAGCTTGGCTGAAATAGCAAGACCGCCGGCGCCAGGAGACGCGCCGGCGAACACGGCGGCAATCGCCACATAGGCTTTCGGATTGGCAACGGCCAGAAGGAACCCGCCCAGGAAAGTGGGAGGTGCCGCCCCACCAATGCGTGCCGCCAGCGGCGGCGCCGTCGCTATCTTGAACGCCAGATAGAGGATGTAGGCTGCTGACGCGACCGCCAACAGCACTGCGAGCTTCGGCAGCGCGGTGAGAACGGCCATGATGCCCGTCGCCACCACCAAAAGCATGAGAACCGTCCCGACAACGATTCCCGAGGCATAGCGCAGCGAACCGCGCAGGCCGAACGCGGCGCCGATCGCGGTGACGCTTATCGTCGCCGGCCCCGGGCTGCCCATGACGATGGCCGACGCCAACACAAGCGCCAGCAATCGCTGCCATAGCTGCTGATCGAGAAGACCCTGTCCGGCCATGCGGCGTCCCTGCATCCTGTGACGAGGCAGGGACGGTAGGGCAAGGCAGCGGCGCCGGTCTTGAATGATCGTGCGCGGCTACGCGCTGGCCTTGTCGAGCTCGGCGATATCGTCCGGGCTGAGCTGCAACGACGCGGCACGCATCAGGCTGTCGAGCTGGTCGAGCGTCGTCGCGCTGGCGATCGGGGCGGTGACGCCGGGCCGCGCCATGACCCAGGCAAGCGCCACTTCCGCCGGCTTGGCCGAATGTCTGGCCGACACCGCGTCGAGCGCTGAGAGAATGCGCATGCCGCGGGTGTTGAGATAGCCTTTCACACCGCCACCGCGCGGGCTTTTGCCGAGGTCGGCCTCGCTCCGGTACTTGCCGCTCAGAAACCCCTTCGCGAGGCTGAAATAGGTGATGACGCCGATGTCCTCGGCCGCGCACAGATCGCGCAGCGGACCATCGAAGGACGAGCGGTCGTAAAGGTTGTATTCCGGCTGCAGCACCTCGTAGCGCGGCAGGCCGCGCAGGCTTGCTACGTCAAGTGCGGCCCGCAACTGGGCGGCGTCGAGGTTGGAAGCGCCGGCATAACGGATTTTGCCCTTGTCGAGCAGTTTCTGGTAAGCGCCGAGCGTTTCCTCATAAGGGGTCGCCGGGTCGGGCCAGTGCGACAGATAGAGATCGACGCTATCGACCTGCAGCCTCTTCAGCGAAGCATCGATGGCCTTTTCGATATAGGCGGCGGACAGGTCCCTCTTGCCCTGTCCCATATCCGAACCGACCTTGGTGATGACGACAACCTTGTCGCGGTTACCACGGCTCTTCATCCATCGGCCGATGATGGTTTCGGATTCGCCGCCTTGGTGGCCGGCAATCCAGCGCGAATAGGAATCGGCCGTGTCGATGGCGTTGAAACCGGCGTCGACAAAGCGGTCGAGCAAGTCGAACGAGGTTTTCTCATCGGCGGTCCAGCCGAACACATTGCCGCCCAGAACCAATGGCGCGATGGATAGGTCGGTGCGACCGAGACGACGTTTCTGCAAGGCTGATCTCCATGGTGATTCATGCTGGGGCGGATGGGAGCCGCCGATCGGGCTAACCTATGTCGCGCCGTGGCGACGTCAAACGCATAGCCTCTTTTCCAGCCCGCCGGCGCTTCACAAAGCCGCGACCCGCCGCGCCGTGTCCGGCCCCAAGGCGCTGGTCCCGGGCATCCAAACCAGCAGCCTCTGAAGAAACGATCTGGCAAGTTTGGCACATAGATTGTCAAATCTGCCAATTCAGACCTTTGCCGGCCGGCCATAGGTTCCGCCGCGCCGACGCAAGTCTCGGCACGGTCTGGCCGGGGCTCAGACTGTTGGCCTCGGATCGTTTGTTATGGAGACCGGCATGAAAGCAATTGTATTTGACGCCATCGGTTCGCCGCGCGACGTGCTCTACATGGATGACCTGCCGATGCCACGGATCAGCGACGGCGAGGTGCTGGTCAGGATGGTCTCGGCCTCGATCAATCCGGGCGACTTCCTGTTTATCCAGAACCTCTATCCCGAACCGAAGAAGCCGCATTTTCCCCGGCAGATCGCCGGAAACCATGGCGCCGGCATCGTCGAAGCCGTTGGCGCGAACGTCGGGTTGGAACCGGGGATGCTTGTCGCGTTCAGCTATTATGGCAGCTGGGCCGAGTACGCCGCCATTCCCGCCGAATGGCTGATCCCGTTGCCTGCCGGCTATCCTGTCGAACGCGCCGGGCAGATGGTGAACCCCATTACCGCGTGGGATCTGCTGGTGGATTCCCGTGTGCGGCCTGGCCAGTGGCTGGCTGTCACGGCCGGCTATTCGTCGATTTCGACAATGGTGATGCAGTTCGCCCAACGACGCGGCATCAACGTCATCGCGCTTGTGCGGCGCTCGCACCAAAGCTTCGATCTGAAGACGCTTGGCGCCGCCGCCATTCTTGACCTTTCGGACTTGAAGGCAAGTATCCGGGAAGCGGTGATGGATATCACCGGCGGCGCCGGATTGAATGGGATTATCGACAATGTCGGCGGACCTGTCAGCGGCGAATTGATCCGCACCCTGGCGCTCGGCGGGCAGATGGTGATCAATGGCGGAATGAGTGCCGAGCGCTTCGAACTGCACAATTTCGACGTGTTGCTGAGCGGCGTCGAAATCAGGGCGAATATCTATCGCTACTTCTTTTCGCCGCCTGCCGAAGCCGACCGGCCTGTCCTATGCGAGATTATCGACACCTTCGGCCAGCCCGGCTTCCACGTTCCTGTCGGCGGTCTCCACCCGCTGACCGAGTTCAAGCTTGCCGTGGCAAACAGTCTGGATCGCGCCGATCTTGGAAAACAGATTTTCAGGATGTAGCCCGCGTCACGACACCGAAAACATCATGGTAACGACAAAAGGCGCTACGTCGCGATCCGTCTCGTCACGTCTTCCAGCCAGTGGTCGCTTATACCCAGTGCTTCGAGGTGCTCCAGCGTGCTGAGCACGTAATCCTCATTCCTCCCCGATTGGCCGACGGCGCCGCGAACGACGGCCGCCGCCTCGGCCGGGTCGAGCGCACCGGCATATTGCTCATGGCTGCGGTCCACGACATAGGCGACGGCGTCGACCGTCTTGCCCCCATCCGTTTCACCCTTGTCGAGGCGAACGCTGAGCACACGTTCGAGATAGACGTTGGTGACCAGCTCGCGTTCGCGCAGATAGGTAATGACCTCGTTGCGCAGCTCGCCTGGAACCCGGAACGCCAGCCCGATGCAGGAGCCGCCGCGGTCGAGGCCGAGCACCAGGCCCGGCCGTTCGCGCGTGCCGCGATGCACGAAAGAATAGACGCAGAGCGAACGGCGGTAGCCATGCAGGCGGGCGCGCCGCGTCTCGACATGTGCGAATCCCGGTCGCCAGATCAGTGAGCCGTAGCCAAAAACCCAAAAATCGCCCATATCGCCAAGCCTGATTGTGACGACCACCTCACCGGTGGTGTTTCAGTCCGTCTACCTGTTGGTGCCGCAAGCGACAGCCCGCCCGTGCCACCCCGCGTTAACGAAAGCCGCAGCATGACGTCAAGTGACGAGCGCCCGCCGCCCAGCCAACGTCGCCGCCTGTTGTGGCTTGCCGCTTTCATCCTCGTGCTGTTCGGCATCTACAGCGCGGGCTGGTTCTACCTGGCGGACCTGGTCGAGAGCGCCACCAAAAAGGCGGTCGCCGATCTCGACGACAAAGGCATCAAGGCCGACTGCGCCAATCTCGCGGTCAGCGGCTATCCCTTCAGCTTCACCGTTTCCTGCGACAGCCTGGCTTACGAGGACGACAGCCGCAACGTCGCGGCATCGACAGGCAAGATCAACGCCGCCACGCAGATCACCCGCCTTCTGTCGCCTGCCGCCGAGCTCAGGGGGCCGCTCAGGACCTCTGTTCCCGGCATGACCCCGCTCTGGATCGACTGGGATGATCTGCGGGCCGACATGAAGCTGTCCTGGCCGCTGCCGAGACGCCTCTCGCTGCAGGCAGAAGGCCTGTCCGGCCAGACCGATCCGGCAGACGACACCGATCCCGTCTCGCTGTTCAGCGCCGGAACCGCCACCGGACAATTGCGCCCAAACGGCCCGGACATCGACTCTGCCGGCAATTTCACCGATCTTGAAATCGACGCAGCGGCCATCGGCGGGCGCGTCTTGCCGCCGCTCGACGGCAGCGGCGACGTCACGCTGAAAAACGGCGTGACACTGATCAAGGCAAATCCGAAGAGCCTGCGCGGCCAGGCGGCCGAAATCCACGAGCTCGATCTGTCGTCCGGAACTGCGCGCATCACCGTTTCCGGACCGCTGTCGGTCGATGACGACGGTCTCATAAATGCCGACCTGACGATCAGGCTCAATGATCCAAAGGCCGTGGCGGCAATCCTCGCCACCGCCATCCCCGAGCAGAAGAAAGAGATCCAGACCGGCTTTGCCGGACTGGCGCTCCTCGGCAACCAGCCGTCGATGCCGCTCAAGATCGTCAGGGGCAAGGCCTCGCTCGGCTTCATCCCGCTCGGCAAGATCAAGCCGCTCGACTAGAGCAATTCCAGGAAAAGTGTGAAACGGTTTTCCGTCCGGAATTGCGCAAAACAAAGAGATAGAGCCGTTCGGCGTTTCTGTGAAACGATGAACCGCTCTAAGCCAGGCTGGCCTGCGATCGGCCTGCCGCGGCTTATCCCTTCGGCGGGTGTTCGACTGCCTGGCGGCCGAAATCCGGTACGTCGATATCCTGGCCGGCCTCGATGATCGAGCGGCGGACGGCGCGGGTGCGGGTGAACAGGTCGAACAGTTTTTCGCCGTCGCCCCAGCGGATCGCCCGCTGCAGCGAGGACAGATCCTCGGAAAACCGCGCCAGCATTTCGAGAATGGCGTCCTTGTTGTGCAGGCAGACGTCGCGCCACATGGTCGGGTCGGACGCCGCGAGACGGGTGAAGTCGCGAAAGCCGGAAGCCGAGTATTTGATGACCTCGGACTTGGTCACCGACTCCAGATCGTCGGCGGTACCGACGATGTTGTAAGCGATAATATGCGGCAGGTGCGAAACGATGGCCAGCGTCATGTCGTGATGCTGCGGGTCCATCGTGTCGATGTTGGAGCCGCAGCGGCGCCAGAATTCCGAGAGCTTTTCCAGTGCTGCGGGATCGGTGCCGGGCAGCGGCGTGAAAATGCACCAGCGGTTCTCGAACAGTTCGGCAAAACCGGCGTCCGGTCCCGATTTTTCGGTGCCGGCCAAAGGATGGCCGGGGATGAAGTGCACGCCATCAGGCACGTGCGGCTGCATCTGCGCGATCACCGACGCCTTGGTCGAGCCGACATCGGTGAGGATGGCGCCCTTCTTCAGCGCCGGCGCGATCTCCGCGGCGACCGTACCGGAAGAACCGACCGGCACCGAAACGATAACCAGATCAGCATCGCGAACCGCCTCTTTCGCATCCGTCGTATAGGTGTCGCCAAGGCCGAGTTGGCTCGCCCGTGCCAGCGTCGCTTCGCTGCGCGTCGAAATCGCGATTTGGCCGGCGAGCCCCTCGCGGCGGATGACGCGGGCCAGCGACGAGCCGATCAGGCCGATGCCGACCAGCGCGATTTTTTCGAACATCGGTGATGTCATGGTGTTCTAGCTTTTCAGGAATGTCGCGAGTGCTGCGACAACGCCGCGATTGGCCTCTTCGGTGCCGATGCTCATGCGCAGCGCGTTGGGAAAACCGTACCCGGAAACGCGCCGCAATATGTAGCCGCGCGCACTGAGGTAGTCGTCGGCGGCCGCCGCCGAATGCTTTTTGTCCTCGGGAAAGTGGATGAGGATGAAATTGCCGACGCTCGGTGTCACCCGCAGCCCGAGCCCGCTTAATTGCTCGCTCAGCCAGGCCAGCCAGGTCTCGTTGTGCGCGACGCTGCGTTCGATGTGGGCACGGTCGCGGATCGCCGCGATGCCGGCCTCGATTGCCGTCGCATTGACGTTGAAGGGTCCCCGCACGCGGTTGATCGCGTCGATGACGTGCATTGGCGCATACATCCAGCCGATCCGCGCCCCGCCCAGGCCCAATTTGGAGAAAGTGCGGGTCATGACCACGTTTTCCGCGCTGCCCACCAACTCGACGCCGGCTTCATAATCGTTGCGCCGGACATATTCGGCGTAAGCTGCATCCAGCACCAGAAGCACGTTTCGCGGCAGGCCGGCATGCAGGCGGCGCACCTCCTGGAACGGCAAGTAGGTGCCGGTTGGATTGTTTGGATTGGCAAGGAAGATGATCCGGGTAGCCGGCGTCACCGCGGCGAGGATCGCATCGATATCGGCGCGTTCATCGGTCTCCTTGACCGTCACCGGGACGGCACCGGCCGACTGTATGTAGATCTTGTAGACCATGAAGCCGTGTTCGGTGATGATGGCTTCGTCGCCGGGCGCGAGGTAGGTCTGCGCCAGCAGGCCCAGAATCTCGTCGGAGCCGTTGGAGCAGACGATGTTCGCCGGGTTGAGCCCGTGCACCTCGGCGATCGCTTCCCTCAGGCGCATGGCGCTGCCGTCGGGATAGACCGCGAGCTTGTCGGCGACCGCGCGCGCGGCCTCTATCGCCTTTGGCGAAGGGCCGAGCGGGTTCTCGTTCGCCGACAATTTATGGACCTTGGCGACACCTTCAGGCGCCGCGCTCTTGCCGGGCACATAGGCTTCGATGTCCATGATGCCGGCGCGGGGCTTTGGACGTGTCTGATCCGGTGTCTGACTCATTTCATGAAATCCGTCGAGAGTGCCTCCATCCGGAAGCCGCAGCGGAAATACAAGCCGTGGCCCGGAATGTCGAGGGCCGGCAATTCGGGATCAAGAACTTGCCGTTGACGAAGCCATGCGCGAGTCATAGAAGAACGGCTACAGTTCCGTGGTGATTTGGCCGGTCGGCTTGCAGCCACGTTAAACAACTTGCTAAAGGGCCGTTTGCATCTTGTAACCGGCTTTGCGAAGGCATGGCCGGTTTTTTGTTGCCCAGACCGGTGGACAACTGAAGGCCGGGCAAGGAGATGTGATGGTCGCTTTGCGCGCGCGAAAAACCAACAACGAGGCCGACCAGCCGTCGAGCCCGGTGTTGCGTTTCGGCGCCGACAAGCCGCTCAAGCTCGACGCCGGCACGCTGCTGTCGCCGTTCCAGATTGCCTACCAGACCTATGGCACGCTCAACGACGCGCGCTCCAACGCCATCCTCGTCTGCCATGCGCTGACCGGCGACCAGCATGTCGCCAACACCAATCCGGTGACCGGCAAGCCGGGCTGGTGGGAAGTGCTGATCGGTCCCGGCAAGATCATCGATACCGACCGTTTCTTCGTCATCTCGTCAAACGTCATCGGCGGCTGTCTCGGCTCCACCGGCCCCGCCTCGACCAATCCCGCCACCGCCAAGCCCTACGGGCTCGACCTGCCGATCATCACCATCCGCGACATGGTGCGGGCGCAGCTGATGCTGGTCGAGCATTTCGGCATCGAACAGCTGTTCAGCGTGCTTGGCGGCTCGATGGGCGGCATGCAGGTGCTGCAATGGGCCTCCAGCTATCCGGAGCGCGTCTTCTCGGCGCTGCCGATCGCCACCGGTGCCCGCCATTCCTCGCAGAACATCGCTTTCCACGAGGTCGGCAGGCAGGCAGTGATGGCCGACCCGGACTGGCATGGCGGCAAATATTTCGAGCATGGCAAGCGGCCGGAAAAGGGGCTGGCGGTGGCGCGCATGGCCGCCCACATCACCTATCTGTCGGAAGCAGCGCTGCACCGCAAGTTCGGCCGCAACCTGCAGGACCGCGAAGCGCTTACCTTCGGCTTCGATGCCGACTTCCAGATCGAGAGCTATCTGCGCCATCAGGGCATGACCTTCGTCGATCGCTTCGATGCCAACTCCTATCTCTACATGACGCGGGCGATGGATTATTTCGATCTCGCCGCCGACCATGGCGGCCGGCTGGCCGATGCCTTCGCCGGCACCAAGACGCGCTTCTGCCTGGTTTCGTTCACCAGCGATTGGCTGTTCCCGACCGAGGAGAGCCGCTCGGTCGTGCACGCGCTGAACGCAGCCGGCGCCTCGGTATCGTTCGTCGAGATCGAGACCGACCGCGGCCACGACGCCTTCCTGCTCGACGAACCGGAACTGTTCGCCGCCATCAAGGGCTTCATCGCCTCGGCCGCGCGGGCGAGAGGGCTCGGCGCATGACCCCGAAAAGTTGCGGACCGTTCGGATCAGGATCATGCGCCAGGCAGGAGCCGAAGGCATGAGCGTCAACCGCGCCCAGCGCGTCGACCTCGAAGTCGTCGCCGATCTCATCCCGCCGCAGTCGCGGGTGCTGGACGTCGGTTCCGGCGACGGCCTGCTGCTCGAATTGCTGCAGGAGACCAAGAAGGTCGATGGCCGCGGGCTGGAACTGTCGCAGCGCGGCGTCAACGAATGCGTGGCGCGCGGCCTGTCGGTTATTCAAGGCGATGCCGACAAGGATCTCCAATTCTATCCCGACAAGGGTTTCGACTTCGTCGTTCTGTCGCAGACCTTGCAGGCGACCCGCAATCCGAAGCTGGTGCTCGACGAACTGCTCCGGATCGGCAACCGCGCCATCGTCTCATTCCCGAATTTCGGCCACTGGCGGGTGCGCCTTTCGCTGCTCTTCAACGGCCGCATGCCGGTGACCAAGGACCTGCCCTATTCCTGGTACGACACGCCCAACATCCATTTCTGCACCATTCGCGACTTCGTCAATCTGTGCGACGAGCTTGGCGCGACGGTGGAAAAGGCAACCGCGCTCGACGCCAACGGCCAGCGGATCGGCTTCTCCATGCCTTGGTGGTTCTGGAACTTTTTCGGCCAGCAAGCGGTATTCCTGCTGAAACGATAGGTTTGACAGGCAGAAGCAACGAACCTCAGACCTGCGCAAGAAACCATATTTTCAATTTTCAATCCAATGAAGTTGCCCGGCATTCTTTGTTGCTTTAACAGGTCTCAAACGGGTTGGTTTGGGGGAAGCAATGAAGACGTTAGTATTAGCAACAGCTTTGATGTCGGCCACTTTGATTTCCGGATGCACGACGTCGAAGACCGATTTCCAGAATGGACAAGTCGCGTTGAGCGGCAGCCCGGCGCTGAAACGGCAGGCGATCCAGCGGTGCATGACCAAATTCAAGATGCGGTTCGGCAAGGTTGAAAGGGCAAACCTCGCCGCGCTCATGAACGTCCCGGATGCCGGATTGGAACACACGTTCTGCACGCGATTGATGAACGGCTTCGCGAACGGCAGGATCAACTACTCGGATTACCTGGCTGCATTGTCGCATGGCGACATGTCCAACGCGATCAAGGTGCTGCAGGGGCGGTGAAGCTGCCGATGCAGACGCGATCCAAATTCGGTGCCGCCAGATAGATGGCGGCACCATAGACGCCGGTTGTACCCGATCATTCCCTCTATTCAAGCACGTCCGTGGCCTTGTGCGGGTGCTGGATGCCATCAACGAAGACCACGTCGGACCGGGAATTGCTGGTACGCAGCGGCAATATCTCCTGATAGGCGGGCGAGTCGTACCATGCACGTGCCTGCTGCCGGTTGGGAAACTCGATGACTATGAGATAGCCCGGCCAGGTGTTTTCAACGACTTCCACCTCGCCTCCGTGCACCACGAAGCGGCCGCCAAACGGTTCCAGCGTGGCATCGATCTTGTGCAGGTACTCGGCGATCTGCGGTCCCGGCGTGACCTGGCGCATATGGGCGACGGCGTAGGCGGTCATGGCGTAACTCCTTGTGGTCGAAGGCCGGACAACCGGCTTGATGGGAGCAGTTTGCCGAGACGTCGCGCACAGGTCGATTACCCCCGAGGTAATGACACTGAATACAAAACCGACGCGCCGCTGCCGTCAGCGGAAAGATATTTCCGCCTGGCACCGATGATTTCCACCCACCTGCGCTGTCCTTATCGATGAGCGCGCCTGGATGGTCCGGCGGCCGGGAATAGAGAGGTGATCCATGGGATCGTTGCAAAATCAGAATGTCGTCGTCGTCGGAGGCAGCCGTGGTGTCGGCCGCTCCATCGCGGAGGCCGCCCTCAAGGAGAAAGCGACGGTGCTGGCCGTCGCCCGCGGAAAACAGGCCCTGGCGCAATTTGCCTGGGAGGTCTCGGGCGTGAAGACGCTTGCGGCCGATGCTACGATGGACTCCGCCCCGGATAAGGTCTTCGCCGCGCTTGAGCCGGACGTACTGGTGATCTGCGCAGGTGCGCTGGCGCCTTCTGCGCCGGTGCATGAACAGAACTGGAAGGCGTTCTCGGCAAATTGGGACACGGACGTCAAGGCGTCGTTCCTGTTTTGCCGGGCCGCTCTGCGGCGTCCGCTCAAGCCGGGGACCCGGATCGTTCTGATCTCCAGCGGCGCGGCCTTGACCGGCGGACCACCGAACGCCGGCGGCTATGCTGGCGCAAAACGCATGCAGATGTTCCTGGCCGGTCATAGCCAGAAGGAGGCCGACCGGCTTGGCCTCGGCCTGCGCTTCATGGCGCTCGCGCCGATGCGCATCATGCCGGAAACCGGCGTGGGCAAAGCCGGCGTCGACAGCATAGCGGCCTATATGGGCATCCAGCCGGCGGACTTCATCGCCGCCATGACCGACATGCAAACGCCGGCCGATGTCGGACGGGCGGTGGTCGCACTCGCCACCGGCCAGCCGCAAGGCAGTTCCTTCATGGTGAGCGGTAGCGGGCTTGCCCCGGCCGCCTGAGGGGCGCGTAATGCAACGCTCGCTCGTAACCGCAGAAGCCACATGACAAACGGTCAACCACCTCTGCAACCATCACGCCAGCCGATCCTCGATCGGCTGGCCTTCGAGAAGGTCACGGCCGCGCATCGCCGCGAGCTCAAGCTGCATTGTTATCGCATGATGGGTTCGCTGCACGAGGCCGACGACCTCGTCCAGGACACGTTGCTTCGCGCCTGGCGCGCAAGATCGGAGTTCGACGGGCGAGGTTCGGTTCGCGGTTGGCTCTACATGATCGCGACCAACGCTTGCCTCAACGCCATCAAGGCGAGGTCGAGGGCGCGTCGCATTCTCCGGGAACCCGGACGGCAGCCCTCGCACGGGGCGGCCATAGGCGGGCCTGTAGCCGACATCGCCTGGCTGGAGCCCTACCCCGACGCCGAGCTTCCAGACGTTGCCGGCAGCGAGCCAGGTCCGGAAGCCCGTTACGAGAGCCGCGAGGCCGTCCAGCTCGCCTTCGTCGCGGCGATCCAGGATCTGCCGCCCAGGCAGCGCGCCGCGCTGCTGCTTGCCGACGTCCTCGGATGGTCGGCTGTCGAGACGGCGCGTTTGCTGGGCGGATCGACGGCTTCGATCAACAGCGCGTTGCAACGGGCCCGCGCAACGCTGGCGGCGCGCTATCCTCAGGGACGGCCGGCCAGCCGATCACGGCCCAGCCCCGAAGAAGGCCTGCTGCTCGAACGCTACATGCAGGCCTGGCAGGCCGCCAATCTCGACAGCTTGATCGAGCTGCTGCGTGAGGACGCCATCTACACCATGCCGCCTTGGCGTGAATGGTATCAAGGCCGCGAAGCGATCCGCGGTTTCTTCGAGACCGTCTGGCCGAGGTTTGGCGGCTTCCGCACGCTGGCCACCCGCGCCAATGCCCAGCCGGCGGTCGGGGTTTATTCCCGCAGCCACGATGGCCCTGAATGGCGGGCCCATTCCCTGCATGTGTTCGACGCAGCCGAGGGCGGGATCGCTTCCTTGACGATCTTCATAGGGCCGCTCGGGCCATCTCTGTTCCCGGCCTTCGGCCTGCCACCAGCCTAGCTTACCCCTGGGCCAGCCTTATCGGTCAAGTTCCGGGAAATAGGGGTCCGAGAAAAACCTTCGGTCGCGCTCACCTTGCAGGCAGTCGATCGGTGCGTCGATGCGGATCGTCCTCGGATCCACCTTGGGATACTCGATGCCGCTGACCTCGAGGATCAGTTTGCGGCGAGTGGCGGTGGCGAATTCGGAAGCAGCATAGATCGGCAGCACGAACGAGCCCGGCCCGCCGGTAACGCATTCGGCATAATACCGGTCGAGATGGCTGAAAGTGGGTGACGGGCTGATCAGGATCGGCAGCCCGTTGATGACGATGCCCTTCGCCAGCGCCGCATCGCGTGCCGTTGTGACCGGCAAGCCGGTGTTGTTTGGGCCGTCCCCCGAGACGTCGATGACGCGGCGTTTGCCGGTGAAGGCCGTGCCGTTGAAAAGCTCGGCGCCGAAAGCCACAGCACCGGAAATCGAGGTGCCGCGAAAGCTCCTGAACGGGCGGGCCGCGATCTTGTCGGCGAAAGCGTTGGCGCTCTCCTTGCTGTCGACGATCTGCCAGGCAATGACCGCATCGTCGCGGATGGTGCCGGCCCATTCGAAATAGGCGATGGCGATGCGGCCGAAGGTGCCGGCGCGCACGGCGTTGATGAAGTCGGGGTGGCGCAGCGCCGCGACATAGCCGGCGCGCTGCAGGGCAAACTCCCTTTCATCCATCGACTGCGAGATGTCGACGGCCAGCACCAGCTCGACATCGACGGCAATTGCATTGGCCGGCGCGGCCGCAGGTGCCGCCGGGGTGCAGGCAAGGCAGGCGAGCAGGGCGAGAGCGTCAAGCATGGCCGATCGGAACGTTCCCATCTGAAACGATCGCGACAGTTTTTCGCCGCGATCGCGGCGAAATAAAGCTTGCCTTCTATTTCTTTCGGCCGGTCGAGGCGATCGCCGGGGGCGGTTCGATGGCACCTGCCCTGATACGGGCCGGCTTGAGTGGCGGTTGGCCGGCATCCTTGACGATGGTCAACGCCCGCCGGAAGAAGCGGCCATTGTGCTGGCCGCGGCCGATATTGAGGATCGCGGCGTCGGGAAGGCGCTTCTCCAGCATCGACAGCACTTGTCTCAGCGTTGGGCCGTCGAACGCGTCCAGCGCCTCGTCGATGATCACCCATTTCGGCCGTCGCAAGGCCAGCCTGGCAAAGGCCAGCAGACGTTGCTCGTCGTCGCTGAGCTCACGCTCCCAGCGCGCCGAGCGATCGAGCGAGGACGACAGGCGTTGCAGCCCGACATCGGCCAGCACCTCCGAGATCTCGGCATCGCTCGCCTCCGCCGCGCCGTCTGAATGGTTGAGCACCTCGCGCAGCTTGCCGAGCGGGAAATAGGGGGTACGCGGAACAAAGATCGGCGCTTCTCCGGCCGGCATGCCGATCCGTCCGCTGCCCCATGGCCACAGACCGGCAATGGCCCGGAAGAACAGCGTCTTGCCGGCGCCCGGATCTCCGGTGATCATGACCCGGTCGCCGGCGCGGATTTCGACATGCGGCTCGGCAAGCTTGGTGCATCCCTCCGGCGAGGCGACCTCGAGTTTCTCGAAGGTCAGGCTGCCGTCCGGGTTTTCGCCGAACGAAATGCGCCTTTCCGTATGGTGCAGCGCGTCGGTATCGGCAAGCGCGATGCGGAAGTCGGCGACCCGCATCAGCGTAGCGCGCCAATCGGCGATGCCGCCGATATTGTTGATGAACCAGCGCAGCGACGAATGGACCTGGTTGAAAGCGCCGACTGCCATCATCAAGCCGCCAAAGCTGATATCGCCGGCGAAATAGACCGGTGAGGCGACTAGGATCGGCGCGACGACAGTGATCCAGCCATAGGTGTCGGTAACCCAGGAAAGATTGATCTGGGCGCTGTAGATGCGCCGCATGGCGCCCAGCACCATGCCGAGATCGAATTCGAGCCGGCGCCTGGCATCGGCCTCGCCATGCGCCAGCGCGATGGCATCGACATTCTCGTTGACGCGAACCACCGAGGAGCGCAGCTCCGCTTCACGCGTATAGCGATCGTTGTTGAAGCGGATCAACGGTCGCCCGACCAGCCAGCTCAACCAGGAGGCGGTGCCGGCATAAAGGATCGCCGCCCAGACCATGTAGCCGGGTATGGCCAGCGAATGGCCGCCTATGTGGAAGACGAAGCCGGAGGACAGCGACCACAGGACCCCAACGAACGAGGCAAGCAGGATGCAGGACTGCAGTAGGCCGATGCCAAGACCGGTGGAAAGATCGGAGAGATGCCCGGCATCCTGCTGCAGGCGCTGGTCGGGATTGACGCCGATGGCGCCGGCATGGGTCAGCCGGAAGGCACGCGCCGGCCGCATCCATTCGTCGATCAGGTCGAGCGTCAGCGCCTCGCGCAGCTTCAGGCGGAGCATCTGGTCGAGCCAGGTCTGGCCGACATTGAGCACCACAAGCCCGCCGGCGATGCCGGCAAAGACCAGAAGCTGATGCAGGAAAGCCGGCATGTCGCGCCGCGCCAGCGCGTCGTAGAAAGGCTGGTTCCAGCGATTGAGCAGAACCTGCCCGATCGAGCTCGCCACGATGACGGCGACGATGCCGATCGCTGCCCAAAGCAATTGTTTTCGCACCGGCGAGCTGGTCAGCGCTATCTTGATTGTTGCCAGCTGCTCACGCAGGCTGCTGGCTTCGATCGACGTGGCAAGCTTCTGGGCGCTGGCCTCGACATCCGGACGATCATCCATCGGTTAAATCCTTGCATTCGGAGCAATGCCAAACCGGTCATAGGGATCGGCCGCACGGCCTTCAATCGGACAGCAAACCTGATATCGTCAGATAGGCGTGAAAAAGCACGTCTCGGATCACGAACGCGTCATCCTGGCGGTGCCGGGTGTTCGGCCCGCGACAGCCGGCCAAGCGTCGGCGCGCCATGCGGCGAGAGAACCGGCACGAAGACGCGGCGGGACGCGCGCTGGGCAACCGGCACGCCTTGATAGAGCCGCTTCTGCGCCTCGACGACGATAACGCCCGAAAAGATCGGCCAGAAGCGCCGGCCGGCGCGTTCCAGCACATTATGGAACTGCATCATGAAACGTCGCGGCGACGGCGGGAAGAACAGCGCATCGGACCACGCCGCCGGCGTGAAATTCGCTTCGCGCAGCAATTCGGTCAGCTGGCCGCGCGAGAACGGTCGGCCATTGCCGAAAGGCGTATGCTCGAAGCGTGCCCAGACACCGCGCCGGTTGGGCACGACGATGACGACACGGCCGGCCGGCGACAGCACCCGCCAGATCTCGTTCAGCGTCTCGCGCGGGTTCTCGACATGTTCGAGCGAATGGACGAGCAGCATGCGGTCGATGCAGGAATCGACCAGCGGCAGTTCCTCATCGAAGACCAGCGCGGTCGCCGTCGGCCCGGTCGCCGGCCAGACCACCGCGCCCTGTGTTGCCGGCATGAAGGCAAAGACACGCTCGGCATCGCTGCCGAAGCGTTCCAGCCACGGCAAGGTGTAGCCGAGGCCGACCAGCCGCTCGTTGGGCACGACGGCCCATATCGAGGACAGCGCCATGGTGATCGAGCGTTCGGCCAGGCGGCCGAGCGTGGTTGAATAAAACGAACGGAGATCGACAATGTCTGAATGCATGCGCGGAACGGTAGCTTCGAAGCAGTCCAAGTTCAACAAAGGCAGATGACATCGGCTGGCGGGCGCCCTATGTCTGCGGCAATAAAGGGAGAGATGCGATGCCGGTCGAGATCGAACAATTCATGTGCCGCAGCGACAATTTCGGCGTGCTGGTGCATGACCCGAAAAGCGGTCAGACGGCGCTCATCGATGCGCCCGAGGAGGCGCCCATCCTGGCGGCGATCAAGCGCACCGGCTGGACCCCGACGATGATCCTGACCACTCACCACCATCTCGACCACGTCGAGGCCAATCTGGCGCTGAAGGAGCGCTTCAAGCTGCGCATTGTCGGGCCGGAAGCCGAAAAGGCAAAGATTCCCCGCATCGACGAAACTGTCGAGCAAGGCTCGGTCGTCCATCTCGGCGACGAGCGGATCGAGGTCATCGCCACACCCGGCCATACCGCCGGCCATGTCACCTATCATCTGCCGGCGTCGAAAGTGGCATTCGCCGCCGACACGCTGTTTGCGCTCGGCTGTGGGCGGCTGCTCGAATGCAAGCCGCCGGTGATGTACGAATCCCTGAAGAAGCTCGCGGCGCTGCCGGCCGAGACGGTCGTCTATTGCGGCCATGAGTATACGCTGGCCAATGCCCGTTTCGCGCTCACCGTCGACCCGACCAATTCGGCGCTGAAAGAGCGTGCCGCCAAGGTCGAGGCGCTGCGCGCCGACGGCAAGCCGACGCTGCCGACGACGATCGGCGAGGAACTGTCGACCAATCCGTTCCTGCGCTGGCACGATCCGGCGATCCGCAGGCATCTCGGCCTGGAGAAGGCCTCCGACGCCGAAGTGTTCGCCGAGATCCGCAAGCGCAAGGACAATTTCTGAGCGGCGCCAGGAGCTAGGGTCATGACCAGTTCCGCCGAAATCATCGCCCTGCTCGGCCTGAAGCCGCATCCGGAAGGCGGCTGGTATGCCGAGACCTTTCGCGACGGCACGGCAGGCACGCGCGGGCATTCGACGGCGATCTATTTCCTCCTCGAGAAGGACCAATTGTCGGCCTGGCACCGGGTCAAGGACGCGGCCGAGGTCTGGCATTTCTATGACGGTGCGCCGCTGGCGCTGTCGATACACCGAGAAGGCGGTCCCGTCATCGAGGAGGTCCTCGGTACGGCGCTTGCCGCGGGCGAGCGGCCGCAGATCGTCGTGCCGGCAGGCTGGTGGCAGTCGGCACGCAGCCTCGGCGAATGGACCCTGGTCGGCTGCACCGTGGCGCCGGGTTTCGATTTCTCCGCCTTCGAACTCGCCGAACCAGGCTGGCTGCCGGGAACGCCCTAGGCACCTAGCCCAGCAGCAAACCCAGCGTGATCGCCAGCTGGCCGGCATAATACAGCGCCCAGACCCCATGGCGCACCCAAATGCGGTGCGCCGAGATGGCGGGCAGCAGGAACTTTTCCGCGGCGTGCAGCCCGTCGGACAGCATGAGCAGGATGACGCCGCCGACGACCCAGACGCTGTTCAGGGTGAGCGCCGCAATGCCCATGCCAAGCAGCGCCGCGGCATGGATGCCAATCGGCAAACGCAAGGCCGGGCCGGTGCGGCGCCAGAGCGCGAAAATCATCGCCAGCGCCAACACGGCCATCGCCAGGGCAATAATTCCTCGCCACGGTTCGGCCGAGAGCAGCCCGAGGCCGCTGCCGGCGCGCAGGAACAGCACGACGTAAAGCACATGCGCGGCAAGAAAACTGGCCGTGCCGCCAAGAAATGCCTTCTCGCCGTCGCGCGACAGGAAGGCGTCGCCGACGGCACTGACGCCCAGCGCGGCGACGAGCAGCCATGGGCCGCCCTGCTGCGCGACCAGCACCGCCAGCATCGCCACCGGCAATGTCCTTGCCGCCGACCGCGAAAGGCGCGGCGGCATGCCGAGGCTGAACGCGTAAATCACCGCCGCCGCCAGCGAAAATACCAGCGTCGCATTGGCATTGGCATCGATGCCGCCGGGAAACGGCATCATGCGTTTGCCTCGCTCGTGGCCCTCTTGCGCAGGAACAGCGATTTCGCCGCCAGTGCCGCGCCGCCGGTGATCAGCACGCAGGCGGCGAGGATGCGCCATGACGGCTCGGCGAAGCCGGCGGCGATCAGCACCAGGGTGGACAGCAGCGGCGCGGCATAGCTCGCCGCCCCCAGCACCTGGATGTTGCCGCGCTTGACGCCGATGTCCCAGGCATAGAACGCCGCCCCCACCGGCATTAGACCGAGGCCGAGCACGGCCAGCCACTGGCCGGCGCCGTTGGGCAGCACCGTTTCTTCCAGCAACAGATGGCAGACCAGCGAAAGTGCCGCGGTGGCGGCGCAGAACCAGGTGACGATGCTGGTCGGCACCGACGGGAAGCGCCGCGACAACAGCGAATAGGACGACCACAGCACCGCGCAGACGCCGGCCATTGCATAGCCGAAGGCATAACGCGCATCGAAGGCAAGCCCGCCGCCCTTGGTGACGATCAGGACCGTGCCGGCAAGGCCGAGCAGCGCGCCGGCGACGTGGTTCCAGGCCAGCCGCTCGCCCGGCATCAGCGCCGACCCCAGCACGATCAGCAGCGGCCACAGATAGGCGATCAGGCTGGCCTCGACGGCCGGCGCATTGCGCAGCGCGGTGAAATAGAAGAAGTGGTAGCCGAACAGGCCGGCAATGCCGATCGCCCAAACCTGGCGCGGTATCTTCGCGGCGCCATCAGCTGCCGGCATGAACAGCCGGGCAACCAGCCCGACACAGGTGCCGATCGTGAAGGTGATTGCCGAAAGCAGGAACGGCGGCACGGCGCCCGAAGCATCCGTAAGCAGCGCCAGCAGCGCCCACATGGCGACCGCGGAGAAGCCGATCAGTGTTGCGCGCGCCATACCGGTCGCCCCCTGCCCATCGTTGGCGGCGCACCGTCACGCCTATTCGTTTGCTTCGAACCGCTCCGCACTGATCGTCAACGGGCCGATTTGCGTGCTGACCGTGGCGCGGATCGGCGCATATACGCCGCTTTGGCCGACCGGTGCAAACGTCACCATGATGCGGCTGCGTTTCTTCAGGTAGTTCAGCGCCTTGCGGTTCTTGCGGTAACCGGCCACCGGCTCGAAGCCCAGCCTGCAGGTGACCGTATCGCCCTTGTAGCCGGCCACCGAGATCGACCCTTTGGACTCGTAGGTCAGTTTCAGATCGGCACGCATTTCGCCGTCATAGAGCTTCACCGTGCGCCCGCAGACCTGGTCGAGGCTGTCGGCATGGATGACGGTGGCGGCCATCGGATCGAGGACCGATACGAGATGGCTGCCGACCAGCGGTATCCAATTCTCGGGATTGCGCTTCTTCGGCTCAGGCACGACCTTGGTCGAGGTGACGACGCCGTTGGCAAACTGGATGTCGATCATCGATGCCTTCTTGCCGGACGTGTAGTCGGCGTGGAACGCTTGCGGCTGCAACTGCTTGCCCGAAATCTTGCCCTTCGACGAGATCGTGCCTCGCGTATCGTCGAACAAAGTGGCGAGCCCGGCGGCGGAAACGCTGCCCTCGATCGAATAGCTGTCACCCTCGTACTGGCTGGAGAATTTCGCCTTGGCCACGGAGAGGCCGAGGAACGACACCGAATATTCGCCCGTGAAGGATTGCGGCTCAGCGGCCGAAACCGTCGTCGAAAGCGCGACGGCCATCAGCACGACCAGGGCATGGAGGAAAGAACGAGGCATGGCGGGTCCTTGATTGTCGACCGGACGGGGCGGCTCCGGTCTGGCATGTCCCTGTGCGACCGCTTATAGGCTGAATTCCGGCCTTAATGTGAAAGGCGCCGTCGGCAGGCAACGTTGGGGCTGGTCGACAGCCAAAATAAAAAACCCGCCTCGGCGGGCGGGTCGTTGGAGCCAATTAGCACCATACCGAAATTAGTAGCATAGCTGCCGGCACAAAGCAAGAACAAAATGTGGCCACCTGGAAAATCGCTACAGGTTTGCGCAGCCCCTCATCGCCCTGCCGGGCACTTCTCCCCGTATAGGGACGGGGAGAAGGTCGCCTTGCAAAGGGTTTCGCCAATTTGCGAAGTTGCAGAAGCGCCGAGCCTGCGGCCAAGCCCCTTCTCCCCGTCACTATACGGGGAGAAGGTGCCGGCAGGCGGATGAGGGGCAGCGCCGGCATCGGTCATCTTTTGATTGATTCCCTTGGCACTAACCAACCCCAAGCTTGACGCCTCGGCGAAATGCAACTATGGAACGCCAACTTTTTCCATAAGGCCGCCTGACCGAAACCGCGCGCCACCCGGCGCGGGTCGAATGTTTGGCCAGGACCGAGAACCGAAGGTTAGAACCATGTCCCGCACCTGCGAACTCACTGCCAAGGCAGTCATGTCCGGCAACAATGTGAGCCACGCCAACAACAAGACCAAGCGTCGCTTCCTGCCCAATCTCGTCAATGTGACGCTGATCTCGGAAGCGCTGAACCAGAACGTGCGCCTGCGCATTTCGGCCAACGCGCTGCGTTCGGTCGAGCATCGCGGCGGCCTCGACGCCTTCCTGGCCAAGGCCGATGCCAAGGAATTGTCGCAGCGCGCCCGCCTGTTGAAGAAGCAGATCGCCAAGAAGCTCGCCGAGCAGCCGGCCGCCTGAGTTTTTCGGCGGCAGCCGCCTTCCAGGGCGTGGTCCGAACTCCGGATCGCGTTCCGCTGGTTCCATTACCCAGGATAAAAAAATGATTTTCCTCTCGCGGTACCTGCCCTTCGTGGCGGCCATGGCGCTCGTCGTCGTGGCCTCGAACATCCTCGTGCAGTTCCCGATGCAAGGCGCAATCGGCGGGCTGTCGCTGGCCGACATCCTGACCTGGGGCGCCTTCACCTATCCGTTCTCCTTCCTGGTCACCGATCTCGCCAACCGCCGCTATGGGCCGGCGGTGGCGCGCAGGATCGTCTTTGTCGGCTTCATGACAGCGGTGATCTGCTCGATCGTCATCCCACCGCTGCTGTTTCGCCACGGCCTGATCGAATTCGAGACCGCCGCCGACCGGCTGGTGCGCATTGCCGCGGCGTCGGGTGCCGCCTTCCTCACCGCGCAGTTGCTCGACGTCACCGTGTTCAACCGGCTGCGCCGGCAGAGCTGGTGGCGCGCACCGATCGTCGGCACGCTGGTCGGCTCCGTTTTCGATACGGTGGTGTTTTTCACCGTCGCCTTCGCGGCGGCGTTCGCCTTCGCCGGGCCCAACGACGGCTTTGCGCTGGAAACCGCGCCGCTGATGGGCGTGCTGCCGGTCGAGACGATGCGCTGGGTCTCCTGGGCGCTCGGCGATCTCAGCGTCAAGCTGATCATAGCGGTGGTGGCGCTGATCCCCTACCGGCTGCTTGCCGCCCGCTGGAGCCAGCCGGCACTGGCAGCATGATCCCGAACCAAAGGTCCGCGTTAGCGAAAAGTGGGAACCGGTTTTCGGACAAGATCATGCTCAAAGACTATCGAGCATGATCCCCTGGCTTCAACTGGACTCGGCAAAAACGCCTGACGGCGGACAGGAACTCCGCCTGAAGCGGCGCGGCGGCGAATTCTCGATCATGCTTGGCGCGAACGAGCTGATGAACAGCCGGCTCAGCGGTTCCGAAGAGGCGCTGGCGAAACTGTCCTGCCAAAGGATTGCCGGCCGCCGGACCCCAAACATCCTGATCGGCGGCCTCGGCATGGGCTTTACCTTGCGCGCGGGGCTGGCCGAGCTTGCCGACGACGCCCAGGTCACCGTTGCCGAACTGGTGCCGGCGGTCGTGATTTGGGCGCGCGGCCCGATGGCCGAGCTGTTCGGCGGCTGCCTTGACGACCCGCGCGTCAGCATTCGTGAGGCCGATGTCGGTCAGCTCATCCGATCGCAAGCTTCGGCCTGGGACGCGATCCTGCTCGATGTCGACAACGGCCCCGAGGGCATCGTCTACAAGGCCAACGATGCGCTCTACAGCGCAGCCGGCCTGATCAGCGCGAGAGCAGCTCTCAAGCCCGGCGGTGTGCTGGCGGTCTGGTCGCAGGGCCCTGACGCAGGTTTCACCCGAAGGCTCAAGCAGGCCGGCTTCACGGTCGAGGAGGTCAAGGTGCGGGCTCACGGCAAGCGCGGCGCCCGGCACATCGTCTGGCTCGCGACCAAGGGGCAATAGGCCACCTCGCAATCCGGGCGGGCCTTGTGGTCGCCGCCCGCCACGCCGACGAACCTCTACTTCGCCTTCTGAAGCTCGGCGGCGAGCGCCTGCAGCAGCCCGCGTGTGCCCTCCTCGCGCCCTTGCGCTGAATCGACGCCATCGAAGAACGCACCCTGTTCGGTATAGGTCAGGCGGGTGCCCTCGCCGGAAGGTGCAAGCTCGACCGTGGTGAGCGACGCCGACAGCGGCTGCGCCCCGACCGCCATCCGGTATGAAAATACGATGCGCCGGTCAGGGACGATGTCCTGGAACTGCGCATCGAGCCTGATCTCCGGGCCGCCCTGGTAGCTGAACCGCGAAACCTCGCCGCCGCCGACACGGAAATCGAAGGTGAATTCGGCGATGGTGAAGCCGTCGCCTTCGACGCGCCAACGCCGCACCGTCGCCTTGTCGGCAAAGGCGAGGAAGACGCGTTCGCGCGATTGCGGGTAGGTCCGCTCGATCGTGAAGCTTGAATGGATGACGGACTGGTCGTTCACGGGGGCAATCTGGTTCATTTCTTTTCGTCCTTTTCCTGCTCGTGGAGTGTTGATTTCGATTGGTCAGTCTCCGCCAGGATCTGGCCGAGACGGTCGAGCTGGCGTTCGGCCGGCGTACGGCGCGCGGCGATCCAGTCGGCAAGCGGGGCTAGCCCGCCGGGCTCGATCCGGCAGGTGCGCACGCGCCCGATCTTTTCGCTGCGGATCAGCCCGCACGCTTCAAGCACCTGGAGGTGCTGGAGCACGGCGGCGAAGGTCATGCCGAACGGCTCCGCCAACTGGCTGACGGTGGCCGGCCCGCGGCTCAGCCTTTCCAGGATTGCCCGGCGCGTCGGCTCGGCAAGAGCCCGCAGGATGCTGTCAATCTCGGAATACTTAAGCATGGACTTGAGTATTTCGCCGATGACACAAATTGTCAAGTCACGACTAAAGTATTTTGCAGATGGTGAGAGCCGGCTGGAAAACCCGCGACGCGGGTCATTGCCAGGGGAAATTGCAAGGGAAATTGCCTGCGCTGCAAAACGGCGCGGAAACGCCAGCGATGCTGTCAGCCAGCAGGCCGGTCGCGCGTCAATCCTCGTGCAGCACAAATTCCAGGTAAAGATTGCGCTGCAGGATCGAGTGGTTGTCGTCGGACATCAGCGCCACGATCAGCGCGCCATCGTCGCGGGTCCAGACGTCGAGCGCTTCCATGTTGTCGATCTGGTAGCCCATGTCGGCTTCGAGCAGCACCGGCCCGTCGGCGACGGCGCCCTTCTCGACGCTTTCGCCATAGATGCGCCGCAGCCGCATCTTGACGCCGCCGGCCATCGAAAAACTGCGCTCCAGAAGCAACAGGTCGCCGTCCGGCAGGAAGGCGCCGTCGGTGATGTCGAAATCGCCATTGCGCTTGACGGTGAAGACGCCCTTGTGCGGCCCTTCGATGATCGCGGCAAAGATGTTGCCGGCCTTGTCGAGGCTCTTTTCCGACACCACGACCAGTCCGCCCGCGTGCTGCCCGTTGGGGTTGGCGCGGGTGACGGTCTCAAAGCCGCGATTGCGGCGAAGTTCCCAGGCTGGAATCAGGAAGCCCAATTGCCTGAACGGCGCCTTCATGCCGTCCGGATCGATCTTGAACTCTGCGATACGGTGATCGCCCTCGAAACCGACCGTGGCAATGCCGTCCTTGACCGCGAGGCCTTCGGCATCGACCGCCCATTTCTCGTCGATCGGCTGACCGGCCGCATCGACCATCTGCTGCATGCGAAAATTCTGGATGCCGGAAGGCCGCTTCTCGGCATCGTGGACGAGGGTGCCGAAGAACCAGAAGCCGGTGTCGGCGACGCCGATGAAATCGCTGCCGGGCTCGAGGAACCGAAGTGCCGACAGCGCGCCGAAATCGCGCGTCGACGAGGTCATTTCGAGCCCGCCGATGAATTCGAGCGGCCCGAACTGTTTGTCCGGCCGGCCGATGTGGAATTCGCTGATCGGCCGTGCCGAGATTTCGGCCGGCTCGACCGAGGCCGGCCCGGCAGCGACAGCCGGCGCCAAACTGACGCCCAACAACGCAATGGCGGCCAAAAGCTTCTGCCAAAAGCCGCCGCGGGAAAAAATCATCCGGCGCGCCGCATGCCGCCGCGCCGCGTGTCGCGCACGGTTTCCTCGGCGAACAGTGAGGCCAGCTGCTCGGTCATGGCGCCGGCCAGTTCTTCGGCATCGACGATGGTGACGGCGCGGCGATAGTAGCGGGTGACGTCGTGGCCGATGCCGATGGCCAAAAGCTCGACCGGCGAGCGCGTCTCGATGAGCTCGATGATGGCCCGCAGATGCCGCTCGAGATAATTGCCCGGATTGACCGACAGCGTCGAATCATCGACCGGCGCGCCGTCCGAGATCATCATCAGGATCTTGCGCTGCTCCGGCCGCGCGATCAGCCGGTTGTGCGCCCACAGCAGCGCCTCGCCGTCGATGTTTTCCTTGAGCAGGCCCTCGCGCATCATCAGGCCGAGGTTGCGGCGCGCCCGCCGCCACGGATGGTCGGCGGATTTGTAGATGATGTGGCGCAGATCGTTGAGCCGGCCGGGGTTCGGCGGTTTGCCTTCCTTCAGCCATTTCTCGCGCGCCTGTCCGCCCTTCCAGGCGCGGGTGGTGAAGCCGAGGATTTCGACCGAGACGCCGCAGCGTTCCAGCGTGCGCGCCAGGATGTCGGCGCAGGTCGCGGCGACGGTGATCGGCCGGCCGCGCATCGAACCCGAATTGTCGAGCACCAGCGACACCACCGTGTCGCGAAATTTGGTATCGCGCTCCTGCTTGAAGGACAAAGGCTGCATCGGGTCGATGACGACGCGCACCAGCCGTGCCGGATCGAGATAGCCTTCTTCGAGATCGAAATCCCAGGAGCGGTTCTGCTGCGCCATCAGACGGCGCTGCAGCCGGTTGGCCAGCCGCCCGACGACGCCGGAAAGGTTGGCGAGCTGCTTGTCGAGGAAGGCGCGCAGCCGGTCGAGCTCCTCCTCCTCGCACAGTTCCTCCGCACCAACGGTCTCGTCGAAGGCCGTGGTGAAGACCTTGTAGTCGATCTCTTTCGGGAGATTGGTGAAGGGGTTGTCGTTGCGGCGCGCCTCGCCGGGCGTCTCCGCATCGGCGTCGTCATCGTCGGAGAGATCCTCGGCGGTAGCGTCGGAGGCTTCCGTCTCGGCCGATTGCTCGTCGTCCGACGATGCCTCGGTATCCTCGGACTGCGACTGCTCGGAGCCCGAATCGTCTTCGCCGCCCTCCTCGCTCTGCTCCTCGCCTTGCGGCTGGTTTTCGTCGTTGTCCTCGGAGTCTTCCGTCTCCTGGTCATCGCCGAGCTCCTCGGCAATTTCCATGGAGGCGAGCATCTCGCGCACGACGCGGGCGAACGCCTGCTGGTCATCGAGCTTTGCCGACAGCCCGTCCAGATCGGCACTGGCTTTTTCCTCGACCCAGGGGCGCCAGAGATCGACCAGCCGTTCGCCGCTCTTCGGCACAGTGCGGCCGGTCAGCTTTTCGCGCACCATCAGCGCCAGCGCTTCCTCGATCGGCGCGTCGGCCTTGTCCTTGACGTCGACGAGGTTGGCCCTGGCGTATTTGTCCTCGAGCATCGAGCCGATATTGTCGGCGACGCCCTGCATGGCGCGGCTGCCGATCGCCTCCACCCGGGCCTGCTCGACCGCGTCATAGATGGCGCGGGCCTGTTTGCCTTCCGGGGCCAGCCTGGTGTGGATGCGCGCATCGTGGCAGGCGCGCTTCAGCGCCATGGAATCGCCGAGCCCGCGGGTGATGGCGATGTCCGCCTTCGACGCTTTCTTCGGCAGTTCCGGCAGCCGGGCGCGGCTGCCGGCCAGCGCCGGCCGATCCTTGGCGAAACCGACCTCGAGATCCTTGTCGCCGGCGATGGCGCGCATGCAGACGGTGACGGCGCGCTTGAAGCTGTCGTTCTCAGCGCCGGTCTTGGATTTGTTTCGCGTGTTGTCGCCCGGACCCGCCATCGAGACTCTGCTTAGCCCAGCACCACATTCGCCGCCGATTCCGGCAGATCCTCGCCGAAGGCGCGTTGGTAGAACTCGGCGACCAGCGAGCGTTCGAGCTCGTCGCATTTGTTGAGGAAGGTCAGCCGGAACGCCATGCCGATATTGCCGAAGATTTCGGCATTCTCGGCCCAGGTGATGACCGTGCGCGGGCTCATCACCGTCGACAAATCGCCGTTGATGAAGGCTGAGCGCGTCATGTCGGCAACCCGCACCATCTTGTTGACGATCTCCTTGCCCTTGCCGTCGCGATAGTGCTTGGCCTTGGCGAGCACGATGTTCACCTCATTGTCGTGCGGCAAATAGTTCAGCGTGGTGACGATCGACCAGCGGTCCATCTGCGCCTGGTTGATCTGCTGGGTGCCGTGATAGAGGCCGGTGGTGTCGCCGAGGCCAACCGTGTTGGCGGTCGAAAACAGCCGGAACGCCGGGTGCGGGCGGATCACCCGGCTCTGGTCGAGCAGCGTCAGCCTGCCCGACGATTCCAGCACGCGCTGGATGACGAACATCACGTCCGGGCGGCCGGCATCGTACTCGTCGAAGCACAGCGCGACATTGTGCTGGTAGGCCCAGGGCAGGATGCCGTCGCGGAACTCGGTGATCTGCAGCCCGTCCTTGACGACGATGGCGTCCTTGCCGACGAGGTCGATACGGCTGACATGGCTGTCGAGATTGACGCGCACGCAAGGCCAGTTGAGCCGGGCGGCGACCTGCTCGATATGCGTCGACTTGCCGGTCCCGTGATAGCCCGACACCATGACCCGACGGTTGTAGGCAAAGCCGGCGAGGATCGCCATGGTCGTGTTCTTGTCGAACAGGTAGTCCGGGTCGATGTCGGGGACATGCTCGCTCGTCACCGCATAGGCCGGCACCACCATCTTGGAGTCGAAGCCGAATGTCTCCTTCACCGACACCGTGGTGTCGGGCAGGTTGGCGATGTCGCGATCGACCTTGTTCATCTCTATCAACGTCTCCACAAGCGAAACGCCGCGTTTCGCCGGCAATCGATTTTGTTCGGGGGCGGTCTTAGAGCCTTTTCCAACCTTATGAAAGTTGGAAAACGACACGAACCGTAAGGTCGCTCAGCACAAACCTGCCTGCTTGAGCACGCGATACGCCTGGAGCACATCGCGGAACCGGTCTTCCGAACCTCTGTCGCCGCCATTCGCATCCGGATGGTGGCGTTTCACAAGTTCCTTATAGCGCGCCTTGATATCCTTGCCAGTTGCCTTTGTATCAAGGCCAAGCGTTTCCAGTGCCTTGGCCTCAAGCGGCTTGGCCTTGCGCTCGCGTGCTTCGCGCGGGTCCTTCGGGCCTTTGAACAGGTCGAACGGATCGCGCATGCGATTGTAGTAGCCGGCGCGACCGGAGCGCGCCTGGGCAAAGTCCGGCGAGGAGCGGGTCGATGCGCCGTTGACGCCCATTTTCCAGGTCGGCCGGTGGCCGGTCATGGCTTCCTTCTGGAAGCGGGCGATCTCGGTGTCGGGAACGCCCGAGAAATAATTGAAGCCCTTGTTGTACTCGCGCACATGGTCGAAGCAGAACTGGAAATACTCGCCTTCCTTCATCCGTCCGACCGGGGCACGGTGGGTACCGGCCTCCTTGCAGCCATCCCACTGGCAGATCGGCGAACGCGACTTCAGCTCCGCGTCCTTCTCCGGGCGGATGCGAATCTTTTCGAAATATTTTGGGTACGGCTTCATCTCACCCATTTATGGGCTGTTCGCGCATGCGAAACAAGAATTGACATTTTCGCGATGATCGCCCTAACCGCTGAATCGCGGCATAAAACCGGCGAATTGCGAATTTTGTGCGATGACATAGATGTGGTGAAGGGAAGCGGCGATGTCCATACAGGCAACGATGGAAGATAAGCTGAAAAAGGCGTTTTCGCCGGAACGGCTGGACGTCATCAACGAAAGCCATCTCCATGCCGGGCATCATCATGTGGATTCCGGCCATCACGCCACCTTCGACGGCGCCGGCGAGACGCATTTCCGCGTCCGCATCGTCGCGCCAGCCTTTGCCGGCATGAGCCGCGTCGAACGTCACCGCGCCGTCAACACATTGCTGGCCGAGGAATTGAAATCCGGCGTGCATGCCCTGGCGATCGAGCCGGCAGCGCCCGGCGAAAAGACCCGCTGGTAGATTTCAGCCGAGGCTCGCCCTCAGGAAAGCCATCACCGCTGCGGTCAATGCATCGCCCTCGGTGCCGAAGTCGCGATTGATCGACATGTGCGAATAGGCGCCGCCGTCGAACAGCGTGACCCTGGTTCCGGTGGCGCGCAGACGCCCGGCGAAGGCCTGCGCGTCCGCCGCGCGGGCTTTCGCCCGCGAATGGGCGATGAAGGTCGGCGGGTGCTTGCGCCCTTCCACATAGGTGACAGGCGACAGCGCGCGCCACTGTGCCGGATCGGGAAAGGCGCGGGCATAGACCCCTGCCATGCCGCCGCTTCTGGCCAGCGCCTCCAGATCGTAGGCCCTGGTGTCGTCGAGAACCAGCGCCGCGACGCCGGGCAGGCCGCCGCGCAGCCCGGTCAATGCGACGAGATGGCAGCCGGCCGAATGGCCCATGGCGACGATCCGGTCCGGATCGCCGCCATGCCTGGCGATGTTGGCGCGGACGTAACGATAGGCCAGTTCGACATCTGCCGCCTGGGTGGCGACGTCGGCCTTGGGCAGCATCCGGTAGTCGATCGAGACGAAGCAGAAGCCATTGTCGAGCAGGAATTGCGGCTTGGCATTGACGTTGCCGCGGTTGCCGACTCGCCAGGCGCCGCCATGGACGAAAAAGACGACCGGCAGGCCGCTTGCGCCGTCGAGGGAATAAATGTCGAGCTTGGCCGGCCCATAGTGGAAGGTTTCGGGCGACGGCGAACGCAGCCGCAATGCCGCCGCAGCCTGTCCCGGCAGCAGCGCCGCCATCGACGCCAGAAGCAGGCTTCGCCGATCGATCTTCATCAACGCCTGACTGCCCACGGCTGCCACAAGGTGCGCACTGTCATTCTCCAAGCATCGCCGGCTTGATCCTCAGCCGCGCGATACGGTTCTTGTCGCGCTTCATGACGACGAAGCGCTTGCCGTGAAACGTAAAAGCCTGCTTTTCGTCCGGGATCGACTGCGCCTCGTGGATGACAAGGCCGGCGATGGTGGTGGCTTCCTCGTCCGGCAGGTTCCAGTCGAGCGCCCGATTAAGGTCGCGGATCGGCACCGTGCCGTCGACGACGACGGAGCCGTCGGCCTCCTGCTTGACGCCCTGGATGTCGATGTCGTGCTCGTCGGCGATCTCGCCGACGATCTCCTCGATGATGTCCTCCAGCGTCACCAGCCCTTCGACCTCGCCATATTCGTCGACGACGATGGCGAAATGCGCCTTGCGGCGCAGGAAGGCATTGAGCTGCTCCTGAAGCGTCGTGGTGTCGGGCACGAACCACGGTTTCGACGCGATCTTCATCACGTCGATCCTGGAAAAATCGTTGCCGACCTCGTTCAGCGCGCGCAGCAGATCCTTCGCGTGCAGCACGCCGACAATGTTGTCGAGCGAACCCTTCCACAACGGCATGCGGGTGTGCGGGCTCTGCAGGATCTCGCGAACCACCGCTTCGGGCGGGTCGTCGGCGTTGACCGAGCGCATATTGGTGCGGTGGACCATGACGTCCGACACTTCGAGCTCCTCGAGGTCGAACAGGCCGCCGATGCGGGCGCGGTCCTCGCGCACCACCTGGCCGTCGCGGCGGAAATCGTCGACGGCGCCGCGCAGTTCCTCGCGCGCAGAGCGCTGCGGCTCCATGCGTTGCAGCTCGTAGCCGAAGGCGGCGAGCAGGCGCCGGCGCAAGACGAAGCCCAGCACGCCGAGGCCGGCGAGCACGGCAGCCGCGATCCAGCCGGCCTGGCTCATCCCGGCCGGCTTTCCTGCCGACCCGGATGGTTCTCCCGGAGGAACGCCAGCACTTCCGAGGCCGGCACATCCCTGGCGATGAAGGCCTGGCCGACGCCGCGCGTCAGGATGAAGGTCAGCGCGCCGCGCGACACCTTCTTGTCCTGGGTGATGAAGGAGAACAGCGTCTCGGCGTCGGGCAGTTCGCCTGGAATGTCGGCCATCCGCCAGGGCAGACCGACGGCGCGAAGATGCGCCTCGACACGCGCCGCGTCGTCGGGGCTCGCCAAATTGAGCCTTGACGAAAAGCGGTGCGCCAGCGCCATGCCGATGGCGACGCCCTCGCCATGCACGAGCCTTGCGCCGTCATAGCCGATCGCCGCCTCCAGCGCATGACCGAAGGTGTGGCCGAGATTGAGCAACGCGCGGTCGCCGGTCTCGAACTCGTCGCGGGCAACGACGTCGGCCTTGGCACGACAGGCCTCGGCGATGGCCGCAGCCCGCTCCGGCCCGCCGGCAAACACTTGACGCCAGTTTTCTTCCAGCCAGGCGAAAAACTCGGGCCGGTCGATCAGCCCGTATTTGGCCAGTTCGGCATAGCCGGCGCGAAACTCGCGGATCGGCAGCGTGTCGAGCACTTCGGTGTCGGCCAGCACCAGCTTCGGCTGGTGGAATACCCCGACCAGGTTCTTGCCGCGCTTGCTGTTGATGCCGGTCTTGCCGCCGACGGAGGAATCGACCTGCGCCAGCAGCGAGGTCGGAACCTGCACAAAGTTCATGCCGCGCCGCGCGATGCCGGCGGCGAAGCCGGCCAGGTCGCCGATGACGCCGCCGCCGAGCGCGATGACGACATCGCCGCGCTCCAGCTTGGCGGCCAGCACGCCGTCGACCACCTCCTCGAGATGCGCAAAGCTCTTGGTCTTTTCGCCTGGCGGCAGCGTGATGACGGCATGTTGGATGCCACCGCTTGCCAGGCCGGCCGCAAGCGCTGCGAGATGCGCGCTAGCGACGTTTTCGTCGGTGACGACCGCCGCCCGCGTTCCCGGCAGACGGCGCGAGATCTCGGCGCCGGCGCGTGACAGCAGGCCGGGGCCGATCAAAATGTCGTAGGCACGCTCGCCAAGCCCGACTTCGACAGTGACCGTTGCATCAGCGCTCACGACCGCACCTCGTCGATGCCGGCAACGCCAAGATGGCCGCGCAGCGCGTCCACCACTTCGGCGGCAATGATCTCCTTGCGGTCGTCGCGGGTCGGCACGACGACATCGGCCGCGGCATAAACCGGGTAGCGTTCCGCCATCAGCCGTTCAAGCACGGCGCGCGGATCGGCGCTTTTCAGCAGCGGCCGGTTCTGTTTCTTGGAAACGCGCTCCATCAACAGGTCGATCTCGGCCTTCAGCCAAACCGAAACGCCATGGCTGGCGATCGCCTCGCGCGTCTGCGCGTTCATGAAGGCACCGCCGCCGGTCGACAGCACCTGCGGCCCGTGCTCCAGCACACGCAGGATGACGCGCTGCTCCAGTGCCCGGAACTCCGCCTCGCCATAGCGCTCGAACAGGTCCGGGACGCTCATGCGCGAGACGCTTTCGATCTCCTGGTCGCTGTCGATGAAGGGCAGTGCCAGCATCGCCGCCACCTTGCGGCCGATCGCCGTCTTGCCGGCGCCCATCAGCCCGACAAAGACGATGGAACGGCCGCCCAGCCGGCCGAGCAGCGCGGCATGGCTCTCGCCCGGAGGATTTGCTGGTAGCGCGTTCATGCTTCTAGAGCCTCTTTGGCGGCGTATCGACATCAAAAGCCTGTTTGCGTCAAGCGCGGCGCAACCGGGACTATGGGCTTCACCCTTGAATTGGCCGGATTGGCGTCTCATAAGGGCACAGGGTTGGAAATGCAGAATAAGACGACGGGCGAAAATTAATGCCAACACTGTTTCGCTTTGTCGTGACGCTCGCGATTCTGGCCGGCATTGTCTATGGCGCGATGTTCGCCCTGGTCATGTTCGTCGAGCCGAGGAAGGCGGAAATGAGCGTGCGTATCCCTCCGGAAAAGCTCAATCCCAAAAAATGAACAGCGCCGCTCGCATCGAAGCCTTCCTGGAGATGATGAGCGCCGAGCGCGGCGCCGCCGAAAACACGCTTTCCTCCTATCGCCGCGACCTCGAAGATGCTTCCGCCGGGATCGGCGGTGGGCTTGCCGCTGCCACCAGCGCCGACATCCGTGCCTATCTCGACGACATCGCCGCGCGCGGCTTTGCCGCCACCTCGCAGGCGCGCAAATTGTCGGCGATCCGGCAGTTCTTCAAGTTTCTCTATGCCGAGGGCCTGCGCGGCGACGATCCGACCGGCACGCTGGACAGCCCGAGGAAGGGCCGGCCGCTGCCGAAGACGATGAGCGAAGCCGATACCGGCCGGCTGCTCGACCGCGCCGCGCAGGAGGCCTCCATGCATGGCGCCGACAGGCTGGCGGCGCTGCGCCTGCACGCGCTGGTCGAGGTGCTCTACGCCACCGGCTTGCGCGTTTCGGAGCTGGTCGGCCTTCCCGTGACGGTGGCGCAGCGCGACGACCGCTTCTTCATGGTGCGCGGCAAGGGCAACAAGGAGCGCATGGTGCCGCTGTCGGCCAAGGCGCGCACGGCGATGCGGACCTGGCTTGCCGCCCGGGCGGCGGTGCCGGCTCTTGCCGACAGCCCGTTCCTGTTTCCGGCCGCCGCCGACAGCGGCTATCTCTCGAGACAGGTCTTTGCCCGCGAGCTGAAAGCGCTTGCCGCACGGGCCGGCATTGCCGCGGCGAAGATATCGCCGCATGTGCTGCGACATGCTTTCGCCAGCCATCTCTTGCAGAACGGCGCCGATCTCAGGGCCGTGCAGCAGCTGCTCGGCCATGCCGATATTTCAACGACGCAGATCTACACGCATGTGCTGGAGGAGCGGCTGGTGCGTCTGGTCAACGATCATCATCCGCTTGCCGACTAGGCGTCATGTCGCTATGTGAGAACGACGCTCCACCGCGCCCAGCCTGCATTTTCGGGCTTGCGTCAGTCATTGCCTTCCGACTTGCCGGTTCGCCCAAGAATGTACAATTACCTCGATTTCGAAAAGCCTGTGCAGGATCTCGAAGGCAAGATCCTTGAGCTGAAGAAGCTTGCCGAGAACGGCGAGGCGGTCGACGTCGGCGATGAGATCGCACGTCTCGAGAAGCGCTCGCGCGATGCGCTGCGCGACGCCTACAAGGCGCTGACGCCATGGCAGAAGGTGCAGGTGGCGCGCCATCCGGACAGGCCGCATTGCATCGACTACATCAAGGGCCTGCTTACCGATTTCACGCCGCTTGCCGGCGACCGCAATTTCGGCGAGGACCAGGCGATCGTCGGCGGCTTCGCCCGCTTTCGCGGCGAGCCGGTGGCGATCATCGGCCAGGAGAAGGGTTCCGATACGGCAAGCCGGCTGAAGCATAATTTCGGCTCGGTGCGGCCGGAGGGCTACCGCAAGGCGGTGCGGCTGATGGAACTCGCCGACCGCTTCCAGATCCCGCTGCTGACGCTGGTCGACACGGCCGGCGCCTATCCCGGCGTCAACGCCGAAGAGCGCGGCCAGGCGGAAGCCATCGCCCGCTCGACCTCGGCCTGCCTTGGCCTGAAGGTGCCGTCGATCTCGGTGGTGATCGGCGAAGGCGGCTCGGGCGGCGCTATAGCGATCGCCACCGCCAACCGCGTCTACATGCTCGAACACGCCATCTATTCGGTGATCTCGCCGGAGGGCGCCGCCTCGATCCTGTGGCGCGATACCACGCGGTCCAAGGATGCTGCGACCAATATGAAGATCACGGCGCAGGACCTGCTGGAGCTGAAGATCATCGACGCCATCATCGCCGAGCCGCTCGGCGGTGCCCATCGCGCCCCCGAAACGGTGATCGCCGCCACCGGCGACCTCATCGCCAGGACGATGAAGGAATTCTCCGGCGCCAACACCGACTTCCGCGAGCATCGCCGCGAGAAATACCTGGCGATGGGCCGCAATCTGTAACCAACGCAGGCACGCGGCCTGAAATGTGGCGGCGTGAACCAGTTTCGCCACAAAAATGCCGCTGCATTCGGCTCAGTGAGCTTAACGTAAGGGGACGCGCCGCATGCTTGCGGTAAGGAATTTTCAAGGTTAACGGGCTTAAGGTCCGTCAGCGGTCGGTTTAGCAGCTGCGGCATCCGCGGCGCAGAGATGAAGACGATAGCCATATCCATGTTTGCCAAGCTTGCCCGCACCGGAGTTCTGATCGCTGCGATCGGCGTCGCCGGCTGCAATGACGCTTCGATGAAGGATTTTGCGCCGCAAGCCAACAAGCCGCTGCCGGACAAGATCCTGGCCGAGATGAAGGCCAAGGGAATGGTCCGCACCTCTTCGGTGATGGCCCGCATCTTCAAGGAAGAAGGCAAGCTCGAAATCTGGAAGGCCAAGACCAACGGCCGCTACGACCTGGTCGCCAGCTACGACATCTGCAAATGGTCGGGCAAGCTCGGACCGAAGTTCACCGAAGGCGACCGCCAGGCGCCGGAAGGCTTTTACACGGTCCGCCCGGCACAGATGAACCCGCGGTCGAATTATCACCTGTCCTTCAACATCGGCTACCCGAACGCCTATGACCGCGCCAATGGCCGCACCGGTTCCAACCTGATGGTCCATGGCGCCTGCTCGTCGTCCGGCTGCTATTCGATGACCGACGCCCAGATCGAGCAGATCTACGCTTTCGGCCGCGACGCCTTCCAGGGCGGCCAGACCGAGTTCCAGATCCAGGCTTTTCCGTTCCGCATGACCGCAGCCAACATGGCGCGCTATCGCAACGATCCGAACTACGAATTCTGGAAGATGCTGAAGGTCGGCTACGACAATTTCGAGGTTACCAAGGTGCCGCCGAAAGTCGACGTCTGCGAGAAGCGCTACGTCTTCAACCAGGTAGCGGCCGACGGCTCGACGTTTAATCCGACCGGCGCTTGCCCTGTGACCACCCAGCCCGATTCGCTGAAGAGCGCCATCAACGCCTATCAAAGCACCTATGAGGCGGCCTTCAACGGCGCCATGAAGGCCAGCGTGCCGGCACCCAAGCCGACCATCGCCGGGATCAAGGAAGCCAGCATCGTTTCCGACTGGTCGAAACGGCGTGCGCGCGGCGAACGCGTGCCGATCGAGCCGCCCTCGCTCAACCCGGACGGCACGGTGGCCGAAACGGCACGCATGGGCCGCATCGATTCGCCGGCGGGTCGCAAGATGGCAGCGCTCGACGCCGAAAAGGCTGCCAAGCAGAAGGCCGAGGAACAGCGGCTTGCCGCGATAGAAGCGGCGAAGGCAGCGAAAGCGGCAGCCAAGGCGCAAGCCCTGGCCGAGAAGGAAGCCGCCAAGGCGCAGGCATTGGCCGAAAAGGATGCTGCCAAGTCGGCGGCCGAAGCGCCTGTCGCGACCGCAACCGTCGCGCCATCCGCGGAGGCCGTTCCGGTCGCCGAAACGCAGGCTGCGGACGCCGAAAGCACGGCGACAAGGCTGAAGAAGAAACTGCTCGGCATGTTTGGCGGCTGAGGTTCATGCTTGAACAGGAAGATGGGGGCCAGGAAGACAGGCCCTCAACCAGCCCCGCTGCCGTCTACGACCTCAAAGGCTTGAACTGCCCGTTGCCCGTGCTCAAGGCAAAAAAGCGCCTGGCCGCAATGCAGCCGGGCAGCCGCCTGTGGCTCGAAACCACCGACCCGCTCGCCGTCATCGACATTCCCGCCTTCTGCGCCGAGAGCGGCCATCGGCTGATCGAAACGACGGCGATGGCAGGCGGCCACCGCTTCCTGGTCGAGCGCGGGATCGACTGAGTCTCGACTTAGCTCGTTCTGGCGAAAGCGGCTGAGCGGGATAATCTCCCCCCTTGAGGGGGAGATGGCCGGCAGGCCAGAGGGGGTTGCCGCGCGTGAAGCGCCAACCTTTTCTTTCGTCCCACAGGGGGTCGCGCCAGCCGAGGCGACCCCCTCTGTCGCCTTCGGCGACATCTCCCCCTCAAGGGGGGAGATCACGATCCGGCAATAGCCAGCGGGTTGCTTTCCAGTGCTGCGCGATCCGGCGTGTCGATCGACGGCCGGTTGGTGAAGGCGGCGAACAGCCGCCGGACATAGTCTTCGGGCATGTCGAGCGTGATCAGCACCAGTCTGGTGCCGCGCTGGCTGTCCGGCCAGGCCGGCAGTTGCACCGGCGGATGCAGGATCTTCTGCACGCCATGGATAACCAGCGGCCGCGACCGGTCTTCTGCAAGCTCGATGACGCCTTTCATCCGCAAAAGGCGCTCGCCATGCGCCGAGCGCAACAGATCGAGGAACATCTCGATTGCCGAAAACGGCACCGGCCCGTCATGAACCAGCGAATACGAACGCACACGGGAATCGTGCCTGTGGTCATGGTGATCATGGTCGGCATGGTCATGCTCGTCGTGATCATGCCCGTCGTGATCATGCCCGCCGTGGTCATGGTCGTGGCCGGCTTGTTCGCCCAGCCAACGCTGCACATCGACGGATTTGGTGGCCGGATTGTAGAGGCCGCTATCGAACAGGGTCGCGGTGCTTGCCTCGCCCGCGTCGAGCACCACGGCGCCCGGGTTGAGCTGCCTGAGCCGCGCCCGCAACGCCTCGACATCGCCTGCATCCGTGGTCAGGTCGGCCTTGCTGAGCACCATGCGATCGGCGACGGCCACCTGCTTCACCGCCTCGACATGCGCATCGAGCGTCGCATTGCCGTTGACGGCATCGACCAGGGTGATGACGCCGTCGAGCCGGAAGGCCTGGACCAGGGCGGGGTGTGCCATGATCGACTGCAGTACGGGGGCGGGATCGGCGAGCCCGGTGGTCTCGACGATGACGCGGGCAAGCCGGTCGATGCGGCTGGTCTGCAGCCGGTCGACGAGGTCAGCCAGCGTATCGACCAGCTCGCCGCGCACCGTGCAGCAGAGACAGCCGTCGGAGAGCTGGATGATGCCGTCGGAGGCCTGCTCGACCAGGAGATGGTCGATCGCCACCTCGCCGAACTCGTTGATGATGACGGCGGTGTCGGCGAGCGCCGGATCCCGGAGCAGCCGGTTGAGCAGCGTCGTCTTGCCGGCACCGAGAAAGCCGGTGAGCACCGAAACGGGGATCGGGAAGCCGGCCATGCGGCTAGTTCAGCGCCTTGGCCGGCTGCTGGACCTGCGCGGCGGTGGCGGATCCGGCCACAACTGGCTCGGCGCCGGCCGGCGGCGCCCGGTCCGGCCGCCATGTCGGCAGCGGCACGTCGGCATATTCCTGCCCGGAAGCGTCGACCATCGCCTTCGGCTTCGGCCCCGTGGCGCCGCCGAGGCCGACGGCGATCAGCGTCGGCACATGGTCGAGCTTTTCCTGATAGGGCGATTTCGGCACGTCCTTGCCCTTGTCGCCGACCGCGGGGGCGGCCTCCGACTGCTCCTCGACCGGCTTCTTCTTGCAGATTTCGTCATTCATGTCGTTGGCCGACATGGTGTCCCCATAGGCGGGCAGCGCCGCGACCGTCAGCCAGCTCGGCGCCGGGGTTGCAAAACCCTGGTCGAGCAGTTTTGCCGCCGCCTCGGCGCGGGTGACTGCCGATCGTTCGCCGAGCACCACGGCGACCAGGGTGCGGCCGTTGCGGGTCGCCGAGCCGATCATGTTGAAACCGGACGAGCAGACGAAACCCGTCTTCATGCCGTCGGCACCCGGATAGCGGCCGATCAGCAGGTTGTAGTTGGAGATCGCCTTCTTGCCGACGGCAAGGCCTTCGATCGAGAACCAGGGGACATATTGCGGAAATTCCTTGCGAATCGCCATCACCAGCAAAGCGAGATCGCGCGCCGTCGTATACTGGTCCGGCGAATAGAGCCCGTTCGGATTGACGAAATGGGACCCGCTCATGCCGAGCCTCTGCGCTTCGGCGTTCATGCGCTCGGCGAAAGCCGCTTGCGAACCGCCGATATTCTCGCCGACCGCCATGGCGATATCGTTGGCCGATTTGACCAGCATCATCTTCAGCGCATTGTCCAACCGCATCACCGAGCCCGGCTTGAAGCCCATCTTGCTCGGCGGCTCGCCGGCGGAATGTTTCGTTACCTTGATCGGCGAATCGAGCTGGACCTCGCCCGCGGCAATCGCCCGAAACGCCACATAGGCGGTCATCAGCTTGGTCAGCGACGCCGGGTACCAGCGCCTGAACGCCTCCTTGTGCTGCAGGATCTTGCCGCTGTTCAGGTCGAACAGGATTGTCGGATTGGCCAAGGCAGGCCCGGCCAGCGACGCAAGCACCACCGTGCCAGCCACCAACAGTCTGAGGAAATGCCTGTAGCGCATCATGAAAACCGAAATAGCCTCTTGCCGCAGTCGCACCTGGCTCCGTAAGATTTCGTTACACGATCGCCAGGATAATGGTCCGGCCCTCTGTTCCCGGACCACAGTCGCGGTGCTATTTACTCTATGTGACGTCAACATGGCAAAGTGCTGCCGATCACAACGTGGAAGCAGCAGCACAATGCAAAGCAGCGTGCATGGTTGCAAGGCAGCAGGCACAATTGCAAAGCAGCAGGCCAAGACCGCCTGCTCCAACAGCGAAATGGAACCATCATGCCGATCCTGAACCGAGCCGCCGAAATGCAGGACGAGGTGGCCGGCTGGCGCCGCCATTTGCACCAGACGCCGGAGCTGAATTTCGACGTCTTCAAGACCGCCGCTTTCGTCACCGAGAAGCTGAAGGCTTTCGGCTGCGACGATATCGTGACGGGTTTGGGCAAGACCGGCGTCGTCGGCATCATCCGCGGCCGCCACGGCGAAGGGTCGACCATCGGCCTGCGCGCCGACATGGATGCCCTGCCGCTCAACGAGATCACCGGCAAATCCTATGCCTCGACCGTCCCCGGCAAGATGCACGCCTGCGGCCATGACGGCCACACCGCTATGTTGTTGGGTGCCGCCAAATACCTCGCCGAAACGCGCAATTTCGCCGGCTCCGTCGCGGTCATCTTCCAGCCGGCCGAAGAAGGCGGCGGCGGCGGCAACGAGATGGTCAAGGACGGTATGATGGAGCGCTTCGGTATCTCCAAGGTTTTCGGCATGCACAACATGCCGGGCCTGCCGGTCGGCCAGTTCGCCATCAGGCCGGGCCCGATCATGGCGGCGACCGCCGAATTCACCATCACCGTCAAGGGCCGGGGCGGCCACGCGGCGATGCCGCACGGCACCATCGATCCGATCGTCATCACCAGCCAACTCGTCGGCGCATTGCAGACGATCGCCTCGCGCAGCACAGATCCGGTCGAGGCGGTGGTCGTCTCGGTGACGAAATTCCATGCCGGCGACGCCTATAACGTCATTCCCGAGACCGCCGAGATCGCCGGCACCGTACGCACGCTGAAGAAGGAAGTCGCCAAGAAGGCAGAGGAGCGCATCCGCGCACTTTGCCAAGGCCTGGGCGCTGCCTTCGGCGCGACAATCGAGGTTGATTACAATGCCAATTACCCCGTCACCTTCAACCATCCGGAAGAGACGGTCTTTGCCAGCGACATCGCGGCCGACGTCGCCGGCGACAGCCATGTGCACCGCGCCATCCAGCCGGTGATGGGCGGCGAGGATTTCTCCTACATGCTTGAAGCGCGGCCGGGCGCCTTCATCTTCATCGGCAACGGCGATACCGCCGGCCTGCACAACCCAGCCTACGACTTCAACGACGAGGTCATCCCGCACGGCATGAGCTATTGGGTGAAGCTGGCGGAAACAGCGCTGGCGGCGTAGCCATTCGGCATCGGCGGTGCGGCAACCGCCGCACCTCTGGGCGGCAAAACCGGGCAGGACATGTTCTGCTGGTCACTTCCGGCCGGACGACTTCCGGGCAAGGCCGAAGGCAATGCCCAGAGCAATACCTATACCGATGCCCGCAACAATGTTGTCCAACACGACGCCGATAGCCACGCCGATCACGACGCCGAGTGTGAGGTGTTTGGCATCCATTATGCCCGGTCATGTAGCGTGGAAGGGAAGAGCCGCAACCGCTACGGTCCGCTCTTCGGATCCTCGACCTCCAGCGCCTCCATGACCGGCGCCAGCTCATTGTCGTCGGCAGCCTGCGGCTCTTCGCCTGTCCTCGCCTTCTTCAGGGCTGCCTCGATCGCCTCCTGGATATTGCCGAGTTCGTCTTCGCGAACCTCGTGGCCATAGCCGGCAGCGTCGGCGTCCTGCTCGAATTGCTGCGCCAGAACGGCGACGCTCACCTCGCTCTCGGCCGGCAAATTGCCGACATTCTCCTGCAGCCACGTTTGAAAGAACTCTTTGGTGGCGCTCATGCGGTGTCTCCTTCGGGACACTAAAGCGCGCCGGCGTCCCGAAAGTTCCGCTATCCCGACCTCTTTGGGGCCTGCTCCCACATTCGGCCAGGCGGCGTTGGCGCCGCCTGGCTCGGCTGCTTACTGGCTGACAGCAGTCGTCGGTTCGCACGACACGTTCGGGTTCATGTCCGCGAACGCGCCGGTCGGGTTGCCCTTCCAGGCCCAGACATGCAGCTCGTAGAACGGGCCGAGGCCGTAGCGGTTGGGGGCGCTGTTGAAGTTGAACAGATGCCCATCGAGCGAGGCCGGGCCTTTCGAGGTGATGTATTCGACCGCGATCAGTTTTAGCGTGCCGTCGGCCATCGGCTCGTACATCACCGCTTCCGGCTTGGCGACATCGGCCGCGTCGTCCTTGAGGTAGCCGGGATTGACATAGTGGATGCCCATGGCGCCGCCGGTGATGCCGCTGGCGCAGGGAATGGGCGCGTAGCCCTCGGCGGTCGCCGCCGCCACATTCTCGAAGCGGCTGTTGGCCGCGCGTACCTTGTCGGCCAGCGGATTGGGACCGGGCGCGGGCGCTGCCTGATGCGCCTGCGCCAGCGCGGTGCAGGCCGACAGCAGCGCCGCGGCAGCGAGGAACTTGTTGCGAAAGTTGATTGTCATAGTCATTCCATTCTTCTTGAAAAGCACAGCCCGGCCGGCCGCCGGAAGTAAGGAGGTCCGGCAGGTGGGCGCTGTGGCTGTTGTTGCTGGGAGATCCCTGTCCCGATGCGACGAATGCCGATCATCCCTTCGGCAGATAGGGGATGGTTCCGGCCAGATCGGAGTTGTCGATCAGCTGGAAACGGCTGTCGCTGCCGCCCTGACGGGCCGAAACGAACGGCGCGTAGGCAGGATCGTCGGTGAAGGCGCGCGCCGCGGCCTCGGTCGGGAACGCCATCAAGGCAATCAGCGTCGTGTCGAGCGGCTTGCCTTCGAGCGTCTTCACATTGCCGCTGCGCGACAGATATCTGCCGCCGTGCTTGTGAACGAGGTCGTGGACCGACGCGGCATAGGCCGGCATCCACTTCGGGTCCCTCACCTTGATGTCTGCGATAACGTAAGCGGTCATGGGTCATGTCTCCTGGTCGTGCACAGGGGTATCCCGTGCAGCGGCAGAGGGGTCGCATGGCAAGGGTCGCGCCAGCCAGTCCCCGATCTGTACTGGTGTGGCGAATCCGAAATTCGCATTCACTTTGGAGCAACGCAGCGAGCGAATTTCGGATTCAAAAGCCACACCAGCAAGTGCTTGGATTTCCAGTGTGGTTTTGGATTTGAAGTTCCTAATGCTGATGCCACCCAGAAAGCAGGAACTTCGAATCCACCGCACTGGGCCGGTACAGTTTCTGTACTCGCCGCGTCGCCGGGAAAGGCCTATGGTTCCGGCGGAGTTTGAGGGAAGGCAACATCGTGACCCAGTCCGGATACAAACAGTTCTGCCCGTTATCGATGGCCGCCGAGGTGCTGTGCACCCGCTGGACCATGGTTCTGCTTCGCGAATTGGTGGCGGGCTCGACCCGTTTCAACGATTTGCGCCGCGGCGTCCCCAAAATGTCGCCGACCCTTCTGTCGCAACGCCTCAAGGAGCTCGAGCTGGCCGGGATCGTCGAGCGCAAGGAGGTGCGCGGCGAGAAAGGCATCTTCGAATACCGGATGACCGAGGCAGGCAGGGATCTGCGTTCCGTCGTCGAGGCGATGGGTTTTTGGGGCCAGAAATGGGTCGAGTCCCGGTTGTCGCTGAAGAACCTCGATCCATCGCTGCTGATGTGGGACATGCGGCGCAATCTCAACGCGTCGCCGCTGCCCGACGGGCGCACAGTAATACAATTTCTGTATCAGGAGCTCCCCGCCTCCAAGCGGTCATGGTGGCTGATCGTCGAGAAGCACGGCGAGGTCGACCTCTGCTGGTACGATCCGGGCTTCGATGTCGATCTCTACGTCTCGACCGACCTGCACACCATGACCGAAATCTGGATGGGGCTGATCACCGTCGAGAAGGCCGGGCCGAAAGTCATCTTGACGGGCGACCAGGACATCGCGCGCAAAATGCAGACCTGGCTCGGCCTGAGCCCGTTCGCGGTCGAACCCAAGCGAGCGGCCTAGCTGCCTCTTGGCGAAACGTCCCGAAGCGGTTATGTGTCGGGCCGCGTGGTCCCGTAGCTCAGTAGGATAGAGCGGCAGATTCCTAATCTGTAGGTCACAGGTTCGATTCCTGTCGGGATCACCACGCTTTCAACTGGTTACCTGACGGTCGCGTCGGTGCTCGGCTGTGAACGCGTGCGAGGAAGTCGCGCACCAACGCAAGCGCCTCATCGAAATGGGTTTCCAGTAGCCAGTGGCCGGCGCCATCGAGGAGATGGAGCTCTGCTTGCGGCAAGTCGCGCTTGTAGGCGCGGGCCGATGCGGCCGGCATATAGCCATCCTCGGGACCCCAGACGATCAGTGTCGGTGGTTGCCGTTCGCGCAGATAAGCCTGGTATTTCGGGAACCAGTTGAGGTTCGCCTCCAGCTTCTCCATCAGGCCGACCGCAAGCCGCCGACGGGGCGGCGTGTCCATCAGAGGCCAATGGAGTTTCCACAGATCCGGTGGCACGCGCTCGGCCACGGCCTCGCCAACCTCACCGATGAACTCGTGCCGGAAGCCCTCCTCGCTCACCGCTTCTTCCAGCGGGCGATGCTTGTCGGGCGTCTTGTCGTTCCAATACGCCTTGATGGCTGCGTATTTCGGGCCGAGCACGTCTTCGTAGATGTCGCCGTTTTGGATGATAAGCGCGGCAACGCGCTCCGGATAGGCGATGGCGTGGCGCAATCCGATCTGCGAGCCGTAATCGTGCAGCCAGAGCGCATAGTGAGACAGGCCGAGCGCGTCCGCGAAAGCCGCCAAAAACCCGGCATAGGTCTCGAAATCGTAGCCGAATGCAGCCATGTCGGGCGTAGCGCTGTAGCCGAAGCCAGGAAAATCCGGGGCGAACGTGTGCCAGCGATCAGCCAGTCCGGGCATCAGCCTTCGAAACTGATAGGACGAACAGGGATAGCCGTGCGGCAGCAGAAGCACCGGAGCGTCGGCCGGGCCTTCCTCGCGAAAGAAGACAGTAATTCCGTCAACTCTGATTTGGCGGTGTCGCAACTTTGCCTCCTCGATCGAAAGGCTCCGAAAATGACTGGTAACCCCCGCATCCCGTTGTGAGCGCCTGGATCCGAAACTCATGATCAGGTCGAGGGTTCCCGGTCGCGCCGGTGACAGCGGCCAAGGAACCTGCCGCCGATCAGATCGTTTCGCGGTATCTGGCTAAGGCCAATCGGAGCGGAGGCAGACATGCCGCATGCTCACAATCGTGGGACACGAACACGGGCCGGCTTTGCCAGTTCGGGGCTTGGCGCGATGCTGCGTGACGATGCTGCGTGACGTCGACTATGTCCTGCAAAAACTCGACTGGATGCGCGCCGAAGGCATCTGGCCCAACGGCTTGCGTTATCTCTGGACCGATGCCTTTGGGGTCGTGCTCTACGTCTCGCTTTATGCGGAAACTGGCGAACAGCGCTGGCTGGACGAGGCCGAGCGGCTGGTGACCGATGTCGAGCGTGTGCTCGGCCGCCGGCGCGGACTGAGGATCGGCGAAGCGGCCGATCGCGACGGCCAGTACTTCCACTATCTGGCGATGTGGCTGTTTGCTTTGGCGCGTCTCGGCGATCTGAAGCCGGAATACCGCAAGCGCGGCATTGCGCTGGCGCGGGACATTCACCCGGCGTTTGTGGTCCCTGGCCGCGGCGTGATCTGGAAGATGCAGGAGGATCTGAGCAGCCCATATCCTGGCTTTGGTCTCGGCAGCATGGATGCCTATGACGGCTACGTGGCGAAGCGGTTTGCCGAACTGGAAAAATGGGCGAGAAAGAACCTTCCGGTCGGCGACGTCGTGGGGCGCTGGTGCAATGAGGATTATGATACGGCCGACAGGATTCCATATGCCGGCGAGCCCGATCCAAAAATGGGCTCGAGCGCGACCCGGCGATCGTAATCATTGCCGCGATCATGCGCGGCGCCGACCCTCCCGCCACGAAGCCAGCAGCCGCATGACAAATTGGGGGGCAGATCACAAGGAGAAATCCCATGCATGCAAAACTCGTGACCGGAGCAATGCTGATCGCGATGTCGGCGCTGCTCCAACCGGCATCGGCGGCACCCGATTGGCAAACAATCGCTAAGGCGCTCGGCGAATCCGGAACCGAGACGCCTGATGGCGTCTACCGGGTCGGGCTGCCGCGAACGGACCTGAAGGTTTCGCTCGACGGCGTGGCCCTGAAACCCGGATTTGCGCTTGGAGGCTGGATCGCGTTCGAACCCATGGGAGATCAGGCAATGGTTATGGGCGACATCGTTCTGACGCAGGACGAGGTGAACCCGGTCATCAAGAAGCTTGAAGAAAGCGGGATCGAGATCACTGCGGTACACAACCACTTGCTGCGCGCGGAGCCGATGACACTCTACATGCACGTCTTCGGCCAGGGCGACCCGGTTACGCTCGCCACAGCGCTTCATGCCGGATTGGCGCTGAGCAAAACACCGATGGGAGGCGGCGCCCAGCCGCAAGCCGCACCACAGATCGAGTTCGACACGGCCGGTGTCGACCAAACCATCGGTTATAAGGGTAAGGCCAATGGCGCGGTCTACCAGTTCACGATCTCGCGCGCTGAGCCGGTCGAGGAAAATGGAATGGAAGTGCCGGCGGCCATGGGCTCGGCAATAGCGATTAACTTCCAATCGACAGGTGGCGGCAAGGCGGCGATCACGGGTGATTTTGTGCTGACAGCAAAGGAGGTCAATCCGGTTATCAAAGCCATGCTGGATAACGGCATCGAGATCACCGCGTTGCATAGCCACATGCTCGATGAGCAACCGCGGCTCTTCTTCATGCATTTCTGGGCGTACGACGATGCGCAGAAGCTGGCGAAAGGACTGCGCGCAGCCCTCGACAAGGTCGCCGTCAAAAAGAGCTAGATTGGGCGTCCGCGCGCGCGTCCAACGGCGGAGTTCGGCCGACTCGGAGCGATCGTCGGCCTTCTTCCCGCCGCCTCGGGAATGGTTCTCTGGCACGGCGTCTCTCCGCCACCAGCATTGCGCCTGAGATCACCTTTCCATCGCACACGAGACTCAAGGGGCGGGGCGGGCTTTTGCGAACTAACGCGTTCGGAACGATCAAAGGTCCGCTTCGTTCTGATCGGATGGACTGGATTAGACTAGGCCTCCTGGCGTTGGCGGGGTTCCTCACCTGGACACTGAACACCCTCTCGGCCGGAGGCGGAGGTCTATTGCTGATCCCCGCCGTGACTTTCATCACAGGGAGCGCGGCGGTTGCGCCGGTCATCACCTTGACCGAGCTCATCGGCAATCCCATCCGCGCCCTGGCCTTCCGGCGCGACATCGATTGGAGCCTGGTCCGTTGGTACCTGCCCGGCGCCATCGCCGGTGCCGCTGCGGGCTCCTGGCTCTTCGCCAACAGTCGGGCGGAATGGCTCCAGATACTCATAGGGATCTATCTGATCAGTGCAGTCTGGGAATTTCGCGGCGGCGCGCGCGAGCGGAGCTACCGAGCCCGCCGCTGGTGGTTCCTCCCGGCCGGCCTGATCGTCGCGCTGTTGTCGGCGCTGATGGGCACGGTGGGACCCGTCTTGAATTCGCTCTATCTGAACTACGGTTCGGAGAAGGAGACGTTGGTCGCCACGAAATCGGTGAACTCGTTTGTGACCGATGTCGTCAAGATCGCGGTATTCACCGGACTCGGCGCGCTCGGTGGTCAGGCGGTCATGTACGGCGCAGCCGCGGGTTTGGGCGCTGCGCTTGCCAATCTGCTGGCCAAGCGCTGGCTCGAACGCCTAAGTGGACGACAGTTCCGCGGCCTTGTGGTCGCGCTCATGGCTGTGAGTGGAGCGCTGATGATCTGGAACCAGCACAGCTTCGTTGTGCAGGCCTGGCGCGCGGCCACAGGAATGTCTTAACAATGTCGATGTTGGCTGGAGCGCTGCGCCGTAGCTTGGTTGACCGGTCGCGCGATACGCAGAAGCTGGCAAAAGGCCTGCGCGCAGCCCTCGACAAGGTCGCCGTCAAAAAGAGCTAGCGCTTCCCGTCCGCGCGCATCATACAAGGCTCTTCGAACCAGCCGACCTAACCAGCTCAGCTTCGAGAGGCTTCGTGAGATTAGATCGCGCTCAGGGTCACGGCGGCAAGAACCAGATAGCGGCCGACCTTGGCGGCAGTGACCAGCAAAAGGAAAACCCGAAAAGGCTCGCGCGCAGGACGCCCGCGACGACGGTTAGCGGATCACCGACAACCGCAGCCAACTCTGCAGGAGCGACCACTTTCCATAGCGGCGATACCACACTTGCGCGCGGTCCAGTTGCGCTTGGTTCATCGGAAACCACCGTTGGCCCCGAAAGCGCTCGATGCCTCGCCCGAGCCGCCAGTTGATCACCGATCCAAGCACGTTGCCGACGCTCGCGACTCCGATGAACAGCCAGGGCGAGTAATCCGCAAGCACGAGTTCGACCAGCACTGCTTCCGATTGCATCGGCAGGATCGTAGCGGCGAGCAAGGCCGCCAGGAACAGACCAGCACAGGCCGCGAGATCGGTCATTGAACCGCATATCCGCCAGTCGACCTAATGATGGTGACCTTCGGGTTCGACCATCTTGAACGGCAGCACCTGTTCGCGATCTTTCGCGGTCAGCACCAGACCTGCCTGGAACTCATGCGGTTCGGCAGGGGCGACGGTGCTCTCAAGGCGGTGATGGTTGTCGCCGACAGGTTCGAGGCGAAGCGTCTCCGGCCCGCCGGGCCGGTCGATGATCACCGTCGCTGCCAGATCGTCGGCCTGGCGATCGATGGTCAGCCGCGTCCGCTCGCCGGCCGGTGTGTCGACGATTTCCAACGTCCCCGCAGCCAGACCGCAGGCGACCTTAAAGGGCTCCGGCGCAGCGTCAGTTGCGATACCGGTCCGTGGCCAGCGCAGCGCATCATAATTCTGCTGTTCCTTCAGCCTGCAAAGTCTCCGCGAGAATCGTGAGGGTCGCGCCGGTGAAAGCGGCCAAGGAACCTGCCGCCGATCAGATCGTTTCGCGGTATCTGGCTAAGGCCTACCGGAGCGGAGGCAGATATGCCGCATGCCCGCAATCGCATGGAACCGAACATCGGCAAAGTCTGCCGTGGATTCGGGGCTTGGTGCAATGCTGCGTGACGTCGATTATGTCCTGCAAAAACTCGACTGGATGCGCGGCGAAGGCATCTGGCCGAACGGCTTGCGGTATCTGTGGACCGACGCATTCGGGGTCGTGCTCTACGTCTCGCTTTGCACAGAAACTGGCGAACAGCGCTGGCTGGACGCGGCCGAGCGGCTGGTGGCCGATGTCGAGCGTGTGCTCGGCCGCCGGCGCGGACTGAGGATCGGCGAAGCGGCCGATCGCGACGGCCAGTACTTCCACTATCTGGCGATGTGGCTGTTTGCTTTGGCGCGTCTCGGCGATCTGAAGCCGGAATACCGCAAGCGCGGCATTGCGCTGGCGAGGGACATTCACCCGGCGTTTGTGGTCCCTGGCCGCGGCGTGATCTGGAAGATGCAGGAGGATTTGAGCGGTCCTTACCCCGGCTACGGCCTCGGCAGCATGGATGCCTATGACGGCTACGTCTCTTACCGAATGCTCGACGACGAGGAACTGGCGCCCGAGATCGCGCAGATGCGTGCCCTGATGGAGCGCGATTGGCGCAGCCTCGACATCGACCAGGACCTCGGCCTCGGCATGATGCTGTGGCTCGCCCATTTCTCTCCCGACGAGCCGTGGGCCGAGGCCCAGACGAGGCGTTCGCTGCGAACCCTGGAAACGATGTGGGTCGACCCGCCCGGTTATTTCAGCCGCGCGCCATGGCTGCGCGATACCAAGTTCGCCTTCACCAATTACGGCGTTTCGCTCGGCCTGCAGGCCGCCGGTATCTGGCCGGGGCGTGTCGATAGGCTGAACGCCTTCTTCGAGGACTGGCGCTCCGGTGACGAATACGACCGCGAGGCGATCACCTGGGTGATGGCCTGCACCTCGCATCTTCCCGGCGCTTTTCTGACCCGGGGTGGCGAGACAATGATTGAAAGCGACCAAGCTCGGGAACGTTCCTCCGCCGGCGCGGTTGTCGATGGAAGTGCATGGAGACGCAAGGGGCGCGGTTGAAATGGCCATTCTCTTGGGAAAACCGGGAAGCTGTTGGGTGGCGGCAGCCGCCTCCACGAACTATCCCCAGCTCGAAGGTTCGATCCGTGCGGACGCCATTGTCGTGGGTGCTGGAATTGTCGGGCTGACGACGGCGCTTCAGCTTTGCGAGGCGGGCCGGTCGGTGGTCGTCCTCGAAGGCCTGCGCACAGGCGGCCAGGTGACCGGCCGCTCGACGGCCAAGATCACCACGCAGCATGCGCTGATCTATCGTCATCTCATCGACAGCGTTGGCCGGGACCTGGCGCAGACCTATGCCGATGCGAATTCCGCCGGCGCCCGCCAAATCCGCGATTGGGTTAACAACTGCGCCATCGCCTGCGATTTCGAGAGCAAGGACGCCTATACCTACACCTGCAGTGAAAGCCGCTGCGCGGAGATTGCGGCCGAGGCGGAGGCCGCGCGCCAGGTCGGGCTGGAGGCCGAGATCCTCGACCGCGCGCCGCTGCCTTTCGAAACGGCCGCGGCATTACGGTTCCCCGACCAGGCGCAGTTCAATCCGGCGATGTATCTGGTTGGCCTGGCGGAAGCGGTGACGGCCCGTGGCGGTCGGATCTTCGAAAACAGCCGCGCCACCTCGATCGACGAGGCAAGCCGCTGGCGCGTTGCCACCGATGGCGGCGCCGTTGATGCCGGGCATGTCGTCGTCGCCACCAACATGACGGTGAAGAGCCCCGTCGGCATGGCGAACCGGACGCAACCGCGCTGCCACACCGCCATGGCCTTTCGGATCGACGATCCCCTCCCTGTCGACGGCATGTTCATCGGCATCGACGACCCGACGCATTCCATCCGCACGGGCCGTGATGCCGAAGGGCCACTGCTGGTCACGCTCGGCCCCAAGTTCAACACCGGCTGGGACGGCGACGTGGCCAAGCGGTTTGTCGAACTGGAAAACTGGGCAAGAAAGAACCTTCCGGTCGGCGACGTCGCCTGGCGCTGGTGCAATGAGGACTATGATACGGCCGACAGGATCCCATATGCCGGCGAACCCGATCCCGCCAAGGCCGCCGGCTTCCACATTGCCACGGGCTTCAACGCCTGGGGCATCACCAACGGGACGGCCGTGGGCGAGATGATCGCCGACCTGATCTGCGGCCGCCCGAGCCCATGGCAAAAACTCTACGATCCGGCCCGGCCCTATCCTGAGGACTTCCACAAGAACGGCCGCAGTCAATCGATCGTCTCGAGCACCCACGACATTGCGCCTGGTATGGGCGGCGTGATCGTCAGGGGAGACGAAAAGATTGCGGCGTGGAGAGACACCGAAGGCGCACTCCAGGCGGTTTCGGCGATTTGCACCCACAAGGGCTGCACCGTAACCTGGAACAATGCGGACCACACCTGGGATTGTCCCTGCCACGGCTCGATCTTCGCCGCCGACGGTTCGGTCATCCACGGCCCTGCCCGAAAACCGCTTGCCCAGATTACATTGTGAAGGCGGCGACCGACACGGCCCGCGTCACGCCGGCCGTTCGTAGGTTCCGACCAACTCCGTCTCCTCCAATGCGTGTTTCTGGGCTTGCTTCCAGACCTGATGCACGCCCGCCTGTCCTGGTACGCTGAGGCTCGGCACATCGAGCGCGGCCAGCAGGAAGTGGTAATGGTGGACGCCGTGCCCTGCAGGCGGCTGCGGACCATCGTAATACGCATTGCCGAAATCGTTGGTGCCTTGCCTGAGTGCCGACGGGCCGGGCTTGCCGTCTTCGGCCTCGGCTAGTCCCCCGGCATCCGGCGGGATGTTGAACACCGCCCAGTGCCCGAAAATCCCGCTTGGTGCATCGGGATCCCGCACGACAAGAACAACGCTCTTGGTACCATCCGGGACACCGGACCACTTCAGCGGCGGCGAGACGTTCTGGCCGTCACGCGTATACCTTTCGGGAATTCTTCCGCCTGCCCGGAACGCCGGGCTGATAAGGGTGAGTGGCATTGCTATTTCCCCAAGGAGGTTGCGACCGAGAAGCCCGCGCCTGCGCCGTTCACGCCGCTTGCTGAGCTTCGGCGACGCGTCTTATCTCGCCCGGCAGGGATTCCCAGACCTTGTGCATCTGTCCTTCTCCGACGTGATGGGCGAGTACCTTGGACACGACCCTGAATGCATCCTTGGAATCGACCGGGCGGGTAAATTCCAGCTCCGCCTTGATCTTGGCCAGAAACTCGTCGAGCGACCGCATCTTCTCGGGAGCTTTGGAAGGCTGATATTGGTCATAGAAGGCGCCGCGCACCAGGATCGGCAGCTGCGAGCCGAGGTGGGCTGCAAGATCCGGCTGCATACGGTCGCGCAGGGCGTGCAGCACCGCTCCGAGAACGTGCCAGGCGACCTGCCGATCCGGTCCAATCTCGTCCATGATCTCGTCGAGCCAGATGTTCGTGGTCTGCAGTGTCTTGTCGAATACGTCGAGTCCGGTGGCGTTCATCGAGATCCTCCTTCCGTTCAAATCCGACTAGGTGATGTGACCAAACAGCCGTACCTGCCCGTTGTTCCCCCAAGCGCATGTCCTGATGCGCATTTATTGTCGGAGGTCCCGTCTGTTGTCGGCCCGTCATGAGGGAATTCGGGCCGGCTTTTTTGCCGCTGTTTTTCGACCACCTTTCTTGGCCGGCACCGGAACATCCTCATGGGTGGACGAGTTTTGTTTGCCGTCGCCGATCACATGGCGACGAGTGATGCAGACACAAAAAACAGGAGAAGAACCATGGCACATCACGATTTGGCGCCCCGGACGCCATCGCGCAGCCTCTACCCATCCGCGCGCGACCCGCTCACGTCATTCCACCGGCAGATTGACCGCCTGTTCGACGACTTCTTCGCGCCGATGGCCGAAGCGACTACGGCCGGCGATCTTTGGCCGAGCGTCGACGTACATGAAACAGACCAAGCCTATAAGGTCACCGCCGAATTGCCGGGGCTCGAGCAGAAGGACGTTGAGCTCAAGCTGCGCGAAAACACCCTCTTTATTACGGGCGAGAAGCGTTCGGAGCACAAGGAAGGCGAAGGCGGCCGCACCTACAGCGAACGCAGTTATGGCCGGTTTCAGCGGACCATCCCGCTGGAAGCGGAGATCGATGCCGACAAGGTGCAGGCCACTTTCAGAAACGGCATTTTGGCTGTCGAGCTTCCGAAGAACCCCGCGGCAAAGGACAAGACACGCCGCATAGAAGTGAAAGCGAGATAGTTGCCAAACTGAAGGCTGCCTGAGCAGGCGGCGTTCAGCCCAGATGGAGAAGAACGGCGAGCACGGCGGCAACCGCCCAGCGAGCGTCTAGCGCCGGGGATCGTCCGTTGCCTCGGAAACGCCTTCGAGAGCGATTTTGGCGGCTTCCTCATCGGTCCGCCCGAGGTCGGCCAGGGCGATGACGCCGACGAGGCGCTTGTCGTGATTGATCACCGGAAGACGACGCACCTGATGCTTGGCCATGATCTTCGCCGCATCGGTGATATCGGCGTCATCGAAGCACCAATAGACATGCTCGGACATGACCTCGCGAACGGTCGTGTTGCCGGCTGAGCGCTCCTCGGCGACGCCGCGCATCACGATGTCGCGGTCTGTCACCATGCCGACCAGCCTGTCATTCTCGCCGACCGGAAGGGCGCCGAGATTGTCGGCCCGCATTTTCCGGGCGGCATCCCTGATTGTCGTGTTCGGGCCGACCAACTCGGTCCGACGGCTCATGATCTCCTGAACTTGCATGGGATCTTCCTTTCCCTGATTGCTGAGGCAACAAGTCGCCAGACGGACCTGTTGCGACGCATCGCTAGATTGCCAGCTGGCCGGACGAGGCATGTACGGATCACTATCTTCGATCTTCCCGATCCGCGCTGAGGCGCGTGCCGGTGCCGGCACCTCGCGATCGAAACTATTCTTGGAACGTCCAGGCAGCGAGCGAGTTCCAAAATGGTACCGGTGCCGCAGCCATCCCACGGAATGTGGACGCAGGCTGGTGAAAAAACATCCACCGGGAAAACAGATGCACGCGGATTGAAGGTCATGGCTATCATCTTTTCAGATCGCCGCGAGGCCGGGCGGCAACTCGCCGGGGAACTCGTTCGCTTTGCCGGCCGCGACGATGTGATCGTATTGGCGCTGCCCCGAGGCGGCGTGCCGGTCGGCTACGAGGTCGCCCAGGCACTCAAGGCACCGCTCGACGTCTTCGTCGTGCGCAAGCTCGGCGTCCCCGGCCACGAGGAACTGGCCATGGGGGCGATCGCGCCCTCAGGCGTACGTGTCCTGAACGACGAAATCGTCAACGGTCTCGCGATCCCGCCACATGTCATCGACGCGGTCGCTGCAAGGGAGGAAAAAGAGCTTCTGCGCCGCGAGCACCTCTATAGGGACGGGCGACCCCCACCGCAGTTGAATGGACGAACCATTATCCTCGTGGATGACGGGCTTGCGACCGGATCGACCATGCGGGCCGGGATCAAGGCGCTGCGAAAAAACCACGCCGCCCATATTGTCGCGGCCGTTCCCGTCGGTAGCCCCGACACTTGCGACGCGATGCGGGCGGACGCCGACGAGGTCGTTTGCGCGACGACACCAGAGCCGTTGCTGGGTGTCGGGCGCTGGTACGTGGATTTCTCGCAGACGAGCGATGAAGAGGTCCGCGCGCTCCTCGCCAGGTCCGGGCCCAAGCCCGCCGCTTCCGAAGAGGAATTGGCTGGGCGCGCAGGCGCGGGTCCGGCGCCTGGCACCAGATCGACATAGCGGAGATGGATATGGACCGGGATAGCGAGCACGTCGTGCATGTTCCCGCGGGACCTGTCACGCTTGAGGGCAATCTTTCGTTGCCCTCGGATGCTCGTGGCCTTGTGCTCTTTGCCCATGGCAGCGGAAGCAGCCGCCACAGCCCGCGCAACCGCTACGTGGCAGGAAGGCTGAACGAGGCGAACCTCGCCGCCTTCCTCATCGACCTGTTAACGGCCGAAGAGGAGCGGATCGACCAGGTCACGGCCGAGTTGCGCTTCAATATCGGACTGCTCGCCGACCGGCTGGTCGGCGTCACGGATTGGCTCGGCGCCTCGCCGGAAACATCGGGGTTGCGTCTTGGCTATTTCGGCGCGAGCACGGGCGCCGGTGCCGCCCTGGTGGCGGCGGCCGAGCGGCCCGACCAGGCCGCGGCCGTGGTTTCGCGTGGTGGCCGGCCCGATCTTGCAGCGCACGCCCTGCCGCGCGTCCGGGCGCCGACCTTGCTCGTCGTCGGAGGCGCGGACAAGCAGGTGATCGCGCTCAACCGCTCGGCGCTGGCGGCGCTCCACTGCGAGAAGGAGCTCGCCATCGTCCCTGGCGCGACGCACCTGTTCGAGGAACCCGGCGCCCTGGACGAAGTCGCGGGCCTGGCGAGCCGATGGTTCTTGCGCCATCTGATTTCGGACAGATCGGCGTCGACGTCCTGACAGCTGGGGCTTGGATCACCAGTCCCGGGATCATTTGCGTCCTCAACGCGTTATGATCCTCATAAGACCGCGCGCAGCTGCAACCCGAATGGCTGTCGCAACCCGTATGAGGGAGAAAGACAATGCCGGACAAGAAAACCATCGAGAAGGCCCGAAAGGACAAGCGCGAGGGCAAATCGCCGAGCACACAGGCCGGCGAGTTCGTGCACGAGGAGATCGATAAAATCCGCCGCGGCGAGCACGGCGCGCGCTCGACCCAGCAGGCCATCGCCATCGGGCTTTCCGAGGCAAGACGCGCAGGCGTAGACCTGCCCCCGCCCAAAAAGGGCAAGGTGAAGGAGAGCACGCGCAAAAGCGCCGAATACGCCTATGAGGCCGGCCAGGGTGAACGCACGCCGAAACGCCGCCCGCGGGTCTCGAAAGCCGTCTCCAAGGTGCTCGAGCACGAGCCGAGGAGTACGGCGTCGCACGAGGCGCTGGCGCAGCAAGCCAAGCGTGCGGCCTCGCGCCGGACGGCTGAGGAGCGCTCGGCCGCTGCCAAGAAGGCCGCCGAGACGAAAGGCGCCAGCGGAAGGAAGGCGGCGGCGCAGAAGGCCGCCAGAACGCGCGCGCACCACGCATAGTTCAAAGACGGCAGTTCGCCTCCTGGAAATCCGATATGGCCCAAGCGACCGGTATCGAGATCTGCCCCGGCAGCGCGGGACAACGCCGCTGCCCAAGGCGAACCTGCATCCGCGGGACAACATCGACTTCGAAATCACCGCTGACGAAACGGTGGCGCTGAACGAGCAATACGCGTCACTCGCGACGCTGCCTGACGCGTGACACCAACCGGAGGTACACGGCGGCAAGGGCAGCGGGAGACCGGTCAGGAAAGCGCAGCCTGTTTCTTGAGCATGATGCGTATCGCCCATAACGCGGAGAACTCTGATCATGACCTCAGCTGCCAGCACGACAATGCCGCGAGACACCACTCAGACGAGACATATCGCTTTGCTCGGCGCGCCCTCTAATCTTGGGCTGATGCCGCAGGAGGGTGAGCCGGAGCCCGGCGTGTGGAAGGCGCCGGAGACACTTCAATCGCTTGGTCTCGCCGACCGTTTAGGCGCCGGTCCGTTGCGCTCGGTTCGGGCTCCGCCTTATCGGCCTGAGGTGGATCCTGCGACGGGCGTGCGCAATGCCCAGGCCCTGCGCCAGTATTCCAAGACGCTTGCCGAAGCGGTCGACGAGGAGCTGAACTCGGGAGGGTTCCTGCTCATGCTCGGCGGCGATTGCCGTGTGTTGCTTGGCCCTGCGCTCGCGCTACGGCGTCGTGGCCGCTACGGCCTTATCTTCTTCGATGGGCACACCGATTTCAAATTGCCGGATACCTCGCCGTCAAAGGGAGCCGCGGGCATGGATTTGGCCTTCGTGACCGGCCATGGCCCGACGCTCCTGACCGACTTCGGCGAGCACACTCCTTTGGTCCGTGAGGCCGACGTAGTCGCGTTTGGCTATCGCGATGTGCAGGACCCCGCGACTTACAGGTCCAAGGCCGTCTTCGACACCGATGTTCACCGGATGGATTTGGCTGAAGTGCGGCGGCGCGGCTTCGCCGATGCGGCACGCATAGCGCTTGACGCGGTCGCAGGGCAGGACATCGAGGGTGTATTCGTTCACTTCGATGTCGACGTGCTGGACAGCGAGATCATGTCGGCTGTCGATACGCCGGAGGCCGGCGGTGTCTTGCCCGACGAAGCTGTCGAAGCCCTTCGCACATGGTGCAACGATCCACGCGTGATTGGGATGGAGGTGACGATCTATGATCCCGACCGCGATCCGGATCGTCGCTGTGGCGAGCTGCTGATCGACATTCTGGTCGCTTCCCTTCGCGGCCGGTAGACCAATGGGAGTCCTGCACTTGTGCACAAATGCAATCCGCCGGCACGAATGGCCGTCGGTCTGACGGATCGCCGCGCGCACCCATTCTGTGGTGCTACCTCATCGGGAACCGTTCTCAACGAACATGGTTCGGAGTGTGCGACCGAAGCATTCGGCTTCTTCTACCCGGCTATCGCCAAGGAGATTCGCCATGACCGGCAAAACCCGTCCCACCGTCCTGATCACAGGCAGCAGCGGGTTTCTGGGCCAGGCCATCGCTCGCGGCTTGATGGAGCGCTACGACATCATCGGCCTTGATGTTGCCAGACGATCCTTGCCCAGCGTCGAGACGATCGAGATCGACCTTACCTCGGACGCGAGCGTGGCGAAGGCACTGGCCGAGGTGCGCGAGCGGAGCGGCGGCCGCGTTGCCTCGGTGATCCATCTCGCGGCTTATTACGACACGACCGGCGAGGATAATCCGAAATACGGCGCGGTGACCGTCGAGGGAACGCGCCGGCTGCTGAACGCGCTGAGGGGGTTCGAGACGGAGCAGTTCGTGTTTTCGAGCACGCTGCTGGTGCATGCGCCGAGCCCGGCAAAGGGCGCCAGGATCGACGAGCGATCGCCGATCGATCCGGCCTGGGCCTATCCGAGATCGAAGGCCGAGACCGAGACGCTGATCCAGAAGGAGCACGGCGACATCAAGGTTGCGATCCTGCGACTGGCGGGTGTCTATGACGAGGATTGTCACGCGGCCTTCATCGCCCAGCAGATCGCCCGCATTTTCGAGCGCATGCCGACCGCCTATCTTTTCACCGGCGACATCACCACCGGCCAGCCCTACCTGCATCTGGACGATCTCGTCGACGCCGTGGTGCGCACTGTCGACCGGCGCAGCCCGCTTCCCGACGAGACCGTACTGCTGATCGGCGAAGAAGAGACGCCGTCTTACGACGAGATGCAGAAGCAGATCGGGCAGCTCCTGCATGGCGAGACCTGGCGGACCCTGTCCCTGCCGAAAGAGGTGACGAAGCTCGGTGCCTGGATGCAGGAGAAGGTTCTCGACCAGGAGTCCGACATCAAGCCATGGATGATCGAGAACGCCGACGATCACTACGAGATCGACATCTCCCGCGCCAGGCGCCTGCTTGGCTGGAACCCGCGGCACCGCCTGACCGCTACCTTGCCGGAAATGATCCGGCGGCTGAAGGCGGATCCTACCGACTGGTACAAGAAGAACAAGCTTGAACCGTCGGCGGCCGCCGCTTCCGCGCCCGAGCTCGACCAGGCCGCCGAACGGCTGCAGCGCCCGCTCGAGCGCTCGGACGACGAGGTCGAGGCGGAAACCGAACGCCGCCGGGCCGCAACGCTCTGGGCGCCGCTGACCAACGTTGCGATCGGGCTGTGGCTCGTGGCGTCGCCCTTCACGCTCGGCCTGTTCGATCCCGCTTCAGCACCGATTCCGCCGGCGCTCGGACATGAGATCGCCTCGCCGGAGACGCGCGATGGCAGGCTCGGCATCAGTGAGATCGTATCCGGCCTCGCCATCCTGTCGCTGGCGCTCGTCGGCATGCGCCGGCGCTGGCACGGGCTGCAATGGATCACCGCCTCGATCGGGGTTTGGGTGATGTTCGCGCCGCTGCTGTTCTGGACCACCAGCGCCGGAGCCTACGCGACCGACACGTTGGCCGGCATGCTGATCGTCGCGTTCGCGGTGATGATCCCGCCGACGCCGGGTATCAGCCGGCGTGCCCTTGCCGCCGATGACGACCGCCCGCTCGGCTGGAGCTATTCGCCCTCCCTCTTCACCCAGCGCATTCCCATAATCGGCCTCGCCTTTGTCGGCCTGTTCGTCTCGCGCTATCTCGCTGCCTATCAGCTAGGGCACATCGACAGTCTTTGGGATCCGTTCTTCGGCCCGGGCGAAACGCCGGCCGGCAATGGCAGCGAGGCGGTGGTCACCTCCTGGGTCTCCAAGGGTTTTCCGATCGCCGATGCCGGGCTGGGCGCCTTTGCCTATGCGCTGGATATCCTCGCGGGCGCGATCGGCGATCGCCGCCGCTGGCGTACCATGCCGTGGATGGTGCTTTTGTTCGGCTTGCTGGTCGTTCCGCTCGGTGTGGTCAGCGTCGGCTTCATCATCATTCAGCCACCGCTCATCGGGGCGCTGTGCACGCTCTGCATCGTCCAGGCTGCCGTCACCGTCGTCCTCATCCCTTATTCGGTCGACGAGGTGCTGGCGAGCTGCCAGTATCTTTGGCACGCGAAACAAGCGGGAGAGCCGTTCTGGCGCACATTCTGGTGCGGAGGTCCGGCACTTTCGGAGGACCAGACGCCAACGCCGGATCTCGACCGGCCGCTATCGGCAGTGGCGCGGGACTTCGTCACTGGCGGTGTGAATTTTCCCCGGACCCTTGTCGCCAGCACACTCGCCGGCGCCCTGCTGATGATCACGCCGCTTGTCTTCGGCACCAGCCCGCCGCTCTACTTCAGTGATAATGTCACCGGCTGCCTGGTCATCATGATCGCCGTTACGGCGATGGCCGAGGTGGCGCGCGCCGTCCGCTTTGTGAACATAGCGCTTGGAGCCTGGATCGCCCTCTCTCCGTTCATGCTCGCCGGCGGCGCGGCGGCGAGCCTCGCCAATCTGGCGATCGGAGCGCTGCTGGTCGGGCTCAGCCGGCGGCGCGGCGGCGAGCCTCGCCAATCTGGCGATCGGAGCGCTGCTGGTCGGGCTCAGCCTGCCGCGCGGCACGCGCAGCGCTGCGCATTATGGCGGCTGGGACCGGGCCATCGTCTGAGAATGTTCGGCGGCGCAGGACGGTCGGCCAGGTGGCTGCAAAGATTGATCCGCATCAACCTGTCGAACACATCGAGCGGGAAGTCGGCGAAAGGCGCAAAGGCGGCCGTACCCTTCCAACTTGAATTTTCCGCGTATCTGCATTTCATAAGTCGGCAAATAAATTAGGGAGGAATTTCAACGTGATAAAAGGGCAATTCTCTGCGCCGGCATCCTCGCCGCCGGTATGTGGTCCGCGTCGTCATCGGCGTCCGCCGAAAGCCTGACCATGTCTTGCGGCGTTGACGAGGTCTGGTGCCAGCAGACGGCGCGGGCGTTCGAGGAGAAGACCGGCATCACCGTCAATATGACCCGCAAGAGCGCTGGCGAAATCTATGCGCAATTGCGCGCCGAGGCCGCCAACCCAAAGGGAGACATCTGGTGGGGCGGAGCCGGCGATCCGCATCTGCAGGCAGCCGAGGAGGGCCTGACAGTGGAAATACAAATCGCCGCTGCTCATGCGGACCGGTTCTGATCAAAGCTTGAAGGATTGCACGCAGAGCTGGCGGACCTGGGCGAACACGCCGCTGCCGGCGCAAATCACCAGCGCGCCGTTTTCCAGCACCGTCTTTGGGTCGGGCTTGACTATAGTGCCGCCGGCTTCTTCCACCAGCAGCATGCCTGCCAGGCAGTCCCAGGCGTTCATATGCTCTTCGACATAGCCGAGCAGCCTGCCGGCGGCCGCATAGGCGAGCATCAACGCGCCGGATGCGTTACGGAAAAACACGCCGCCCTGTGAAAACAGCAAACCGATGAGCGTTGCGACGTTCTGCATTTCGGCGCGGTTGGAAAAGCCGGTGCCCAACGAGCCGTCGGTCAGGCTGGTGGCCGCGCTTGCCCTGATCGGCTTGCCGTTGAGAAAAGCGCCGCCGCCCTTACGGCAATGGAACGTTTCGCCGGTAGAGGGCTCGTGGATGACACCCACGACAGTGTCGCCGTCCTTGGCGCAGGCGATGACCACACACCAGGCCGGAATGCCCCGCACGAAATTCGCGGTGCCGTCGATCGGATCTATCACCCAGACATGCCCGCTCGATCCGGTGACCGAGGCATGCTCCTCGCCGACAATTCCATCGGTCGGGTAAGCGGCTTTCATTGCCGCACGGATGAACAGCTCGACCTCGCGGTCAGCCTGCGAGACCATGTCCTGATGACCTTTGCTCTCGATGGCGAGGCTGTCGAGGTCGCGAAAATACTTCAGGCCGAGCGCGCCGGCGCGCCGCGCGAGATCGATGGCGAACTGTTCGCGCGTTGCTGTGTCGGGTGTCATGAGATCCTTGGGATGGCGAATGTGATCTGAGGAAAATACCCCAGCCAAAGAAGCTTAGCGGTGAAGCTAAGAGCGTGCAAATGACGAGCCCTGCCTTTTGCGGGGCAGCCCCGAGGCCGACCGGTCTTCCATGCGCCCGACAGCGACAGTCGCGCTCATACGGGTCCGGGTCATGTCGCCTTCGATATAGATGATCTGGCCGGTCATGAAGCTCGACGCGTCGGAAACCAGGAAGATCGCGGCACCGCCCAGTTCATCGACCCCGCCCACCTTGCCAGCGGCCGACCAATGCCACGGCTGAGATTGCCGGCGATAAACGCCTATCCCCGCCAGACATCTTCGCGGCGCAGATCGTCCATCGCGCGCGAAATGCCTTCGCGCAGGATCGACACCATATCGTCGATCTACTGGCGCTTGATGATTAATGGCGGCGACATCACGCACATGTTGATCAGTAGCCGGACCAACAGGCCGAGCTCGTGGCAATGCGCGTCGATGCAGGTCGGCACCTCGATCCGCCTCGCTTATGACCCTGAGGCTCTGCTGGCGATAACCGACTGAATAATTTTTTGCGCAGCAGTGCGACCGGCGACGATCGCGCCCTCGACATAGCCCGGAAATGACGGCGACAGCTCCGACGAGGCAAAATGCACCGGCGGGGCGCCCGCCCGGATAATGCGTTCGGCATCCGTTGCCGTCGCATCGACGATCGAATCGCTGTAACCGCCGCCGCTCCAGTGATCCCCGGTCCAGTCGCGATGGCTGAGATCGGTGACGCCGGCGGCCTCGATACCGAGCGCATCTTGCAGCTTTGATGTCACCGTTGCGCGTAGCGCCGCGCTGTCCATATCCCGCCAGCGCTGCGCCAGCGGCCCGCCGATGAAGACGACAAGTGCTGCATGATCCTCATCCTTGCTGGCATCGCAGGCAAAAAGTCCGTGCGGCTCCCGCCACATTACCATGCCGCTCAAGCCCCTGTCGCGCCAGAAAGCCTTGGGATAGCGCACCAGCATTTTGATCACCGCGCCGCTTTGCCAGACGCCGAGGGCTCTCTCCAGCGCAGCCGGCAGCGGCGGCACGAAATCCACTCTCGAGGCCATCATCGGCGGTAGCGCGACCAGTACCGCTCGTGCCTCGGTCACGCCGGCGGGCGAAACGACGCGAACCCCTCCCGGCCCGTGCTCAATAGCCTCGACAGCTGTATTCAGCCGCAGTCGATCGCCGAGATCCCGCGCAAGATCATCCGCCAGCGAATGCATGGTTTCGCCCACGAAATATTGCAGCTCCGACACCTCGTTGGTGATGCGGCGATCATTGTCGATCAAGTACCACAGCGGCAGCCTTTCCATTGCCAGGCACCACAGGCCCTCGATCATCGACCGAAAGGCGGCCTTGGCATCGTCGGGATCGTTCTGGCGATCGAGCCATGCCGCGACTGTCAAGCCGGCGATGGCCGGGTCGGTCGGTGCGATCGCGTTCATCCGCTCGCGCATTCGCATCGCAGTGCCGTAAGTGCGCCCGGCTTGCGCCTCGCTCATTCGCGGCTGCGTGACGAATTCGCCTGCGACATGGGTCTCGACCAATGTCTTGCCGCGCGCTCGCACCAGCGCCATTAATTCCGGCATGTCTTCGCACAAGAACTGGCCGCCGCTGTCGATCCGCTCGCCGAGCCCGTTCTGCACGGCTTCGACGCGGCCGCCGACACGGTCGCGGGCTTCGAGCAGCACGGCATCGATGCCGGCGTGGTTCAATTCACGCGCGGCCGACAGGCCGGTGAAGCCGGCGCCGACGATGGCCACATCGGCTCGTTCGATCTTGAACTTCATTAGCCGGCCTTGATCTTCTCGAATGTCAGGCGCCGGATCATTGTCTTCATTGCTGGTCCACCCTCTTTTTGATGGTTCATGCCGGCCTGGCACCGCGGGCTGCTGAGTTCGGATAGTGCTTGGGGAATGCCGCAGACAGGAACTCGTTCGCGGCCTGCAGCGCCGTCTCGCGTGTGGCGTCCTCGGTGCCCATCATCAAATGCAGCCACAGACCATCCAGCATGGCGCTGAGCGCCAGCGCCATGACTTGCGGCTCATAGGCATAGAAGCCGCTCTGCTTGAGCGCCGCGCAAAGATCGATGAATATGTTCTGGTAGACGGCATCGCGTGCGCTGCTCAGCGCCTGATATTTCGGTCGCGATTTGGCCTCGCCCCAGAAGGCACACCAAGCAGCCAGCTTGCGCTTGTTGCAGATCGAGCGGTTGAAATCGGCTGCCACCAATGCCTGCAGCTGGCGGGCGGGATCATCGCCGGCCCTTTGCAAGGCGCCGCGCCAATGCGCCGAATACTCGTCATGCATGTATTGCAAAGTGGCGACGAGCAGCTTCTCCTTGCTCTCGAAATGGAAATTGACGATGCCGCGCGACAGGCCGGCGCCGTCGGCGACGTCGGCCATAGTCGTTTCCGAATAGCCGCGCTTGGCCAATGAATCGATAGTCGCTTCGATCAGTTGAACCTGCCTTGTCTCTTTCGACGCTTTGCGGCCGCGCTTTTCGGAATCGCTTTTTCGCGCCGGTTCGAGGAGGGCTTCGCGCGCCTCTGTTGTCTTCATCGGGGTGATGGTCTCCAGCATCGCCGGCTAGCCGACCGGCATCGGCCGCGAAGATCAGTGGGACGGTGTTTGCCACTGTCAAGCACCTTCTGCATGGCTGCCCATATTCGGATGTTCTCGTCGAGATTGCATCCTTGGAGAAAACGTCGTCGAAGGCACCGTCGGCGAAAGGCAGCAGTCCCGGCGATGCAGACCAGATCAGCGCCGCCGAGCCCGCCTGCAGCGGATCTTGGGTCGAGATCCACGCCAGGCGCGAGCTGCAATATCAAAAGCTGCTGAAGCGTGCCAAACTGGTGCCGCGGCTGGTCGTCAGGCTCGGCCGCCGCACTGCCAGTCCGCCTGCGGATTTCTAAACATGGCCGACACCGACAGTCCCAAACTCGACGCCGAAGCCGCCGAACAGTGGCAGCTGATCAACACACCGCTCGGCGAAAAATGGTCGGGCCGCACCCGCTATGCTGCGGCCATGTTCTTCTACAAACACGGCGAGATGAGCGCTGAAACGCTGGAGGTCTACCGTATTTGTGCGAGGCTGGATTCGACCGATCCGCTGCCGATCATCCGCGACCGCGGCATTGGCCAGGACTGGCTTAAACGCTGGGTTTCGAATAGTCCGCCTCCAAATCGCATTCCGGTCAAGCCGGCATCACCCGCTTAGCCGATGGTCTTTTCCAGCATGCCGAGCCAGTTGCGATAGGCGATCTTCTCGATCAGCGCGCGCCCGAAGCCGCGTGCCGCGAAAGCGTCGAGCAATCTTGGCAGGCCGGCAACGTCGCCTATCACGGCCGGGATCATGGCGCCGTCGAAATCCGAGCCCAGGCCGACGCCGTCTTCGCCCAGCGCCTGCAGCAACGAATCGACATGGCGCACCATGATGTCGAGGCTGGTGTCGGCGTTCATCCTGCCGTCCTCACGCAGGAACCCGGTGGCGAAGTTCAGCCCGACCATGCCGCCGGAGTCGCGGATCGCGCCGAGCTGCCATTCGGTGAGGTTGCGCGAATGGCCGCAGATTGCGTGCACGTTGGAATGGGTCGCGACCAGCGGTGCGTCGCTGATCTCGACGACGTCGCGGAAACCTTTTTCGTTGAGATGCGAAAGATCGATCATGATCTTCAGCTGGTTGCAGGCTTTCACCAGCGCCTTGCCGGCATCGGTCAGCCCCGGCCCTGTATCGGGCGACGACGGGAAACGGAACGGCACGCCGTGGCCGAAGGCATTGGGACGGCTCCAGACGATACCGAGCGAGCGCAGGCCGGCTGCGTGGAGGACATCGAGCAGGGTGAGCTCAGGGTCGATCGCCTCGACCCCTTCGATGTGGAAGACCGCCGCGATCGAGCCTTGCGCCATCGCCTTCCTCACATCGCCGGCGGTGCGGCAGACAGTGAGCGCCGAAGCCCGCTCCAGCCTGAACAGGATCGAGGCCATCGCTATGGTGGAGTTGAGCGCATCGGCGCGCGGAACCTCGGGCGGCAAGGGCTCACTGTCGCTCGGCGCCAGCGGCACCGCGCCGCGCTTGGATTTCTCGACAGGCGGCGGGAAGATCGCGAACATGCCGCCGGCAAATCCGCCTTTCTTCGCGCGCGGCAGGTCGATATGGCCACTCGGCGTCCCCTCGACGAACAGCTTTTCGAGGTCCGCATCCTTCGACTGGTAGAGCCTGAGCAGCGTGTCGTTGTGGCCGTCGAAGACGGGAACGAGATCGGATTCGGTCATGGAGGGCCATTCGGTTGAAGTGGTCGGGCCGCGGAGGGCGAGCCGGTTGTTGCCAATACTTAGGCAAGGCGAGCGCTCTGCGCAATTCCCGCATGTTTGCCTTATGTTTGTACGCCGCCAATGGTCGAAGCGGCACGCGGTAAAGCCGCGCACCCTTTCTCCTGTCATTCATCGAGGGGCTGTCTCTCTTACCGCTTCAGCACGTCCGCCCATTCCGGATGGCGGCGGAACTGAGCATTGGCGAACGGGCAAAGCGGGATGATCGTCTTGCCCGCCGCACGTGCATCCTCGACGGCACGGGTGACGAGGCGAAGTCCCGCGCCCTGGCCGCGAAATGCATCCGGCACTTCGGTATGGTCGATGATGATCTGGTGCTCGCCGACCTTGGTGAAGGTCATCTCCGCCTCGGCGCCGCTCGGCCCACGCAGGAAGTAGCGGCCCTTCGAGCCGCGGTCCTCCAGCTCGATCTCTGGCAATAGGTCAGACATGGCTTGCGGTCCTTTCATCCGGCGCTACGGCGAACAACTGCCGCGCCGCCTCGATCTCGCTCGGCCGCACCTCATGGCCGCCGTCATGCCACTCGACTGTGACATCGGCACCATCGGCGCGCAAATAGGCTTCGAGCCGCGCCGTCAAATCAGGCGGACAGATCGGGTCTCGCCTGCCGGCGGTGACCAGGATGCGGCTGCCGTCAAGGCTGCCCTTGACCTCCGGCTCGAACGGGATCAGCGGATGCATCAGCACCGTTGCGTCGAACAGCGACGGTTCGGCAAACAGCACCGAGGCCAGGATGTTGGCGCCGTTGGAATAACCGAGGCCTAGCACCGAAGATGGCTTTGCCGCCTCGACATGTGCCTTGACGAAGCCGGCCATCTTGTCCGTCGCTCGCGTGAGATCGCCCATGTCGTAAACGCCCTCGCCGGTACGGCGAAAGAAGCGTGCGGCGCCTTGTTCCGAGACATCGCCGCGCGGGGCGACGATCGTCGCTTGCGGCGCAAGATCGCGCCCAAGCGACAGAAGCTGATCCTCGTCGCCGCCAGTGCCATGGAAGACGAAGAGCAACGGTCCGTCCAGCGAACCGGGCAGCACCTTGTGAATATACGAATCCTTGCTCATAACCCTGCCCTCAGTCTTCCAGTTTCTGCAGATGCTGCTCGAGATAGGGCCGCAAATGCTGGTGTTGCGACGGCAGCTTCAGCGCCTCGCCGAGATGGGCGGTATCCTCGTCGCGGTCGAAGCCCGGCTCGTTGGTGGCGACCTCGAACAGCACGCCCCCCGGTGTGCGGAAGTAGATCGCCCAGAAATAATCGCGGTCGATCACCGGCGTCACCCGATAACCTGTATCGAGGAGTGCCTTGCGCACTTCGAGCTGCTTGGCGCGGTTCTCGACGGCAAAGGCGACATGGTGGACCGAGCCGGCGCCGAGATTGGCGAAGCCGGCCCCTGGCAGCGATTCGATATCGACGACATCGGCGCCGTTGCCGTTCTTCACCGCCAGCCGCCTGACATTGCCGGACTTGTCGATCTCCTCATAACCCATGAATTTCAGCAGCTCTTCGGTGGCGCCACCGTCTTTCAGCCTGAGCGACACCGAGTGAAAGCCGCGGATCGCCTCGTCGGTGGGAATGCCACCCTTGGCCCATGGCGCACGGTTGTCCGCTCTGTCCTCGACCAGCGCAAACCCGTCGCCATCGGGGCCGGCGAAGGCAAGACGCTTCTCGCCGAACGTCTCCTCGCGGGACAGCCCGGTGACGCCTTGCTCGGCAAACCGTTTCTCCCAATAGCCGAGCGTGCCCTCAGGCACCGAGTAAGCGGTGGTGCCGACCTCGCCAACGCCATGGCGGCCCTTGCCGATGTTGGGAAACGGGAAATAGGTCATCACCGAGCCGGGTGTGCCGACCTCGTCGCCGTAATAGAGGTGGTAGACATCGGGTGCGTCGAAATTGACGGTTTTCTTGACCCGCCGCAGACCGAGCGTCCCGGTGAAGAATTCATTGTTCTGGCGCGCATCGCTGGCCATCGACGTGACGTGATGCAGGCCCTTGACCTGGTCGAGCATGTCTGTTGCTCCTTCCCTTGTGCTGGTGCGGCCCTTGCCGCTGTCCACGCAAATATGAGCATCCGCCTCCTGGCCGCAAAGGCGGCAAACACAGAATGGACTGTGCTGTTAAAGTGAACGACGAAGCAGGTTTTGTTCACCATTCGGCAAACTGGACCGGCTTGCATACTCGCCGAAATTGCGCTCCATGAGCGACGCATGTAGCAGCGTGAGGATACCGCGGTTGACGGGAAAACGCCCCAACATTCTCCTGATCACCTGCGACCAGTGGCGCGGCGACTGCCTGTCAGCTGCTGGCCACAAGGTGGTAAGAACGCCCAATGCCGACGCGCTGGCCGCCGAGGGCGTTCTGTTCCAGAAGCACTATGGCGGCGCCGCACCTTGCTCGCCGGCACGCGCCTGCCTCTACACCGGCCTCTACCAGATGAACAATCGTGTCTGCCGCAACGGCACGCCGCTCGACGCCCGCCACGGCAACATAGCCCTCTGGGCACGCGCCCTCGGCTATGATCCGACGCTGTTCGGTTATACCGACATGGCGCGCGACCCGCGCACGCTGGCGCCTGGCGACCCGCAGCTGAAAAGCTATGAAGGCGTGCTGCCCGGCTTCACCGTGCGCCAGCTTCTGCCCGAGCACCAGAAGCCCTGGCTGTCATGGCTCAAGGCGCGCGGCGTCGATGCCGGCGCCGGCTCCCCCGCCATTCACCGCCCGGCGGGCGAAATCCTGGAAAACGACGGCGCGATCAGCAACGGTCCGCCAATCTATTCGAAGGACGAGACGCCGTCGGCCTTCCTGGCCGGCGAATTCATCCGCTGGCTCGGCGAGCAGGAGCGCGATGCCCCGTGGTTCGCGCATCTTTCCTTCATCAGCCCCCACCCGCCCTTCATCGTGCCGGCGCCTTACAACGCCATGTACGATCCGGCCATCGGTCCAGCTTTTGACCGCGCGGAAAGCTGGCAGGCCGAAGCAGCAAGCCACCCTTATCTCGCCTATGAACTTAACCGGCAGGAACGGTCGAAATTCCGTCCCGGCTCGGAGGGCAAGGTGCGCGACTGGGGCGACGATAATTTTCGCCGCATCCGGGCGCTCTATTACGGCATGATCTCGGAGGTCGACGCGCAGCTTGGCCGCGTCTGGCAAGCGGTCAAGGCGGCCGATGCATGGGACGACACCGTCATCGTGCTGACCTCCGATCACGCCGAGATGATGGGCGATCATTTCATGCTGGGCAAGGGCGGCTTCTTCGACGGCAGCTTCCATATTCCGCTGGTCATTCGCGATCCGCGCCGCCGCAAGGCGGCCGGCAGCAGTGTCGACCGCTTCACCGAGGCGGTCGATTTGGCACCGACCTTGGTCGAGCTCACTGGGCTCGAGCTCACTGGCGGCGAAGTCCTGCCGCATCTCGACGGCCGCTCGCTGGCGCCTTTCCTGGACGCAACGGAGCCGGACAATTGGCGCGATGCGGCGCATTGGGAGTTCGATTTCCGCTCGATTGCGGATGGTGATGCAGAACGCTATTTCGGCATCGGTCCGCGTCAGTGCAATCTCGCCGTCATCCGCACGCAAAAGTTCAAATATGTGAATTTCGGCGGCGGCCTGCCGCCCTTGCTCTTCGACCTGGAAAAAGATGCCGGCGAGCTGACCAACGTCGCTGACGACCCAGCCTATCTGCCGGTGCGGTTGGAATTTGCCGAGAAGTTGCTCGCCTGGCGGGCCGAGCATCTCGACCAATCTCTGGCGCTCGCCGAATTGACGGACAATGGCGTTGCCGGCCATGTCGCGGGCTTCCCCTCGAGATAAGCAAAGCCCGCGCCGTTGCCGGCGCGGGCTTCTCTGTCGGCCTGTGAGCAGCTTAGCGCATGATCATGCGCTGTTTGTCGCGATTTTGCGCATAGCTGGCCTTGTCGTAGGGGGCCTGCGCCTCAAGCTGCTCCTTGGTGAAGTTCGTGTAGAGATAGCGCTTGCCGTTCTTGTCGGTCATGAATTTCAGGTTGTCCATGCCGACCGCCACCTCCTTCTCGCCGACGCCAAGGAAGCCGCCAACGTCGATGATGACTGCGTCGACCTTCTTGTCGCTGCCCAGCACGATATCGCCGATCTCGCCGACGTTGACATCGTTGGCGCCGTAGACGGTTGTTCCAACCAGATCCTCGGCCCGGATTTCGCCCATCGGCATTTCGGTTAGCGTCGACTTGTCGATCGACCCGGTCTTGGTCTGGTCGGCCGTGGAATTAGCCGGAGGCGCCGCTGCCGGAGCGTTTTGAGCCGTCTTGCCGGCTTGGTCAGCGTTGTTGGTCGTTGCGGTGTTGTCGTTCGGCGCAGTGTTGCTGGCCATCACGGTAGGCGTGACGGTAGCAGGCGCATTGGCATCGTTCGACGCAGTGGTTGCCGGGGCCGGATCATAGGCCTTGCGGTTGAAGTCTGGCTGCGCCTGCAGCTCTTCCTTGGTCGTTTGCGCGACCAGCCAGCGATCGCCGTTCCTCTCGGCCCACTGCGCCTTATCGAAGTCATAGGCGACGTTCTTTTCGCCGATGCCGAGGAAGCCGCCGACACCGATGATCAGCGATTGCGCCTTGGCTTCCTTGTTGATGACGATGTCGTTCACGTCACCGATGTTTTGGGCGTCGTCGCCGGTGCCGTTATAGACGGTCTCGCCGATGATATTGGTGGCGAGATTGCCTTCGGCGCGCTTCACTGGCTCAGCCGGCGCGGCAGGCGCCGGGGTTGTATTTTGCGCGCTGGTGGAAGGGGCGGCAGGCGCCGCATTATCCGCCGAAGCTGGTGGCGGAGTCGGATCGTAAGGCCTCCGGTCGAAATCCGGCTGAGCCGTCAACTCATCCTTCGTCGTTTGCGCTATCAGCCAACGGTCGCCATTTCTTTCGGCCCATTGCATCTTCTTGTAGTCGAAAACGACGTTCTTGGTTCCTATGCCAAGAAAACCGCCAACGCCGATGACGACGGATTTTACCTCGCCGCGCTCGTCGAAGACGACATCGGTGATCTTGCCGATATTCTCTGCATTGTCGCCGGTGCCGTTATAGACCGACTCGCCGATGATATTGGTGACAAGGCTGCCCTCGGCGCGTTGCACCGGAGCGGCTGGAGCGGAATTCTCTACGGCGGGTGGTTGCGCCGGCGCCGGGGTCGTCGCCGACTGCGCAAATGCACCCGTCGCAATCAATGTTGCGACTGCTGTCGTGGTTAAAAGGGTGCGGATCATCTTAGTGTCTCCTCGTCGGTGATTTCGTGCACGCCGTGCCCGCCTGGCGTCACTGCGGGCGCAGCGTCTTCTGCATGTTCACAACGTTGTGACCACACTGTTGTTCCGAAAAAAGCCGTGGTGCACCCGGTGCGATGTCAATGGTTCTCGGATTCGCCGCGTTGGTCGAAAGGAACATTTTCTCGGCCGCCCCGTTCCACTCCCGGCTGGGGCTACGTCCCGGCCCGATAGGTGCTGGAAAATGGAACGGCCATGCGGTTTGCAGCGGTGCTGAACAAGGACGGGGGCACCCTGCGCACCATCGATCTTGAGGCCTTCGCCAGTCGGATGCGCAGCACACTTGAGACTGCCGGCCACTCGATTGATATCGAAATCGTCGCCGGCAAGGATATCGTCGCCACGCTGGACGGCGTAGCTTCCAGGCGCGGCATCGACGTCGTGCTGGCTGGCGGCGGCGACGGCACCATTTCGGCCGCGGCAGCCCGTTTGATGAATGGGGAGAAGGCGCTGGCAATTCTGCCGGCTGGCACAATGAACCTTTTTGCGCGCGGCCTCGGTATCCCGCAGACCCTCGATGCGGCACTGAAATCGTTTGCCGACGGCGAGGTGATGGCGATTGACATTGCAACAGCCAACGGCCGGCCCTTCGTGCATCAATTCTCGATCGGCATGCACGCCAGGATGGTGCAACTGCGCCAGAAGATGGAATTCGGCTCGCGGTTGGGGAAGATGCGCGCCTCGGTGCGAGCCGCTTGGGCGACGATCAACAATCCACCGGCGATGAACGTAACGCTGATGATCGGCGAGGCCGAGATCAGAACCCGGATCACCGGTATCGGCATCACCAACAATCTGTTTGGCGAGGGCCACCTGCCCTATGCCGATAATCCGGCAGGCGGCGTGCTGGGCATCTATGTCACCGTGGCGCGGCGGCGCGGCGAATTGATCAGGTTCCTCTTTGACGTCGCCCGTGGGAAATGGCGCGGCAACGAGCATGTCGAAATCCATCAGGCAAACCGCGCCGTTTTGAAAATCCATTCGACTAACAGGAAAGTTCAGGCCGTCATGGACGGCGAACTGGTAAAGCTCGATCGCGAGACGACCGTCGAAATCCATCCGCGCGCGTTGAATGTTCTCGTCCCGGCGCGCGCTGTCGAGGCAAAGGTTGCCTGACGTGGGATGCGTGATGTGGGGTTGCGTGATGCAAACTGGCGCGAGCGATGGAGAGAACCTAGCCGCTGGGCGTGTTGCCCTGTTCGGTCTTCGGCGTCTCGATCATCCAGCCGTAGATTTCGGCGACGCCCCAGGCGATAAAAGCCAGCAACAGCGCGGCGATCAGGATACGAAGGACATGCCGACCCCGCCGCCCTTGACGGGCTTTGTTTTCAGGAATGGTTTTTGGCATCGTCTGGCTCCATATTTGGCGCCGGCAGGCGTAACTCGCGGGGCGTTGGCTGGTAACGGTCCCCCGCCGCGAAAGTTCCGGCACTGCAAGGCGGCAGACGGGCCGGTTGGCCTGACCAATCAGCGGAGCCGGCCTCCGGGGGCATAGTGGACGACAATAGCCAGAACACGCCGGGCCTGCCGGCCGATATTCGCCGTGTGGTGGGCGCCGCGGACCGTCTTGCCGTGCTGCACGGCCTCGACACGCTGGACGGGGCTGCCGACCCTGATTTCGATCGTATCGGCGGTCTTGCCGCTTCGGCTATGCAAACGTCTGTCGCACTGATCACGCTGGTCGATGCCGAGCGGCAGTGGTTCAAGTCCTGTATCGGCCTCGACGAGACCGAAATCGCAACCGAGACATCGTTCTGCGCCTATACCATCGCAGCCGGCGACGTGCCGATGGTGGTGGCCGACGCGGCGGCGGATCCGCGGTTCAAAGCCAATCCGCTGGTCACCGGCGAGCATCATATCCGCTTTTACGCAGGCGTGCCCATCGTAGTCGACGGCGCGCTGATCGGCACGCTGTGCGTGCTCGACCGGAAGCCGCACGCACGTCCTTCCTCTGTCCAGCTCGACCAGCTGTCGGCGCTGGCCGGCCTCGCCGCGAGCCTGTTCACGCTGAAGGATGCAACCCGCAGTGCGGCGATTGCCAAGGCAGCACTGGTTCGAGAGGAAAAGCGGCGCGCTATCGCGCTCGACGCGGCTTCGCTTGCCAGCTGGGCATGGGATATCCGCAGCGATATGATCGACTGCGATGTCCTGCTGTCCGAATTGTTCAACCTGCCGAAGTCGAACAGGCTGAGGGCGCGCGACATCCTGACCGCCATCGACCCGCGCGACGTTCACCAGACCGAAACACGCTTTCGCGACGCGCTGACCGGCAGCGACGATTATTTTGGCGAATACCGTGTCAAAGGCCTCGATCCGCCGCGATGGATCGCAACACGCGGCCGCGTCATAGAACGCGACGGCGATGGCAAGCCGACGCTGATCTTCGGCGTCAACTACGACATTACCGAACGCAAGCTTGGCGACGAACGTCAACGACTGTTGCTGCGCGAGCTCAATCACCGCGTCAAGAACACTTTGGCAACCGTACAGGCGCTGGCGACGCAGACCGTTCGCCATGCCCGCCAGCCAAGCGAATTCCTCGAAGCCTTCAGCGCCAGGCTGCAGGCACTGGGCGTTGCGCACAGCCTGCTGTCGGACCGCGAGTGGCGCGGCATCGGCATCCGCGAGCTGGTGGAGATCGAGCTAAAGCCGTTCCAAGCCGCCGGACAATCGCGCATGGCGATCTCCGGCGCCGATGTCCTGCTCTCACCCGACCAGGCAGTCGGGCTCGGGCTGATCCTGCATGAACTGGCAAGCAATGCACTGCAATACGGGTCGCTCTCGGTTTCCTCCGGAAAGGTCGATCTCGATTGGAGGGTACAAGGCAGGAAGGGCGCACGCCGTCTGTTGCTGGCCTGGCGCGAAAGCGGCGGCCCGCGGGTTGCGCCGCCCGAACGCCATGGCTTCGGCTCGATCCTGATCCGCCGCAGCCTGGCCAAGGTCATTTCCAGCGAGGTGATCCATGAATTCCGGCCGGACGGCGTGGTCGCGGAAATATCGATTCCGCTCGAAGATTTGTGATTTTGCGACCGGCGCCAGAATCGTTTGCCCCGAACTATCCCATCCGAACTATTCGCGTTTGCCGGTATCCGGATCATCGGAGCCGCGCTTCACGTTCTCGCGGTAGATGGCGTAGGCAGCGAGTGCTATCGCCGGACCGAGAATCGCGCTCAGTCCGGCCTTTCCCGGGCCATCTTTGCCCTTGAGCAGCGCCGGCAGCACGGCGAGTGCCGCAGTGATCCCGATAGCCTTCATGTCGGCGTTGCGTCGCTTCGCCCGGCGCCTGGCGCGCGAGCCGGCCGACATCCGGTAGACGAGCAGGATGAGACCGGCGATTGCGAGAAAGCCGATCCCGAAGCTCAGGGAAGCTGCCATCGGCCCATAGCGGGCCGCCGTCCAGATATAGGCCGCCCCGACCAGGAAGCCGAGGCCGCACAGCGCTACGACCGCTGCGACCGAATAGACAATTGCAGCCACACGCGCGCGTTGCACCGCCGCAATGGTTTCGCCCGAGGCGAGGCCCGAGATCAGCGATGCAAGCATTCCCATGCGTGCAGAACTAGCGGCGCGCGAGAAGCGCGAAGAGGAACCCGACGCCGGCGGCGATCGCCAGCGACGTCACCGGCTTCTCGCGCATATGCGCTATCATCTGCGCCTCGATGTCCCTGGCGTTGCTGCGCAGGCTGTCGAAGGCTGCCTCGCCCTGGGTTCGCAACTGCTCGACGCTTTCGGCGGCGGCTCGCCGCGCTGCCCCGTAGCCATGTTCGCCAGTTTTGGCCAACAGCTTGGTAAGTTGGTCGATGTCGGCCTTCAGTTGTGCGATGTCGGCCTCAATATCGGAATTCGTGCGGGCTTCGTTCGCGGCCTTTCCTGCGGCAGTCGCCATTGCTTCACTCTCCATGCTTTTGCTCGGTCGAAACGCCCGACAGACCCCAAGGTTCCGGCACGAACCTCTTCTAACCCTATCTCCGGCAGCGCGCGTTGCAAATGCCTTGCATGGGCCGAGGCCGACGCATCCGCGCCAGCGCGTCTTTTTTAAATGACAGCATGCCAAATAACGATCATGACTTCCCCCGTTTCACGATCGAGACGAATTTAAGGAGATATTGCTGCGTGCGCGCATCACTCGACGGTTTGCGGATTCTTATCCTGGAAGATGAGTTCCTGATTGCCATGGATATCGAGCAGCTTTGCCGCGACTACGGCGCGCTCAATGTGGTCATCGCCCGTGATCTGACTGAGATCGAACAGCAAGACGTTGCCGCGCAGTTCGATGTGGCCATCGTCGACCTCATGCTGAGCGGCGTTTCGACGCTCCAATTTGCTTCGCGGCTGCGTGAAGCGGGCATCCCGTTCGTCTTTGCCTCGGGCTATTCGGATACGGACGAGATCAAGAAATCCTTTCCCGGCGTCAGACTGGTCACCAAGCCCTATTCGGGAGACGATCTCGTCGAGGCAGTGGCGGCGGCCTGCAGGCGAACGCCTCTCCGCTGAGGCGCGGAGCGGTTCGAACACGCCGCGCTTCACGCAGCCGTCGACCCGGTTACCTGAGCCGAAATTGCGTCCGGGCCATACTCGTCTTCACCGGAGATCTTCAGAATTTCCTGCAGCCGTGTGCGGGCGCGGCTGACGCGGCTCTTGATCGTTCCGACGGCGCAGCCGCAGATCTCGGCCGCTTCCTCGTAGGAGAAGCCCGACGCGCCGATGAGGATAATGGCTTCGCGCTGGTCTTCTGGCAGCAATTCGAGCGCGCCGCGAAAGTCCTCGAGGTCAAGTTGGCCGTGCTGGGCCGGGTGAACGGCAAGCCTGGCCGTCATGACGCCATCGCTGTCCTGCACCTCGCGGCCGCGCTTGCGCATCTGCGAATAGAATTCGTTGCGCAAGATCGTGAACAGCCATGCCTTCAGATTGGTGCCGGGCTGGAAGCTTTCATGCTTGTCCCATGCCTTGACCAATGTTTCCTGCACCAGGTCGTCGGCCTTGTCGGCGTTTTGCGTCAGCGACACGGCAAAAGCCCGCAGGCTCGGGATCGAGCCGAGCAAGTCGGTCTTGAAGCCCTGGGAGACGGCCGCCATGCCTCAGTCCTTCTTTTGTACAGGTTCGGCTTTTTCCAACTGGCTGAGCAGTTGGGCGAAGCGATCCGGCACATTGTCGGAGACCAGCTCGTCGTAGTATTGTTTGAGTTTGCGGCCGATTTCCGAGTTCGGCCCAAGCGGGTCGCGGGAAGCAGCCCGGCGCCCGTTGCCAACGCCACCCATGGTAGCTTTCGTCATGTTCTTCATTTCGCCCTTTTGTCCCAGCCTTAAGCCGCCCTTCAACACATAACGCAAGGCAAGCGGCAGCCTCGTCTGGTTGCCCAACCCGCCCCTAAACGCCAGCCCATATATTTAGTTCCGCATGATCGGAACTTTTTCGCAGAACCCGCGTTTTCAACTCTGGGCTTGCGAACCGTTTTTTAGCTGTAACATGCAATCACGTCATATGAGGGAGACGTCCAATATGAGCCTATCAGCAACCATCGCTCCGCACCTGCCGTTCCTGCGTCGCTTCTCGCGCGCAGTATCCGGATCGCAGGAGAGCGGCGACGCGCTGGTCGCCGCAATGCTCGAGGCCATCATTGCCGATGTCGACATCTTTCCGAACGCATCGAACGACCGCATCGCGCTCTACAAGGTCTTTGCCAAGCTCTTCACCTCAGTGGCCATTCGCGTTCCGCAGGAGCATGCCCAGTCGGCATGGGAACAGCGTGCCGCGGCCAATCTGAATGCAATTGCGCCTCGCCCCCGCCAAGCCTTTCTGCTGGTGGCGGTCGAAGGCTTCAGCGAAGACGAGGCGGCGGAGATTCTCGACGTCGACGAACAGGAATTCTCCGAACTCCTCGCGCAGGCGAGCAACGAGATCTCCCGTCAGGTGGCAACCGACGTGCTGATCATCGAGGATGAGCCGCTGATCGCCATGGACATCGAGGAAATGGTCGAAAGCCTCGGCCACCGCGTCGTCGGAACGGCGCGCACCCACGCCGAGGCGGTGGCGATGTTCGGCAAGGCGCGGCCAAAGATGGTGCTTGCCGATATCCAGCTTGCCGACGGAAGTTCGGGCATAGCGGCCGTGAATGAGATCCTGTCGTCGACCTCGGTACCGGTGATCTTCATCACCGCCTTTCCCGAGCGCCTGCTCACCGGCGAGCGGCCGGAACCGGCATTCCTGGTTACCAAGCCGTTCAATCCGGACATGGTCAAGGCTCTTATCAGCCAGGCCCTGTTCTTTGACCGGCACGCGAAAGCCGCGGCATGAAACAGCGGGCGGCCGAACTGCGGCCGCCGAGACAGCCGCTCCCCAGGATCAGAGGGGAGTGACGCCGGCTCAATTCACTGGCAACCAACTGGGGCAACCAACTGGACCTTTCCACACACCGCGGCAATTCGGGCCCTGAAGATTTTCAGCATCGTCTTTTTCGGAAAATGGTGGAACAAACGGAGGCGAATCACGTTTTCACCGCAGCATTGGAAGGAGATCGATCATGCTTTACTGGGCGCTCGTATTTCTCGTCGTGGCGATCATCGCCGGTGCGCTTGGTTTCGGCGGCATCGCTGGCACCTCGGCCGGCATAGCGCAGATATTGTTCTTCATCTTTCTCGCCTTCCTGATCATATCGCTTATTGCCGGCCTGATCAGACGAGCGTGAATGCCAAGCGGCCATTCAAGCGAACACTGGAAGCCGCACCCCTCAAACGGTTTCCAGCCACCGCCGGGCAGTGTCCTCCAACGGGATGCCGCTCGGCGGACCGCTTTTTAAGGTTTGATACGAACCTCCTCCTTTTGGAACCCATTTTTCCGCGAACCGTTCAGCCCGACATGGGTTGAGCAAATTGACCGATGCGTTCCAGAGTCGGAAAAATGAAAGACCGCGGCCAGAGTGATGAGATCATCGCTTTGCATCCCGCCGAAAGCGGGATGCAGCTTGGTCGGGCCCTTCTCCATGCACTGCACAATGCCGGGATTTCCGTCCTGTACCAGGATCGCGAGATGAAGACGGTGTGGGCGCGCAACATGCGCGCGCCCTGGACTTCCGATGCCTCCGACAACAACGGCATCTTGCCGCCGGCGCAGGCAGAGCGTATCGGCGCCGCCAAGCACGACGTCATCGTCTCCGGCAATCCTCAACATCTTGAGCTCAGTGTGCCGGCCGATGACGGCGCCCGCTGGTTTCAGGTGTGGATAGACGCCGACCGCAGCGAGACCGGCGCGGTGCAGGGCGTCGTGACCACCATGGTCGAAACAACCGAGCAGAAACGCCGGGAGCAGACGTTGAAGGCGCTGCTGCGCGAAGTCAGTCATCGCTCCAAGAACCTTTTGGCCATCATCCAGAGCATCGCCACCCAGACGGGCCGTTATTCCGGCAGCATTGACGATTTCCTGACGCGCTTCCGGGGCCGATTGCAGTCGCTGGCCTCCTCGCAGGATTTGGTTACGTCATCCAACTGGCGGGGAGCGGCGCTGCGCGAGCTGGTTTCCGGTCAGGTCGGCAGGTACGGCGCGGATCCCTTGCACAGCCTACGTTTCCGCGGCGCAAATCCATATCTCAACCCCAATGCCGCCTTGCACATCGGCTTGGCCATGCATGAGCTCGCCGTCAATTCGGTCAGCTATGGCGCACTGTCGCGCAGCGACGGTTTCGTCGAGGTGACGGCCGATCTGACGGCAGCTTCCGCTGGCGAGCCTGCGCTGTCGCTGACATGGGCCGAAGTGATCGGAGCCAACGACAATCAGCGCAGTGAGAAGCGTTTTGGCAGCGTCGCGCTCGAACGCGTCGTGCCCACTTCATTGAATGGAACGGCGACCCTTGAGATCACCGGGAACCGCCTCGAATACCGCCTTGTCGTTCCTCACGGTAATTTCGAGACGGATTAACGAGCGGCGGTCGCCGCGCGAAGGCTTGCTGCGCATCGCCATCTTTAACCGACTGTTCACCATAAAGTCCGATCCTGTGCGAACGTGCCGATCCGCCGGATTGAGTTTGGCACAAAGTGAAGGGATGGGCGTTGACGGCTGCAGACGTGAACAGACTGGAACAGGCCGCTCGCGTCTCGATGGGCGGTTTTCAGGATCCCGACGCGCCCGCAACGCCCGCGCCTCGTGCTTCGCCCCTGCGCTTCGCCGCCGTCGCGCTTATGGCCGCGATCGTCCTGACCGCCGCGTCCCAACTGATCTGAATCGAACTCGCCTCTGCTTGATCGCTTTGAAACCACTGCCCGAGTGCTCGGCCGTGCCCGTTCGCGGTCGCTGACCTGCAGGGCCAGGCCCAACATGTCGGCGCCAGATGCCTTGCCGTCGATCCGGCGCTCGAGAACGACCATGACAGGATCGTCTGGAACGTGCGCCCCAACGGCACGCTCGATGCGTCCTTGGAGATTTCCGGGTTCGTGGTAGCATCGAACGGCGCACGCCCCGAAAAAGACTATCTTAATCAACAATGAAATCGTGCGGGCAAAGGCCGTACTTTCATGCTAAATGGCGGCTGGAGCTTATTAAAGTGAGGACAAAAGTGAGGATGACTCCATGCGGAAGATGATTATTGCCATGGTTGCCGTGGTTGCGGTCAGCGGCTGCACCACCACGGAAGAGAACGTGGGTATCGGCACTGTGGGCGGCGCGCTCATTGGTGGCGCTGTCGGCGGCGGCAAGGGCGCTTTGATCGGCGCCGGCGCTGGTGCGATTGGCGGTCTGCTCGTTCGCCGGCTGCAAAATGGCTACTGCCAATACAGAGATCGTCACGGCCGGATTTACACAGCTCGCTGCAACTAGTTTCGAGCTCCAGGCGAACAGCAAACGCGGAGGCAGGCCACCTGTCTCCGCGTTTGCTCTTTAAAGCGCTGTTGCGATGCGGCCCACGAGACGGCGTTTCAGGCCGGCAGCGGAACCTTGATTTCCACGTTCAAGCCATCTTCGCGAAAATCGCGCCTGATTGTGCCACGCAATTCGCGCGTGACGTTGAGATCGATCAGTCTGGTGCCAAAACCACTCTTTGCCGGTCTCTCAAGCTTCTTCTGACCGGCCTCGCGCCAGTTGAGAGCCAATGTCCGGGTGCCGCTACGGGCTTCGAGCGACCAGTCGACCTTCAGCGCACCGACTGAATTGCCGGCTTCGCCATGCTTCAGCGCATTCGTCGCCAGTTCGTGAAAGACGAGGCCGAGTGCCTGCGTCGTCTTTTCATCGAGAAGAATCTGCGGTCCCGACAGCAGCCCTTCAGGAAGCTCGCTGCCGAACACCTGGCCTAGCTCGATGCGCAGCAGGTCGCCGAGATCGGCTTTCTGCCAGCGTGAGCGCGTCAGCATGTCCTGGGAAGCCGCCATCGCCTGCAGCCGGGCCGAGAAAGAAGCCGAGAATTCCTGGACGTCGGTGGTGTGCGATGCTGTCTGGCGCGCGATTGCCAGCACCCGCGTGATCGAGTTCTTGATGCGATGCTTCATCTCCTGCAGCATCAGGTCTTTTTCCAGCAGGCTCTTTTCGGTCGTTTCGTGAAGCAGCGAGACCGCCTCATAGGCCCGCTCCTGATAGCGGGCCACCAGCGCGATGGCGCCCGCAAGCAGCAGTCCGAACAATCCGAGCATCACCGGGATGGCGCGCGAGGAAGGTTGCGAGAAAGCACTTGTCGGCCTGAACAGGACGACCCACGGCCGGCCGGCGACGGTGACCTTGCGGGTGACCAGCAGCCTGTCGCCGAGGCTCGAAACAGGCGGCGTTTCCGATTGGAACAGCAGGTTGTCGCTGTCCACCGTGCCGTCATAGATCTCGGTGTTGACCGGCAGCAATGGTGCCCGGCTGAGCGCAGCCTGGAACAGATCACGGGCGCGGAAGGCCGCATAAAGGAAGCCGGCAGTCGAGGATCTCGTCGCGTTCACGGCGTCCGGCGCGGTTTCGACATTGAGCCGGACGAAGACGAGGAACCCGGTAAAGGTCTGCGCGGCACCCGTATCCTTGCCGAACTGCACGAGCCCGCTGGCGTGCTGCTGGTCGTCGGCCATCGCCTTTTCGATCGCCTCGCGCCGCGCCGGCCCGGTGAACATGTCGTAGCCGATGCTGGATTTGTTGGACGGATCCAGCGGTTCGAACAGCACGATGGGCGTACGCCACGGTAAGTTCGTGTCGGGATAGATCGGATGGCTTGCGCCGTGATCGTGCAGGATGTCGCGCTCGACCGCCGCCTCGTTGCCAGTTTTCGCCAGGCGGAGGAAACCGATGCCGCGCAGGCCGGCGAAATTATTGTCGACGTCGAGCGCGTTGAAGAAAGCCTTGAACTCGCCCTGCGAGATACCGCCATTGCGTGCGTCGAACAGCGCCCGGGTCGAACGCAGCAGCGACAGGTCCAGGTCGATGCGGCTTTCGATCCGGTTAAGCGCGTCGTCTGCCGTCGCCTCGAATTTAATGCGGGCCGCCTCCTGGGTGGCAAAATAGGCAAAACCCGCCATCGTCAGGCTGATCAGCGCGACGGCGATAAAAGCGACGGTCGGAAAAAGCTTCTTCAATTGCTGATACGTCCCGTGGACGGTTCGGCATCTTTATGGGCAAGTCCTGACGCCAACACAATGGCGAGGCCAAAGCATGGTGACGGCTGGCACATTTTGGCGGCGTGTGATTAGCCGGCTAATTCTCGTTCATGCGGCGATCTTCAGCGCGCCCGGCCCCGGAATGGCGCCGGGTGGGCACTTGCCGAGGATGATCATGCCGAGCACCTCGTCCTGGGTGACGTCGGTTGTGCGCGCCGTTCCGACAACCCGACCGTTCTTCATGACGCAGACACGGTCGGCAAGCTCGAACACGTCGTGAATATCATGGCTGATCAGGAAGATGCCGATGCCGTCGGCCTTGAGCTGCCTGACCAGTTCGCCGACCTGCGCCGTCTCTTGCGGCCCGAGTGCAGCCGTCGGCTCGTCCATGATCAGGATGCGAGCATTGAACAGGATGGCGCGGGCGATCGCCACCGACTGCCGCTGGCCGCCCGAAAGCTTTACCACCGGCTCCTTGAAGCGTTGGAAACGCGGATTGAGCCTGCCCATCACTTTGCGCGCCTCGGCCTCCATGGCGACGTCGTCGAGCGTTCCCCAGCCGGTCATCAGCTCGCGGCCGAGAAACAGGTTGGCGGCCGCATCGACATTGTCGGCCAGCGCCAGCGTCTGGTAGATCGTCTCGATGCCGTACTTCTTGGCGTCGCGGGGATTGGAGATCGAAGCCTCCTCGCCGTTGACCAAAATCTGGCCCGCATCGCGCTTGTAGGCGCCGGACAGGATTTTTATCAACGTCGATTTGCCGGCACCGTTGTGACCGAGCAAAGCCATCACCTCGCCCGGGAAAAGGTCGACAGAGGCATCGTCGACGGCGCGAATGCCGCCGAAAGCGATGGAGATGTTGCGCATGTCGATCAGCGGCGTGCCCGTGGGAGCGGTTTTGTCTGCCATGATCGTTCCTCCTCCCTACACACGTTTGCGATAGACGGTATCGAGCCACACCGCGAGCACCAGCACGGCGCCGACAACGATGCTCTGCAGCGGTGAATCGATGCCGAGCAGCACCATGCCGGACTGCAGCGACTGCATCAAAAGCGCGCCGAGCATGGCGCCGAGCACTGTGCCGGAGCCGCCGGCGAGCGACGTGCCGCCGATCACCGCCGCCGCGATGACCAGCAGCTCGTCCAACGTGCCCAGCGCATTGGTCGACGAGTTCTGCCTGGCTGACGAGATCGCCGCGGCGATCGTCGCCAGCACGCCCATGATCATGAACACCTTCATGGTCACCCAGCGCGTGTTGATACCGGCAAGGTTGGCTGCTTCCGGATTGCCGCCGATGGCGAAGACATAGCGGCCGAAACGGGTACGCTTGGCGATGAAGGTCATGATCAGCCCTACGGCTACAGCCATCAGCACGGGTATGGCGATGCCATGGGCGATGAACAGCCCGCCTTCGGGAACCGTTATATTGTTGGCCGCCGCATATCTGTTCACGATGCCGACCGGCCAAGGATAGGAATTGGCAAGCCATATGGCGCCCATGATGGCAGCGCAGGTGAGGACACCGAGGAACGTCTCGGCCCAGATCGGGCGCAACGGAAAGCGGAACCGCTTGCGCTGCACCCGCCCGTTGAGCAGCATGAACACAACCGCTAGGCACGCGACAATTCCGACGATCCAGCTCCATCGCGCGCCGATCGAACCCGCCGGCCCGCCCCCCATCAGCTGGAAAGTGGCATCAAGCGGCGCAATCGTCTGACCGCTGGCGACCCACCATGCGGCACCCCGCCAGACCAGAAGGCCGCCCAGCGTCACGATGAAGGCCGGCACCTCGAGATAAGCGATGATGTATCCCTGGAACGCTCCGATCAGAAGGCCAAGCGCCAGGCCGATGGCCAGTGCCAGGATCCAGATCCAGGGATTGCCTAATTGCAGACCGATCATTCGCACCAGGAAATGCACCTGCGCAAAGCCCATGACCACGCCGATCAGACCTTCGGCGGAACCGACCGACAGGTCGATATTGCGCATGACGATAACCAGCACCATTCCGGCGGCCATTATGGCCACGGCGGAAGTCTGCACCGACAGGTTCCAGAGATTGCGTGGCGTCAGGAAGGTCCGGCTGTCGAAGTCGAACGGATTGACGCCGAGCCGTACGCTGGAAATGACATGCAGGCCGACCCAGATGACCAGCAGCGCGCCGACCATGCCGAGCATGCGCGTGTCGAGTTCGGTTGCCTTGAGAAATCGGGCAACGATGCCGAGCTCGGATTCCCGTGCCCGGTCTGCCGTGCTGTCGACCGGCGTGTTGGACGTCGTGTCGGTCATGATGTTTCTCCCGCCGGGTTGCCGTCTGCCGCGGATGCCGGAAGCAGCCTAGAAGTTATCCGCCGGAAGCGGAAAAACAACTCTTGTTGAAAAACGCCGCGGCGAGCGGCCGCGGCGTTCGGACTTCTCGGAAACGTCGGCTCAGTTGCAGACTGCAACAGTGCCAGCCGTCACGCCGGCGCAGACCTCTTCTTTCTTGATCCAGCCGGCGTCGATGACGACGTTGAGGTTGTCCTTGGTGATGGCGACCGGGGTCAGGAACAGCGACTTGACGGTATTGCCGCCGGGCGTGGTGAAATCCTTCACGCCGGCAATGTCGGTCATCTGCTTGCCGTCGGCCAGCTGCGAGGCGATCTCGGCGGCATTCTTGCCGAGCTCGCGCGCATCCTTCCACACCGACACGGTCTGTGTGCCGAGCGCGATGCGGTTCAGCGCGGCGTGGTCGCCGTCCTGGCCCGAAACCGGAACCGATCCGGCCAGCCCTTGCGCTGTCAGCGCGGCGACGACGCCGCCGGCAGTGCCGTCATTGGCCGCGACCACGGCATCGACCTTGTTGTCGTTGGCGGTCAGGAACTGTTCCATGTTCTTCTGAGCGTTGGCCGGCAGCCAGCCGTCGGTATAGGCCTCGCCGACATTCTTGATCTTGCCGCTGTCTATTGCCGCCTTCAGCACCTCCATCGAACCGGCAAACAGGAAATCGGCATTCGGATCGGAACCCGAACCCTTGATGAAGACATAGTTGCCTTCCGGCTTCACCTTGAAGACTTCCCGGGCCTGCATGCGGCCGACTTCCTTGTTGTCGAAGGTCAGGTAAAAGACGTCCTTGTTCTCGATCAGCCGGTCGTAGCCGACAACCGGAATACCTTCGTCCAGCGCCTTTTGCACGGCCGGCCCGATGGCCGAGGCGTCCTGCGCCAGGATGATCAGTGCGTTGGCGCCCTGCGAGATCAGGCTCTCGACGTCGGTGAGCTGCTTGCCGGGGTTGGACTGTGCGTCGGCGGAAATATACTTGTCGCCTGCGGCCTCGATGGCCGCCTTCATTGCGGCCTCGTCGGTCTTCCAGCGCTCTTCCTGGAAGTTCGACCAGGAAACGCCGATGACCTTGTCTTTAGCCTGCGCCACCGACGCCAGCGCCAGCGTCATGGCGACACCCGCCAGAATGGCGGTCGTGAATTTCTTCATCATATCCTCCCTGCGCCGCGTACGGCGTGACCAATTGGCTCAAAGACCAGCTTAGAAGCTCTAATTTTTTCGAGCATCGAAAAAATACTGGCCCGATCTCCGGCTGCTGTCAACATCGATTCTGATGGATTTTGATGACTCTGCGAGTTTTTTCGAGCGTCGGAATAAACGATGACAGCGCCACCTGCATCTGACACTATTTGCCTCATCCGACACTATTTGTCGGACATTACCGACGGCTTCCGGTTCATGAGCGGCCGCGGCAACCGGGAGGAAAGCAAAACAATGTCGGTCGGAATCCGCCATGACGATTTGCGCCGGCGCAACCGGGCGATGGTGATCTCGGCGGTGCGCCGGGCCGGCCAGCCATCGCGTACTGAGATCGCAGCTACCACCGGCCTCAGTCATTCGACCATATCGGCGATTTCTTCCGACCTGATACGGGAAGGCATCCTCGCCGAGAGCAAGCCAAGTGAGCCCGTTTCGTTGAAACGCGGTCGTCCGCAAGTCGGCCTCGCCCTCAACCCGGAAGCGGCGGCGGTGCTGACCGTGGTGTTGTCGCTGAATTTCCTTTCGGCCGCCATTATCGACTATACGGGACAGGTGGTCGCCGAGGAACAGCGCCGGCTGGACACGCTGACTATGCCGCGCGACGAGCTGATCCGTGAATGCATGGCCATCGTCCGGCGCCGGCTGCAGGATCCAGATCTTGACGTCCGCAGTGTCGCCCGCATCGCCCTGGCGATTCAGGGCATTACCGACTCCCCTGCACGCGCCATGCTGTGGTCGCCGATCACGCCGCAGACCGACATCGCCTTTGCCGACATGCTGGAGGACGAATTCGGCATCCCGGCAACGGTGGAGAACGACTGCAACATGATGGCGGTGGCTTTGCGCTGGCGCAATCCGGATCGCTATCGCGACGACTTCATCGCCATCCTGCTTTCGCATGGCATCGGCATGGGGCTGGTGCTGAAGGGCGAACTGTTCACCGGGACGCATTCCTCGGGCGGCGAATTTGGCCACATGATCCATCGTCCGGGCGGCGCGCTCTGCCGTTGCGGGCGGCGCGGCTGCATCGAGGCGTATGCCGGGAACTACGCCATCTGGCGCAACGCCAGGCAGATGAGCGAAGACAGCGAACCGGTCGCCGACGTCAGCGACGCCGACATGCGCGCACTGGCGGCCCGGGCGCGCGAGAAAGATGGGCCGGAACGCGAGGCCTACCGCAAGGCCGGCGAAGCGCTGGGTTTCGGTCTCGGCTCGCTGTTCGCGCTGATCGATCCGGCACCGGTCGCGATGGTCGGCGCCAGTGCCGCCGCCTTCGATCTGATCGAGCCGGCCTTGCGGAAGGCAATCGCCCAGACCGCCGGCGGCCAGCATTCAGGCTCGATCTCCTTCGATACAGAGCCGAACGAATTGCCTCTGATCCGCGAAGGCTGCGCGATGCGGGCGTTAAGCTTCGTCGACCAGGAGATTTTCGCGCCGGGCGCGCAAATGAGGCCCAGCGTCAGAAAGAACGTAGCCTGACCAGGCGGGTCAATCTTCCCTGATCGCATAGCCGGCGCCGCGGATGGTGCGGATGACATCCGGCATCCGGCCGTTGTTGACGGCTTTGCGCAGCCGCCCGACATGCACGTCGACGGTGCGTTCGTCGATGTAGATTGTCTCCCCCCAGACATTATCGAGTAACTGGCTGCGCGAGAAGACACGGCCCGGATGCCGCATCATGAACTCGAGCAGCCGGAATTCGGTCGGCCCGAGCCTGATTTCGCTCTTCTTGCGATAGACCCTGTGCGATTCGCGATCGAGCACGATGTCGCCGACCTTCAGCACGCTGGACAGCACTTCCGGCTTGGCGCGCCGCAGCAGCGCCTTGACCCTGGCCATGAATTCCGGTGTCGAAAACGGCTTGACCAGATAGTCGTCGGCGCCGGTCGAAAGACCGCGCACCCGGTCGCTCTCCTCGCCGCGCGCGGTCAGCATGATGATCGGCAGCCGCTCGGTTTCGGGGCGCACCCGCAACCGACGACAGAGCTCGATGCCGGAAACCGCTGGTATCATCCAGTCGAGCACCAAAAGGTCGGGCACATTCTCCTGCAAACGGATCTCGGCTTCGTCGCCGCGTGTCACCACCTCGACCTGGTAGCCTTCGGATTCGAGATTGTAGCGGAGCAGCACACCCAACGGCTCCTCGTCCTCCACCACCATTATGCGTGGTGCGATCATCGGCTGGGCACCCCCATCATGTCACCGGTGCGGACATTGTCGTTTCGTCCTGCTTCGGACGATTGACCGGCAATTGCTCGCCGGTCAGCACATAATACGCATTTTCGGCGATGTTGGTGACATGGTCGCCGATCCGCTCCAGATTCTTGGCGCAGAACAGCAGGTGCGTGCAAGCGGTGATGTTGCGCGGATCTTCCATCATGTAGGTCAACAGCTCGCGGAACACGGACGTGTATTTAACGTCGATGCGCTCGTCGGCGGCACGAAGCTTGGCCAACGCGGCCGCATCGCCTGCAGCATATTCCTCGATGACACCCTGCACCTGGATGAGAACCAGCTGCGCCATCGCGTCGATGGAATGCGACAGGTCCCGCGGCGTGGCGCTGAGGCCGACCGCACTCACGCGCTTGGCGATATTCTTGGCAAGGTCGCCGATGCGTTCGAGGTCGCCCGCCATGCGGATCGCTCCGACCACATGGCGAAGATCGTGGGCCATCGGCTGGCGTTTGGCGATCAGGGTGATAGCGCGGTCGTCCAGTTCGCGTTGACGCGCATCCATGATGGCGTCGTCGGAAACGACGCGTTGCGCCAGCACGTTGTCGGAATTCAACAGCGCCTTGGTCGCCCCGCCGACCATCGAACCGGCGAGGTCGGCCATGTCGCGGATCAGCTTGCTGATCTGCTCGAGATCCTCGTCGAAAGAAGCGACTGTGTGTTCGCCCATGGTCCTGTCCTCATATGCATGATCGGAACGGCTCAGCCGAAGCGGCCAGTGATGTAGTCCTGCGTGCGCTTCTCGCGGGGCGACGTGAAGATCTTCTCGGTCCGGTCGAACTCGACCAGTTCACCCAGATACATGAAGGCCGTCTGGCGCGACACGCGCGCCGCCTGCTGCATGTTGTGGGTGACGATGACGATCGTGTAGTCGGCTTGCAATTCGTCGATCAGTTCCTCGATCTTGGCAGTCGACAGCGGGTCGAGGGCCGAAGCCGGTTCGTCGAGCAGAATGACTTCCGGCTTCACGGCCACGGTGCGGGCGATACAGAGCCGCTGCTGCTGGCCGCCGGATAGGCTCAAGCCGCTGGCGTTGAGCTTGTCCTTGACCTCGCTCCACAGCGCGGCGCGCTTCAACGCCTGTTCGACGCGGCCGTCCATCTCGGACTTGCCGAGGTTCTCGTAGAGCCTGACGCCGAAGGCGATGTTCTCGTAGATCGACATCGGGAACGGCGTCGGCTTCTGGAACACCATGCCGATCTTGGTCCTGAGGAGGTTGAGATCCTGCGACCGGTCGAGAATGTTCTTGCCGTCGAGCAGCACCTGGCCCTCGGCCGTCTGTTTTGGGTAGAGCTCATAGATGCGGTTGAACACACGCAGCAGCGTCGATTTCCCGCAGCCCGAAGGGCCGATGAAGGCCGTGACGCTGCGCTCGGGCAGCGACAGGCTGATGTCCTTCAGCGCCTTGCTCTGGCCGTAGTAGAAGTTGAGATTCTTGACCTCGATCTTCGTCTTCTCGGTGACCGTTTCGGTCATCGTCATGTCTGGGGACAACATCTGTGTCATCTGTCCTCTCTGCGTCCGGTAAGGCTGCGGGCGAGGATGCTCAAGCCCAGAACCGTCAGGGTGATTATGAGTGCGCCGGTCCACGCCAGTTGCTGCCATTCCTCGTAAGGGCTGAGAGCGAACTGGAAGATGGTCACCGGCAGGCTGGCCATCGGCGCGTTGATATTGCTGCTCCAGAACTGGTTGTTGAGCGCGGTGAAGAGCAGCGGCGCCGTCTCGCCGGAAATGCGTGCTATCGCCAGCAATATGCCGGTGACGATGCCGGACAATGCGGCGCGGTAGGCGACCGAACGGATCACCACCCAGCGTGGCGCGCCGATCGCGGCACCGGCTTCACGCAACGCGTTCGGCACCAGGTTGAGCATGTCTTCAGTGGTGCGCACGACCACCGGAATGACCAGGATGGCAAGCGCAACGGCGCCGGCAATGGCCGAGAAATGTCCCATTGGCCGCACCATCAGCTCATAGACAAACAAGCCTATGATGATCGACGGCGCCGACAACAGGATGTCGTTGATGAAGCGGACGACGGTGGTGATGCGCGAAAAGCGTCCATACTCGGCCATGTAGGTTCCCGCCAGCACGCCGATCGGCGTGCCGACGACAACGGCGATGATCGTCATCAGCAGGCTGCCCGTGATGGCATTGAGCAAGCCGCCGGCCTCGCCCGGTGGTGGCGTCATCTCGGTGAAGACCGCGAGCGAAAGCCCGGCTATGCCCTTATAGACCAACGCGCCGAGAATGAGCGCCAGCCAGGCAAGCCCGATGCCGGCGGCGACGACGCAAAGCGCCATCATCACCGAATTCCTGGCTTTGCGGCGGCTGTGGAGCGATGAGGATGTCGACATCGGTCAGGCTCCCGTACGGGCGTCGATCCGCATCAGCATATAGCGGGCGGCGGCGAGGATCAGGAAGGTGATGACGAAGAGGATCAGGCCGAGCGAAACCAGCGAGGAGGTGTAGAGGTCGCCGTCGGCCTCGGTGAATTCATTGGCGATGGTCGCCGAGATCGTCGTGCCCGGCGCGAACAGGGAGGCACTGATGCGATGTGCGTTGCCGATGACGAAAGTCACCGCCATGGTTTCGCCGAGTGCCCGGCCGAGGCCAAGCATGACGCCGCCCATGATACCGATGCGGGTATAGGGAATGACCACGCGCCGGGTCACTTCCCAGGTCGTGCAACCGATGCCATAGGCCGATTCCTTCAGCACCGCCGGCACCGTATCGAAGACGTCCTTGGTGATCGAGGTGATGAAGGGCAGCACCATGATGGCGAGGATCAGCGCCGAGGTCAGAAGGCCGATGCCGTAAGGAGGGCCGGCGAAAAGGCTGGATAGTCCCGGCACGCCGTGGAAGATGTTGATGATGAAGGGCTGTATCGTCGTCTGCAGGAACGGCGCGAACACGAACAGGCCCCAGATGCCGTAGATGATCGAAGGAATGCCGGCCAACAGCTCGACCGCTATGCCGATAGGACGCCTGAGCGGGCGCGGGCAGAGCTCGGTGAGAAAGATTGCAATGCCGATGCCGATCGGAACCGCGATCAGGATGGCAATGGCCGCCGTCACCAGCGTGCCGTAGATCGGCGCCAGTGCGCCAAATTTTTCCGTAACGGGATTCCAGCTCTCAGTCGTCAGGAAAGAAAAACCGAACGACGACAGCGCCTGCCATGAGCCGGCAAACAGCGAGATGGCGACACCGCCGAGGATGACCAGCACAAGGATTGCGGAAGCGCGGGTGAGTCCGCGGAATATGGCATCTGTGAGCGCGAAGCGCCGCACAGTAGCTTCCCTGGCCCGGGCTGCTGCAGATGATGGCATGGCATCGGAAGCGATGGTCATTGGGTCCTCGCGATTAAAGGCAACAGGGAGGGCGCCATCGACGCCCTCCCTGGAGGAGATTACATAGCCGAGTAGAGCGGCTTGCCGTCGTCGCCGACGACTTCCTTGGCCCACATGGCCTTGACGCTCTCAACCACCTTGTCGGGCATCGGAACGTAGTCCAGCTCGCCGGCCATCTCGTCGCCCTTGTCGTATGCCCAGGCGAAGAATTTGAGCGCTTCGCCGGTGGTCGCGGCATCATCCGGCTTCTTGTAGAGCAGGATCCACGTTGCCGCCGTCATCGGCCAGGACTCGGCGCCCGGCTCGTTGGCGAGGATGACGCCATAGCCCGGCTGCGAGCTCCAGTCGGCATTGGCCGCTGCCGCCGAGAACCCCGCCGCGGTGGGCTCGACCTTCTTGCCGTCCTTGTTGATCATATCGGTGTGGGTGAGCTTGTTCTGCTTGGCGTAGGCATATTCGACATAACCGATCGCGCCGCCGGTCTGGGAGACGTTGTTGGCAACGCCCTCATTGCCCTTGGCGCCGATGCCGACCGGCCATTCCACGGCCTTGTCGACGCCGACCTTTTCTTTCCAGACCGCGCTGACGTCGCCGAGGTAATAGGTGAAGTTGAACGTCGTGCCCGAACCATCGGAACGGTGAACGACCGCGATCGCCTGCGAAGGCAGCTTGACGTCGGGATTGAGCTTCTTGATCGCTTCGTCATCCCAGCTCGTGATCTTGCCGAGGAAGATGTCGGCCAGCGTCGGGCCGTCGAGAACCAACTCGCCCGGCTTGATGCCTTCGAGATTGACGACGGGAACGATGCCGCCCATCACCATCGGGAACTGAGCCAGTCCGGTCGCTTCAAGCTCGTCGCCCTTGAGCGGCGCATCCGAAGCGCCGAAGGTAACGGTCTTGGCCTTGATCTGCTTGATGCCGCCGCCGGAACCGATCGACTGGTAGTTAAGGCCAACGCCGGTGTCTTTCTTGTAGGTGTCGGCCCACTTCGCATAGATCGGGTAGGGGAAGGTGGCGCCGGCGCCGGAGATGTCCGCGGCGAGCGCGGCGGACAGGGTGAGGGTGGTCGTCGCCGCAGCCATTGCAATCGCAACGGCCGCCGAGCGGATGAAATGTCTCATGTGGCCTGCTCCTGTTCGGAATATGGTCTCTCGGCGCCATTCCTCCGGCGCCCGCTGAGGCCAATAGCCCCCGATTATTACAGTCGCATGACAGTTTCATGTCGCTCCGGTAACGACGTCCAGCCGGGTTAAGAAGGAGCGGCCGCGGGCTTTTGTCGGCATGGGCCGCGGTTTGCCGCTGGAATCAGCAGCTTGCGTGAATTCCGGCCGGCATCGTCTGCTCGGCGATCGCAGCCACCGGCTTTAAAAGAAAAAAGCCGGACGGGAGCGCGTTGCATGCAGCCAGAACGTGTCATGGCCGCGCCATCGCCGAAACAGGTCCGTTGGGGTAAATCTGACCCTGTTTCTTGCCGGCGGTCGCTGCTCCCGCCCGTAACTGGAGGAGCGGAACTTCGAATATCCCATTGTCGCCACTGAGCGCGGCTTTGGTATGGTGCGATCGCACCATGGCCTTACGCTGGAAGCGTTGACGAATCGCAAGGTTCTAACTCGCGCTGGACCTCCATCCGCGCCCGACCCGGCGCTCGATCTTCGAGCAACGCCTTCCACTGGAAGTGCGACGACTTCTACTTCACGGTATCTACTCCCTTCGCCCTATTCCGCGGGTTGTCGGTTAGGCCGAAGCAGCGTTATAAGCTTGCAGGGGTATTGCTGATGTCTCGACGGATTCTGCCTGTCTTCCTGTGCCTGGCGCTGCCTCTGGGAAGCGGCTGCGCGCGCAGCTATGACGGCACCGTCATCATTCCCAAGCCGCTCGATGTTCGCCGTTTCTGGGACAGGCCTTCGCCGCAGGCGCAAGCCGAACAGTCGCAACTGGAGACCGACGTCTTTCCAGTGGCGCCGCAAACGCCGAAAAGGCCGGCGGTGCGCAGGAGCGCGGCTTCCGTTGCAACGCCTCGGAGGAGGGTCACCAACAACCCGCCCATGCTGTCGCCGGAGTCGACGAAGCCGCTAACTTGCAAGAATGTCAGCGAGCCCGGTAAACGGGCCCGCATGGTCTGCGAATAACCAGCCGACGTCGGTCGATGCGCACGGCTCCAGGCCTTGAAGCGGCTATCCGGCCAGCCGTCTCGGAACATCGCCCGCCCTGGTCAGTCCGCCGGGAAAAAGGCCGGCCCGACCACTCTCACCGGCCGCGCGCCGATCGCTTTCTCGATCGACTGATGCTGGGCAGTCCCTGGCACCTCGAAAACCGACGTTTTTGCCCCTGCGAGAGCCGCACCGGCAGTTTCGATCCCGGATTCAGGAATTTCCGCGACGACGCCAAGATCCGGCTTTGCGGTCGGCAACGGAATGATGGCGTTGCTCATGTTGGCCGGTGTCACGGTTCGTGCCCTGAGTTCGGCAACGCGCTGGTAATAGCGCTTGACGTCACAGGCCTTGAAGTTCGCGTCGTCGCGGTACCGGAACGCGGCAGGTAGCTCCACATAGGGTTTTCCCGACTCGAGCGCGACCATCTCCTCGGTCTCGCGAGTGGCGTCGCTCAGCGTATAGAGGTCGACGCCGGCATCGTCGCAGATGTAGCGACACTGATCGACCGTTTCCTTCAGATCGTCGCTCTTGGCGAACTGCGATTTTGGCGCGGGGAAGAAATATCCGTCCGACAAGCGAACGCAAAACAGCATCCGATTGCCGCCAATTGTTGTGCCTGCGGACTGGGCCTTGGGTGCCGGGCGTTGCTGCGCCGGCTGTTTCTTGGCAGCGGGGGCGGCGCAGCCCAGCGCGACAAACCTGGCCTTCAGTCCGGACGTGTCCCTGCTCGAATTCGACAGTCTGGCGATCTGCCGTTGCACCTCCGCCTTGCTGCTGACCAGGTCGGCGCAGGGATTGAAGAAGAAGCCGGCGGTTTTCGCTGCGCATCTGCGTTGTCTCTCAAGCTTTTGAATCGCGGCGAGTTGCCGGCGCAGTTGGGCAAGCTCGGGGCTGGTCCCGCCGCTGCGCCCCGCCGAAAGCAATTGGCTCCTGATGGCACCGCAGCTATCCGCGTAGGAGAAGGATGTGCCGAGCGCAACGGCTATTGCCGACACCAGCATCAGAATCGTGAGGGGCCAGAAGCGTGTCATTGGAACGACCATTATCCTTGTTGCACCGAGAACATGATTTCTTTGTCGACTATGGATAAGTACTAGCTAAATCAGTTTTTCCTAATTGAAGTAGATCAAACCGCCACCAGAGACTTTAGCTCTAGTGTATTAGATCTACTCGTGTAAATTCAATATTACATTTTTATTTCAAGATTGAGACGAACCGGCAGCAACGCCGGCGGACGCCCGCCACGGCGAAGTTTGATGCGCGCGGCGGGTTCGGCATCGCGATCAATCCGGCGTTACCGGCCGGCCGTCGCTGAAACCTTAGCCCTGGGATCGGCGTTGAGCGGCCAAAGGAGGAGACCGCAAATGTCGATCCACTTCACTGTCGCGGACCTGACCAGGAATCTGTTCCATTCACTTTGGTTGGACCATGAACGCGCACCGAGGCCACTCGACCACGAGCAGAGGCTTTTGCTGGAGTGCTATCTCGCCGGCCAGATACCGGAATCGGCTTGGAGCGACTATGTCTTCGAGGTGCCGGAACTGGCGCGACATGTCGAGGCGAGACGAAGGCGCCACTAAAGCGCATCGCGGTCGACCGGGCGTCATGCGACGCGCTTAGGTTCTTGTCTAATGCATGTCGTTGTCGCAAAACCGCTGCACGCTTTTGCGCGACATGCATTAGGTCCCGAAAAGTGGAATCCGGTTGTCGGAAAAGATCAAGGCGAAGCCTTCACTCGCGGTGCAGCCTGTTCTTGTTTGGGCGAGTTGAATTGCAGAGTGAACACCTTGCCCGGGATGCCTTCAGCCAGCGCCGGTGAAAAGCTCAACGGCAGGCAATGGTCCACGGCCGCGACCGCCGCGTCGACAAAAGCTTGGCGCGTCTTCTCCTCGCCGGCGACGCGGATGGCGGTCGGCTTGGGCCGGCCGATCAGCGTGCCATCGCGCCTGAAGCTGAAGCTCAGGGTGACGGTGGAATTCCCGGCATTCGCCGGAGGGGTCCAGCACGCCTGGATGGCAGCCCCGACCTCGGGCATGGTGTTGAGCGTCGCTGCATTCGATTGACCGGCTGCACCCGCCAGCATGGCGCCTGCAATCACCATCATTCCAGCAATGCTTTTCATGACAGGGCCTCTGTCCTTGAACCGCCATCGAGGACGGGACTACTTCGATGGTAGGGCCCACATCGGCGATGGCAAGATGCCGGCAACGCGCTTCATCAGCCATTCAGGCGTCGTGAAGCGCCGTCAGCCGCAAACTTCGGCAGGGCTGCAATAAGCAAAGGCCGGCGAGCAGCCGACCTTTGCTTTCCATCCGCGCCAGTACATCCGTGGTCGCAAGCTGGAGGTGGATACCAGTAGAAAGGGTTTCGGTTAACGAAACCTTAAGCTCCCCACATCGTGCAAACAGGGGAGAGTAAGAAAGAATTACCTCAGATCATTACCGGCTCCCGCAGAACGTGCGGACGATCGCCGGCCTGCACGTGCCTCAGGCGTTGGCCTGCGACCGCACATAGGCGATATAGCCGCGCACGTCGCCGGCCGGCTCAGCATAGGCCTTGCCGAGCTTCTTCTCGATCGCCGCCATATAGTCTTTTGCCCATTGGGGCAGCGCATAGTCGATGACGGCGAGGAATTCGAGCGTCGCCGCCAGGCGGATGTCGGCGATCGACGGGTTCTTGCCGCCGATGAACGGCTTGCCGTTCCTGAAGAAGCTGTGAAACACCTCCAGCGGCTCGGCTATCGCTTCTATAGCGGCCTTCTGGGCTTCCGACTTCTTGTCGGGGTGGGCGTCGCTGTGGCCGACCTCGCCGGCATATTGCGGGAAATTCAGCACAGGATATGTGGCGCGCGCCACATAGGGGTAGAGCGTCCCGATCAGGTAGAACATGGCACTGTCGATCATTGCCCGCTTGGCCGGCGCCTTGGGATATAGTTTCTCCAGCCCGTGCTTGTTGGCGAGGTACTGCATAATGGCGCAGCTTTCCCACAAGACACCTCTCGGCAGGCCCTTGTCCTCGATCATCGGCGTCAGATGGGCCGGGTTTCGCGCCATGTATTCGGGCGAGCGCGTGAGACCCCATACGTCGGTCTCGGAATGATCGAGCCCGGCGGCGCGTGCAAACACCCGAACGCTCATATTGTTGACGCTGGGCTTCAGCATGCTGAGCGAGAGCGCGGGCTTTTTCGCCGGTTTCGCCTTGGCCATCGGCGCCAGCTTCTTGGCGGAGACCTTGGCCGCCGGCTTTGCCACTTTCGCCGCTGACTTGGCGGCGGCTTTGGCCGCCGGCTTCGCTCCTGGCCTGGCTGCCTTGGCGGCGGGCTTTTTCGCACTCTTCGTTGCTGTCTTTGCCATTATGTCCTCCCTTTGTTTGGCGTGTCGTCAGTATGGATTTTTCGGTGCGCGATCCTCCGACAAGGTCGTGCGCGAGCGCTCGACAAGCGCCTGGATCGCATCGGCAAGGTGCACTTCGGCGATGTTGTAGTCGCCGCGCGCGACGCGGATCTTGTGCGCCTGCATCAGCACGTCGGCATGGGTGAAGCCCGCCGGTGGTTCGAAACGGTAGGAGGCGAGTTCGATCAGCAGGCCGAGCGGATCCTCGAAATAGATCGAGTCCATGAAGCCGCGATCCTTGACGCCGCTGTGCTTGATGGCGCGCTCGTCGAGCCGGGCAACCGCCTGCAGAAAGGTGACGCGCGACACCGCAAAAGCGATATGATGGACGCAGCCGGTGTCGGTCGGCGTGCGCCGCTTGACCGGCGTGCGGCTTTCGTCGGTGAAGACGGTGATCAGCCGGCCGTCGCCCGGATCGAAATAGAGATGGCTTTCGCTTGCCTTATCGAGATTGGGCTGCTCGAAGATGAAAGGCATGCCAAGCACGCCCTCCCAGAAATCGATGGAAGTCTGGCGACCGGCCCCGACCAGCGTGATGTGATGGACGCCTTGCGATTGCAGCTTTTGCATCTGACTCCTCCCGGCCACGCCGTCTTGCCGCCGAACGGAAGTTCGGATGCCCAGCCGCGCTTGGATCGGCGCCCGGCATGTGACCGCGCCCGGCCTCGCTCGCCTGCGCTCCGCATTCCGCATCCTGCAGGAGTGCGGCCGGAGCTTTGATGAACGGATGCTAATTCAATCCGAGGCGTTGCGCCAGAAGCGCTGAGTTTCAAGAACTCCACGCAGGCGCCAAGAGCGGCACCGGGATCGCGGACGCCTTCGCCGAGCTCGCTGAAACGACCCGTCGCCGGCAGCTGTAGTGGTGCGGCGGCCCGCAGGTCGCTGGGTTTCCCGAGCGCCGGTTTGGCGACGGCAGGTCAAAGGGGCCCTCGTTGACGCATGCCGCGCCTGGTTCGGATTACGGGCATCCGCGGCCCTTAGATGAAAATCACATATTCTTCATCGGCACGTCGGGATCGACATGTCCCCCATCGGCAGTGATCTTCAGCCTTGAGAGGTAGTGCTCCCATCCCCTTCGGTGGCTGTCACGCTCCTTTGCGTTCGGCAGTCCGCTGTGCGTGAAGCGGATCAGTGTCCCCGCATCCCTCGCGATCAGGTCGATCTCGACATGACTGGAGCCGGGCGGCACGGTCTCGTTGTCTTCCCAGCCAAAACTGTAGGCAAGACGGTGGACCGGGATCACTTCGGTGAACTCACCGCGCGCCATATGGCGACCACCGACATTGACGAGGAACAGACCGCCCGGCGTTGCATCCAAATTCGCTTCGGTCCCGATCCATCGCACGATCTGGTCCGGATCCGTCAAAAGCGCGAACACGGTCGCTTGTGGCGCGGCGACCTCAATCTCTGTGTAAACCGATTGCGCCATCGCTCACTCCAGGTCACATCCGCATCGAATACCTGCATGATTGAAGCGAATGTGGGGAGTTGCAAGAAGATGTTCGAGGCGTAAGCATAAGCCGGTGCCGAGTGACCTTCTACCCATGCTTCTCGCAAAGTCGCTTTCATTCCTTCTGGACGACGCCGCGCATATTGGCGACGGTGGGCGACTTCTATTGCAGCTCTCAACGCATTTGATTGAAGACGGCTTGCCGATCATCGCCGGCGCGCTGGCGCAGGATGCTCCCGACCCGATTATCTCACGCCGCATCTGGCTCTGGCGAGCGCCTGGGGGTGAAGTGGTCGAGGCTTTGGGGATAGGCGCCGACCGCCAGAATGCCGATCCCCGGCTCGTGCTGCGGGAGTGGCTTGGCACGACGCGGGCGATCGTGTTCGACGAGCGAGCGGGCGGTGTCGCACCGACTTTGGTGTGGGCGTTCGATCATACTCCGGATGAGGCGCAGTCAGAGCTGCTGCGGCAAATCTCCCGGTTTGCTGCGGCTCCGATGACCGCACTCGCAGAACGGTCCGCGAAACGCGCATTGCTCGAGGCATATTTGGGAAAGCGCAGTGCAGCACATGTGCTCAACGGTCATTCTCGTCGAGTAAAGGGAGAGACGATACGGGCTGCGCTTCTGTGCGCGGACCTTCGAGGTTTCACCGATCTATCCGAGGTTCATGATGCAGACGAGATCGTATTGGTACTTGATGCCTGGTTCGATTGCGTCGCCGGCGCGGTGCACGCATTTGGTGGTGAGGTTCTCAAGTTTATAGGTGATGGCGTCCTCGCGATTTTCCCGATTGGCGAGCGCGATGCAAATGCCGCATGTGACGCGGCGGTACGCGCCGTGAAGGCCACGCGCGCCGGGATAGATCATCTCAACCAAACTCGGCGCCGCAATGGCGGCCCTGAGCTCGGATATGGCATTGGCCTGCATGTCGGCGAGATACTCTGGGGGAATATCGGCACTGCCGGCAGGCTGGACTTCACCGCGATCGGCAAGGCTGTAAATCTTGTCAGCCGCATCGAGGGGCTGTGCAAGCCGTTGGGACGGACGGTGCTCGCGTCGACAGTGTTCGAGGCAGAAACTACCGAGCGGATGATCGCCATGGGCAGTCATCCGCTCGGAGGAATAGCAGGCGCGCAAACACTTTTCGGCTTGCCGGAATAGATCGAATGGTTGAGCCCGCCGTGGATGTGTCGTTCGCAGCATATCTTGGTATCGTGCGAAGCCATGACTGAGAGAAATTCGAACGGCAAAGAAGCTACGATACTGCAACTGGAGTATGGCGCGTTTAGAGCCCAGCCATGCGCGTCGCGCGCAGCTTTCGCTGGCCGGTGCTAAGGGCCTTCCCGGCATCCACCCTTCGAGGGAGAGGCGCCTTCGCCGAGCTCGCCAAAACGACCCGCCGCCGGCAGCTGTAGCTCAGGTCGGCTCCAGGCAGTGCCGACCAGCGTGATGGACGCCTTGCGATTGTAGTTTCTGTATCTGGCTCCTCCCCGCGTGGCATCGACTGCCCTGTTCAGCGCGACGTTCTGCGCGCCGCTAACGCTGTGCCTCAAGACCCACGATGCAATGCTAATGCAATCGGCTCCGCTGCGCCAGAAGCGGCAATGAGCCAAACCCGCCGCGACCCAAGGCGATGGATCGGATTGATGGTTTGCCGAGAGCTGGGAGAGACTTGGTACGCCCAAGGGGAATCGAACCCCTGTTCCCGCCGTGAGAGGGCGGTGTCCTGACCGCTAGACGATGGGCGCGTTCAAGAACCGGCGATATAGGCTGACGGCTGGCAAAAAGCAACTAGGCTTAAGGCTGCCGATCGCGCCGGTGAAGTATCCGCTGCAAGCCTAGCTTTTTGGCTCGATCAGGTCCCAGAGATTTCCATAGAGATCTGCGAAAACCGCCACAGTGCCATAGGTCTCGTGCCGGGGCGCCTCACGGAACTCAACGCCCTTTTCGAGCATCAGCGCATAGTCGCGGGCAAAATCGTCGGTTTCGAGGAACAAAAAGACCCGGCCGCCGGTCTGGCCGCCGATGGCGTGCCTTTGCGCATCGCCGGATGCCTCGGCGAGAAGCAGGCGCGCACCCTGCCCGTTGCGCGGCGTGATCGTGACCCAGCGTTTGCCGCCGCCGAGATCGACATCTTCGGTGAGGACAAAACCCAGCTGGTCGACATACCACGAGATCGCCTCGTCATAATTTGCGACGACAAGCGCGACCGTGGCAATGCTGCGGTGTTCGGCAAAACCGGTCATTTGTTCCTGATCGAAAAATGGCCAACGATGCGGCGCTCGGTGATGTCATAGACGAAGATGGCGCGGCTGCCGTCGGGCAGCTCTGCGTCGATCGACAGGTGATTGCCGGACAGCGATTGGCTGATCACCCTGGCGCCGACCGGCAGCACGATGTCGCCGTTGACCGTCTCGCCGATCGGCACCTGGATGTCGCTGCTTAGCGGAGGGGCGGCAGGCGGCGCGTTGCGCGCTTTGTAGACAAGTGCCGCGATCACCACCATAAGGGCGAGGAACAGCAGGCCGAGATTGATGGCGACGAAGCGGACGAGCTTCCTCCGCACCTTTTCGACCTCGGGGTCGAGCGGCTTTTCCTCGTCTTCGTCGGCAAGCGGCCGGGCCATGGCAGCAGATTCCGGAACTGTTTTCGATGAGCGCTCATAACGAAGTGGTCAGACAATTAATAGGGGCCGGACCGATCGTCCTGGAGGCGGGCGCTGATGCGGCCGGCCAGCGGCTCGACCAATGGCTGGCGGCCAGGCTCGGCCCCGACATGTCGCGCAGCCGGGTACAGATGCTGATAAAGCAGGGCGCCGTCAGGATCGGCGGCAAGCCAGCCAGCGAAACGAAGCGCAAGATGGCGCAAGGTGACAGCGTGTCGGTTGATATGCCGGAGCCGGAACCAGCGGCGCCGCAAGGCGAAGATATTGCGCTGGACGTCCTCTACGAGGACAGCGAGCTGATCGTCATCAACAAGCCGGCCGGGCTGGTCGTGCATCCCGGCGCCGGCAACTGGACCGGCACGCTGGTCAACGCGCTGATCCATCATTGCGGCGACAGCCTGTCTGGCATCGGCGGGGTGAGACGGCCGGGCATCGTCCATCGCCTCGATAAGGAGACCAGCGGCGTCATGGTCGTCGCCAAGACCGATCGCGCCCACAAGGCGTTGTCGGAGGCCTTTGCCGACCACGGCCTGACCGGCGATCTCGAGCGCGCCTATCTGGCGTTGGTCTGGGGCATACCGGCAAGGCCGACCGGGACGGTCGACGCGCCGCTCGGCCGCGCCGCCGACCGGGTACGCCGCGCTGTGGTGCCGCAAGGCCGCGACGATGCCCGCCACGCCGTCACGCATTTCACCGTCGTTGAGCGCTTTGGCGAGCAGCAGCAGGAATTCGCCACGGCGAGCCTGGTCGAATGCCGACTGGAAACCGGTCGCACTCACCAGATACGCGTCCACATGGCCCATATCGGCCATCCGGTGATTGGCGACCCCGAATACGGCCAGGCTTTCCGCACCAAGGCCAATCGGTTGCCCGAGCCGCTAAGAAGCGAGGTAAAGGCGTTTCCGCGACAAGCTTTGCACGCCCGCCTCCTTGCATTTCGCCATCCCGATACCCATCTAACGATGAGGTTCGAAGCACCGATACCGTGGGACATGGAGGAACTCGTCGACGGCTTCCGCAAGCTCTGAACCAACCACCTGAAAACCTGACCGGCGTTGTTCACTTCAACGTGACACACTGTTTCGTGTTGAACAAATGCCTGTCTTTCTGGTTTTGTTCCTATATATGTCGGTTGGCGCGAATGTGCCTTTGGCATTCGCGCCACATGCCCGCCGCGTTTCGGGGGCATCACTCCAATAGAGAGGGGGCGCTATCATGGCCCAGTCATTACCCAGTATCGTTTCCGGCGAAGGCGGTCTCAGCCGCTACCTGGAAGAAATCCGCCGCTTTCCGATGCTTCAGCCGCAGGAAGAGTACATGCTCGCCAAGCGCTATGCCGAGCATGAGGACACCACAGCTGCGCACAAGCTCGTCACCAGCCACCTTCGGCTCGTCGCCAAGATCGCCATGGGCTATCGCGGCTATGGCCTGCCGATCGGCGAGGTGATCTCGGAAGGCAATGTCGGCCTGATGCAGGCCGTCAAGAAATTCGAACCGGAGCGCGGCTTCCGTCTCGCCACCTATGCGATGTGGTGGATCAAGGCCTCGATCCAGGAATACATCCTGCGCTCGTGGAGCCTGGTCAAGATGGGCACCACCGCCAACCAGAAGCGCCTGTTCTTCAACCTGCGCAAGGTGAAGGGCAAGATCCAGGCGCTCGACGAAGGCGATTTGAAGCCCGATCAGATCACCGAGATTGCCACCCGGCTGAACGTCTCGGAAGCGGAAGTCGTGTCGATGAACCGCCGCCTGTCGGGCGACGCCTCGCTCAATGCGCCCATCCGGGCCAGTGAAGGCGAGTCCGGCGAATGGCAGGACTGGCTGGTCGACGACCACGAAAGCCAGGAAGAGATGCTGATCGAGCAGGACGAGCTGGAAAACCGGCGCGGCATGCTGTCGGGCGCTCTTGCCGTGCTCAACGACCGCGAACGCCGCATCTTCGAGGCGCGCCGCCTCGCCGATGAGCCGTTGACGCTTGAAGAGTTGTCGGCCGAGTTCGATATCAGCCGCGAGCGCGTGCGCCAGATCGAGGTGCGCGCCTTCGAGAAGGTGCAGGACGCGGTCAAGGCCGCAGCCAAGCGCCAGACGCAGGCGCTGCGCACCATCGAGGCGCAGCCGGCGGCGTAAGGCCCTCCGGTAGAAACAAATAACGGCGGCGTCAGGTAACTGGCGCCGCCGTTTTTTTCTAAAGCGCGTCGCGTTCGGGCCGGCCTTGTGCGACGCGCTTTAGATTCTTGTTTTTATGCATGTCGTTATCGCCAAACCGCTGCACACTTTTGCGCGACATGCATTAGCGGGTTGCCGGTTCCGCGGCGCCTTCGCGGATGTCCGATCCGTCGCCCTAACTGCTCAGTAGCCTTGCCAGGCGTCCCCAGACGATCTCATTGATAGCGGCATTGTCGCAATTTTCCCCAAGCCCTGAAAACCGCAAGGCTGCAAGCTGTGGCGGCAATGTTGCGGCGCCGACCGCGGCATTCCACAACCCGGCGCTTGCGGCAGGCGGGCGCGACAACGGTCCGCCGGGCTGCGCCGGGCAGTTGAGTTCGTCTATTGGAAACGAAAGGCAGTGTCGTGATGACGATTTCTCCGTTTCTGGCCGCCCTCGGATCCGACGGTCCGCCAGCCGATCGAGCGAAAGACATGGCCCTGTATGGATGGCTAATTGGAAGCTGGGAGATGGACTCGGTCCACTACCTCGACGACGGCACAATCCAGAAATGGGATGGCGAATGCCATTTTGGCTGGGTGCTCGAAGGCCGCGCGATTCAGGACGTTTGGATCAGGCCCAAGCGCCCTGCTCCGTCCGCGATGTATGGCACAACCTTGCGCATCTTCGACCCTGGGATCGATGGCTGGCATATCATATGGAACGACCCGCTCAACCGGGATCACTCGCGCCAGATCGGGCGGGCCGAGGGTAAGGACATTGTCCAGCTCGGCAATGACTCGCGCGGTCTGCAAACTCGATGGCGTTTCACCGAGATCACTGCCACCAGCTTCCATTGGATCGGCGAGGAAAGATCTTCCGAGAGCGATCCTTGGCAAATCACGTATGAACATTTAGCCCGCCGAACAAAACCCTGACGCTCGACTGGCTGGCGTCTGCGCTGCTCCTCATCCGGCTGCCGCCACCGTCGTCCCGCATAGACCTATCGGATTCAAACATCGCAAAAATCGAATCAGGATCAATAGCTTGGATGACCATCGCAGAACGATGAGGGCGGCGCCGAGTCTGAATGGCATTGTAGTGCCAGCGACCCATCCTCTCACAGGCAATCGAGCGGAAACTTCAGATAGCGCTGCCCGTTGGATTCCGGTTCCGGCAGGCGTCCGCCATTCATATTGACCTGCAGCGCGTGCAGGATCAGCCGCGGCATCGGCAACGTCCTGTCGCGGGCTTGGCGGAGCGCGACGAAGTCGGCTTCCGTCTTGCAGCCGGCAACATGGATGTTGCCGGCTTTCTGCTCCGCGACCGTGCTTTCCCACCGCGCTTCGCGACCGCCCGGCTGGTAGTCGTGACCGACGAACAGACGTGTCTCGTCCGGCAGCGCCAGGATGTCCTCGATCGAACGCCAGAGCCGCTCGGCACTGCCGCCCGGAAAGTCTGTCCTTGCGGTGCCGCTGTCCGGCATGAACAGCGTGTCGTGGATGAAGGCGGCGTCGCCAATGACGTAAGTGATCGAGGCCAGTGTGTGGCCCGGCGAGAACAGCACTCTTGCCGCAATGCCGCCGACCGAAAAAGTTGCGCCGTTGGCGAACAGCCTGTCCCATTGCGAACCGTCGGCGGGGAATTCCGGCCAGTTGTAGATCACCTTCCACAATTTCTGGACGTCGATGACCTTCTCGCCGATTGCCGTCGGCGCTCCGGTTCTCCCCCTCAGATAATGGGCGGCGGAGAAATGATCCGCATGCGGATGCGTGTCGAGGATCCACTCGACCTCCAGCCCGCTTTCCCTGACGAAGTCGAGCAGGGCGTCGGCGTTTTTCGTTGCCGTTGCACCGGACCTTTCGTCGAAGTCGAGCACCGGATCGATGATGGCGCATTTGCGGGTCGCCATGTCGGCGACCACATACTGGACGGACCCGCTCGGCTTGTCATAGAAGCCGGTGACCTGCGACCTGGCCGATAATGCGTCCAATCCAGCCTCCTTCGCCCCTCACCACGGCAGGAAGGATTTTCTCTGCCACGGCAAATTAAAGGCATGGTTGTCCGTCAACCAGGCATCGTCAAGCACCCCATGCTCACACGGCCAGGAAAACCGAAAACTCTCTGTGCCGCCTCTGCCTGCTCAGGCGGAAGGCTGCTTGGTTTTCCTGAGATATGGCAGGATCGTCTCATAGGCGCCGAAGCGCTTGATGGCATCCTCATTCGAGACGGCAGCGGTGATGATGACGTCCTCGCCCTGCTTCCAGTTCGCCGGCGTCGCCACCTGGTGCTTGGCGGTCAGCTGCATGGAATCGATGGCGCGCAGGATTTCGTCGAAGTTGCGGCCCGTCGTCATCGGGTAGGTGAGAACCAGCTTGATCTTCTTGTCGGGCCCGATGACGTAAACCGAACGCACCGTGGCATTGTCGGCGGGCGTGCGGCCTTCCGAGCTCTCGCCGGCACCCGCCGGCAGCATCTCGTAAAGCTTGGCGACCTTGAGATCCTTGTCGCCGATCAGCGGGTAGTTCACCGAATGACCGGTCGCGGTCTTGATGTCGTTCTGCCACTTTTCATGGCTTTGGACGGGATCGACCGAGATGCCGATGATCTTGACGTTGCGCTTCCTGAACTCGCCTTCGAGCCCGGCCATTGTGCCGAGTTCGGTCGTGCAAACCGGCGTAAAGTTCTTCGGATGGCTGAACAATACCGCCCAGCCGTCGCCGATCCATTCATGGAAGCTGATCGGTCCTTGCGTGGTCTCAGCGGTGAAGTCCGGTGCGATATCGTTGATGCGAAGGCTCATGACGTGTCCCTTACCCTGTGCGTGCAGATCGCAGCCGGCGTTGCCCGGCGCTGCTTTTGCCTTTCTATCACTCCGGCGTCATCCTTCAAACGCCTGTTGCGCCGGCATCAAGGCCGGCGGCGAAATATTTTCATTGCTTCTCGGCAAATGCAGCAGGAATTTTCGCTGCGCTGGTTCAGGCCTTGTTCACTGCCAGCGTCGTCGCCAGGTCTTCCATGCGCTGGGCCAGTGCGCCGAGCGCCCCGGTCAGCACGGAATCGTTCTTGTCGGCCTTGGTCAGTGCGTCGTCGCGCGTCTTGCGCAGCGTCAGCACTTCGCTTTCCATGCCCTTGACCCGCTTCTGCAGTTCCGAAAGCTCGTCCATGACCATGATGCCGGCCATCACGGTCAGCCGCTGGTCGCCGATCTCGCCAAAAGAATCCTTCAGATGCGAGACATAGCGGTCGAAGCGCTCGGCAAGATCGATCAGATGCTCTTCCTGGCCCTCGTCGCAGGCCATCCGATACTGCTTGCCGTCGATGGAAACCGTGACTTGTGCCATTGGCCTACCTGTCCAGTACCGCGCGGATGGTTTCCATAGCTGTCACCAGCCTTCGCGACACTTCCTTGTTGGCATCTTCCAGCCGTTCGGCGCGGGCCTCGGAATTGTCGAGCTCCTGCGCCAGCCGCGAGCGGTCGGCGTTCATCCGCTGCACTTCGGCCTCGGCTTCCGAATAGTCCCGCTCATGCTCAAGCTTGGCCGCGACGGCGTTTTCCAGCCCTTCGATGGCCTTACCCAGCCTGGCAATGACTTCCTTGAGGGTCGTTTCCCCGGTCATGGCTTTCGTCCTGCGCCCTGCCCATCACCGAATCATCCACGTTCAGAACGCGTTATCCCTGAAACATTACGCGTCGTGTGAACCGCACGTCAATAAAGCTGTCGCGACTGTCCCCTGCTAACGCTAATGTAAGTCGCGCACGGCCATCACAAGACCGGCAAAAGCACACCGATTTGTTGACTAAAAGGCCGCGCCTGCTATGTGTCGCGCACCCTTTTCAAGGGCTTTCCCAAGGCCCAAACCCCCATTTTGGAGGAAGCATGACCTCGCGCGAACAACATGACCGGATGGCCAATGCGATCCGTTTTCTCGCCATGGACGCCGTCGAGAAGGCAAATTCCGGCCACCCCGGACTGCCCATGGGCTGCGCCGACATCGCCACGGTGCTGTTCACCCGCTTTCTCAAATACGATCCGAAAAACCCGCATTGGCCGGACCGCGACCGCTTTATCCTGTCGGCCGGCCACGGATCGATGCTGCTTTACTCGCTGCTCTATCTGACCGGCTACGAAGACATCACCATCGACCAGATCAAGCAGTTCCGCCAATTGGGGTCGAGGACGGCGGGCCACCCGGAATACGGCCATGCCGCGGGCATTGAGACGACGACCGGCCCACTCGGCCAGGGCCTTGCCAATTCGGTCGGCTTCGCGCTCGGCGAGCGCATCATGAATGCCGCTTTCGGCAAAGATCTCGTCGACCACTACACCTATGTGCTGGCCGGCGACGGCTGCCTGATGGAAGGCGTATCCCAGGAAGCCATCGCGCTTGCCGGGCATCTGAAACTGAACAAGCTGATCGTCTTCTGGGACAACAACAACATCTCGATCGATGGCCCGGTGTCGCTCGCCGATAACACCGATCAGGTCGCCCGCTTCCAGGCGTCCGGCTGGAATGCCAGCCATATCGACGGCCAGGACCCGGAAGCGATCGCCTATGCCATCGAAGCGGCCCGCCACTCCGACAAGCCGACGATGATCGCCTGCAAGACGACCATCGGCTTCGGCGCGCCGACCAAGGCCGGCACCAACAAGGCGCATGGCTCGCCGCTCGGCGCCGAGGAAATCGCTGGCGCCAGAAAATTCTTCGACTGGGATTATCCGCCCTTCGAGGTTCCGGCCGATATCCTCGACGCATGGCGTACCGCCGGGCGGACAGGCGTCAAGGCGCGCACCGACTGGGAAAGCCGCCTTGCCAAGGCTGATGCCAAATTGCGCAGCGAGTTCGAACGCCGCATCAGTGGCACGCTGCCGGCCAACTTCGACGCCGTCATTGGCGATTACAAGAAGAAGCTCGCCGCCGACAAGCCGAAGGTCGCCACCCGTAAGTCATCGGAAATGGCGCTGGAGGTCATCAACGGCGCCGTGCCCGAAACCATCGGCGGCTCGGCCGATTTGACCGGCTCCAACAACACCAAGACCAGCCAGACCAAGAACATCACCGCCGACGATTACGGCCAGCGCTACGTTCATTACGGCGTTCGCGAGCACGGCATGGCGGCCGCGCTCAACGGGCTGACATTGCATGGCGGCATTATCGCCTATGGCGGCACTTTCATGTGCTTTTCCGACTATGCCCGTCCGGCGATGCGGCTTGCTTCGCTGATGGGCATCCGCTCGATCTTCGTCATGACCCATGATTCCATCGGCCTTGGCGAAGACGGCCCGACCCATCAGCCGGTCGAGCATCTGGCAGCACTTCGCGCCATTCCGAACCACAATGTCTTCCGCCCCGCCGATGCGGTGGAAACCGCGGAATGCTGGCAGTTGGCCATTGAGTCGGAAAAGACGCCTTCGACATTGGCGCTGACCCGGCAGAACCTGCCGACGGTACGCAACGACTTCGTTGCGGAAAACCTCTCCAGCCGCGGCGCCTATGAACTTGCCGCCGCCAGTGGCGAGGCGGCGGTGACGATCTTCGCGTCGGGCTCCGAGGTCGAGATCGCGCTGGCCGCCCGCGAGGCCTTGGAAAAGCACGGCCACGCGACCCGCGTCGTCTCGGTGCCGTGTTTCGAATTGTTCGACAAGCAGAGCGCCGACTATCGCAGCAGGACGATCGGCAATGCGCCGCTCAAGATTGCCATCGAAGCCGGCATCCGTCAGGGCTGGGATCACTTCATCGGCACCGACGGCATCTTTGTCGGCATGACCGGCTTCGGCGCCTCCGGCACCATCGAACAGCTCTACCCGCATTTCGGCATCACAGCCGAGGCAACGGTGAAGGCGGCGGAAGCCCGTCTGCATGGCAAATGAAAGTGAGCCTCGCCCGGCAAAGGCTGGCATAGCGGTTTTGCCGGGCGGTGGAGCACTAATCGATTTAAATCCACGCCTCGGCGGCTGGATTCTTTGCCCGTCCGCCGTTATGAAGCTGCGGACTTGATCTTCGGCCTCCAACTCCCAGGGAGAGAACAATGACCGTCAGAGTTGCCATCAACGGATTCGGCCGCATCGGCCGCAACATCCTGCGCGCCATCCATGAATCCGGCCGCAAGGATATCGACGTCGTCGCGGTCAACGATCTCGGCCCGGTCGAGACCAACGCGCATCTGCTGCGCTTCGACAGCGTGCATGGCCGCTTTCCGCATGAGGTGACGGTTGACGGCGACCAGATCATCGTCGGCAAGGAAAAATTCAAGGTCACCGCGATCAAGGATCCGACGCAACTGCCCTGGAAGGAGCTTGGCATCGACATCGCGCTCGAATGCACCGGCATCTTCACCGCCCGCGACAAGGCCGTCGCCCATCTGACCGCCGGTGCCAAGCGCGTTCTCGTCTCCGCTCCGGCAGAGGGCGCCGATCTCACCGTCGTCTATGGCATCAATCACGACAAGCTGACCAAGGACCACATCGTCATCTCGAACGCCTCCTGCACCACCAACTGCCTGGCGCCGCTGGCGGCCGTGCTGGATGAGGCGGTCGGCATCGAGAAGGGCATGATGACGACGATCCATTCCTACACCGGCGACCAGCCGACGCTGGACACCATGCACAAGGACCTCTACCGCGCCCGCGCCGCCGCGCTGTCGCAGATTCCGACCTCGACCGGTGCTGCCAAGGCCATTGGCCTGGTACTGCCCGAACTCAAGGGCAAGCTCGACGGCATCTCCATCCGCGTGCCGACCCCGAACGTCTCGCTCGTCGATTTCAAGTTTATCGCCAAACGGCCGACCACCGTCCAGAAGATCAATGACGCGGTGATCGCCGCCTCGAACGGCAAGCTGAAGGGCATCCTCGCCGTTACCCGTCACCCCAATGTTTCGATCGACTTCAACCATGATCCGCATTCCTCGATCGTGGCGCTCGACCAGACCAAGGTCATGGACGGCAACTTCGTTTCGGTGCTGTCGTGGTACGACAATGAGTGGGGCTTTTCCAACCGCATGGGCGATACCGCCGTCGCCTTCGGCAAGACCATCGCCTGATCGCAGAGCCAGCTTCTCGACTTGGAGACGCCCGGCTCAGTCCGGGCGTTTTTCATTGCAGCACGAACCGCCGAGGCACGCTCCGCTGCTCGGGGGTGCCAAAACTTTCGACGATCGGCAGCGTGGGGCAAAAAGCCACGCTGCTGCCTTGCAGCGGCCATGTCTTCGCCCCACTCTCCCGTGATGCCGTAGCATATCGACTAGGGGCGACCAACGAATGGAGCATGGTATCTATCTTGTGACGCTCGTTGGCGCAGCACTTGTCGTTGCCGCCGCGTTTTCAAGCCTGATCGCCTTCCGTTTCGGCGCCCCTCTCCTGCTGCTGTTTCTCTGCATCGGCCTCGCCACCGGAACCGACGGTCTCGGCATCCATTTCGACAATGCCCGAGTTGCTTATTTTGCCGGCTCATTGGCGCTGGCGGTCATCCTTTTCGATTCCGGCTTCGGCACGCCGCTCAACGCCTTGCGGCAGGCGGCCGGGCCGGCGCTGTCGCTGGCCACATTCGGCGTCCTTTTGACCACCGGGCTCTTCGGCGCCGCCGCCTATTATCTGCTCGACCTGACCTGGCTGGAATCCTTCCTGCTCGGTGCCGCCGTCGCCTCGACCGACGCCGCGGCGGTGTTCTTCCTGCTGCGCGCCGGCGAGATCAATTTGCGCGAGCGCGTGCGGTCCACGCTCGAGGTGGAATCCGGCACAAATGACCCGATCGCCATCTTCCTGACCATCACGCTGGTCGAGGTCATCGCCGGCAATACCCACCCCGAGGCCAAGGTGCTGGTCACCGATCTTGCCGTCGGCTTCCTTGTCAACATGGGGCTCGGCGCGGTCATCGGCATTCTCGGCGGCATGGCCATTGTGCGCCTTGTCGATCGCCTCAATCTCGATCACGGCCTGCTGCCGATCTTCGTGCTGACGCTGTCGCTTATGGTGTTCGCTGCCGCCGGTGCCGTCGGCGGCTCCGGCTTCCTGGCGGTCTATCTCGCAGGCCTGATTGCCGGCAATTCCGATATCCGGGCCGTGACCATCCTCAAGCGCTTCCAGGACGGCATGTCGTGGCTGGCGCAGATCATCATGTTCCTGATCCTCGGCCTGTTCGCGACGCCTTCACAATTTCCGGCGATCCTGGTGCCGGCAGTGCTGCTCGGCCTGTTCCTGGTATTTGTGGCACGGCCAATCGCCGTCTGGCTCTGCCTGGTGCCGTTCCGTCTGCCACGCCCGGAAGTCGCCTTCGTCTCGTGGGTTGGCCTGCGCGGTGCCGTGTCGATCCTGCTTGCCATCACGCCGCTGCTCGGCGGTCTTGAGAACGGCCGCCTCATCTTCAACACTGCCTTCATCATCGTGCTGGTCTCGCTGATCATCCAGGGATGGACCGTCGGGCCGCTGGCGCGCCGTCTCGGCCTTATCGTGCCGGCCCGCCTGGGACCGCTCGACAAGGTCGAATTGGAACTGCCGGGCTCCGCCCATCATGAGCTTCTCGCCTACCGCGTGTCACCTGGCAGCCCGGTGGCGCGCGGCGAACGCATTCCGCGCTGGGCGCGGCCGTCGCTGGTGCTGCGCGACGGACGCTCGATGCGCTTCCAGGATATGGGCCGGCTCGCGGCCGGCGACCATGTCTACATCTTCGTGCCGGACCGCTATCCGCGCCTGCTCGACAAGCTGTTCGCCAGCCGTGCCGTGGTCGATCCCGAGGACGCGGATTTCTTCGGCGCCTTCGCCGTCGATCCGTCACGCCCCGCCGAGGAACTGGAAACCGCCTACGCGCCGGGCCTGACCGAAGCGGAACGCAAGCTCAGCATTGGCGACCTGGTCACTACGCGGCTCGGCGGCCACGCCGAATATGCCGACCGCGTGCTGCTCGGTCCGATCGAGCTGATCGTCCGCGACGTCGACGACAAGGGCAGGATCACCGGCCTTGGCCTGTCCTTTGAGCCGACCGCGCCGGTGGCGCGCGTTCCGGTGTTTCTCAGTGCCGGCGAAATCCGCGACCGCATCGCCGCCTTCATCCGCAACCGGCGCAAGCCGGCCGAGGCGCGAGCGGTCGAGGCGGCGGCCGAGATGGAAACGGTTCCGCAGCCCGTGGTGGAAAAGACAACTGGCGAAGGCTGACCGCTGTCCACCCGAGCCGCGGAACCCTGCCGCGAGGCTGAAGAATGGCTCAGCAACTGGTGTGGCGCGTCCATGTGTTCCGACATCGCCGGAAATGATCCCGATCGGCCGGTTGCGAGGACGTTCGGCCGATCAGTCGCCAATTCTCCGGCGCGCCATAGGGGCGCGCTTAATTGTTGCGGGCCGCTACGAACTGCGCCGCTTGTTTCAGAAGCGCAGCTTGCTCGCCAAAAGGTTCGAGCAACGCATGAGCCTGGTCAACGAGGCCATGGAGCTGGCCCCGCGCCCAGTCCGGTCCGTGCAGCGCGACCAGCGTCGCCTTGCCGGCCGCGGCATCCTTGCCGGTCGCCTTGCCCATCTGATGCGCGTCGGCGGTCAGGTCGAGCAGATCGTCGGCAAGCTGAAAGGCAAGCCCGATCGCCGAGCCGAACTCGGCCAGCCTCTCGCGGTCGCCCGACGGCGCGCCGGCAAGGATAGCGCCCGCTTCGCAGGCAAAGCGGATCAGCGCACCGGTTTTCATCGCCTGAAGCCGGATGATGCCGGCCTCGTCCGGCCGGCTTTGTTCGGCTTCGAGATCGAGCATCTGGCCGCCGACCATGCTTCCCGCCCCGGCGGCGCGGGCCAGTGCCAGCACCAGCGTTGCCCTGCGCTCGGCCGGCAGCATTGTCGCCTCGTCGGCAAGGATGTCGAAGGCAAGTGTCAGCAAGGCGTCGCCCGCAAGAATGGCGGTTGCCTCATCGAAAGCCCTGTGCACGGTCGGCTGGCCGCGGCGCAAATCATCGTCGTCCATGGCCGGCAGATCGTCATGGATGAGCGAATAGCAGTGCACGCATTCGAGCGCCGCCGCGACGCGCAGCGCCGCCTCGCCGTCGGCTGAAAACAGTGCAGCACTTTCCATGACCAGGAAGGGACGCAGTCGTTTGCCGCCGTTCAGCACGCCATGTCGCATTGCCGCCATCAGGCGTTCGGGCCGCGCGACCTCGCCCGAAAGCGTCCGTCCGTCGAGCAACCGCCTCAGCAGCGCCTCGAGCGGAACTGCCCGGGCAATAAGTGCAGCTTCGAACGCCATTTGGTCGTCTTTCGTCATGGTCGGGAGCGGTAGCCGACACTCAGACGTTGCGCAAGAAGCCAAGCGCCATTATGCCGGGGGCAGGGAGTAGCGCGGACTGGGTGGCTTGGCGGAACCGATCGTCGATCACGAAACCGAAGGGTTGGACATGGCGAGACCGAGACGCGGCAGCCGCATCGGTCTTCAACGCTGGGTCCGGCGCGGCATCGCCGTCGCCGTCGTGCTGGCGCTGGTGCCGGTGGTGCTGACCTTCCTGTACCTGCCGACATTCGTGCATCCGGTGTCGACATTGATGCTGAAGGACCTGGCGACGTTTTCTGGCTACGATCGGCGCTGGGTTTCCATCGACGATGTGGCGCCGGTGCTGGCATATTCGGTCATCATGTCGGAGGACGGGCAGTTCTGTTTCCATCGCGGCGTCGATCTGGGCGAGTTGCGCGGCGTCGTCGACGATGCGCTCGCCGGCGAGATGACACGTGGCGCCTCGACCATCACCATGCAGACGGTAAAGAATCTTTATCTATGGTCGCGGCCGTTGGGCTCGGTCCGTAAGGTCGTGGAACTGCCGCTGGCCGTCTATTTCGATGCGGTGCTGTCGAAACGGCGGATCATGGAGATCTACCTCAACATCGCCGAATGGGGACCGGGCATCTACGGTATCGAGGCCGCCGCCCAGCATCATTTCGGCGTCTCGGCAAAACAGCTGTCGCGCCGGCAGGCAGCGCTGCTTGCCGTCACCTTGCCGAATCCGATCGTGCGCAATCCGGCGAAGCCCGGGCCGGGACTGAGGCGGCTTGCCGCGTTGATCGAACGGCGCGCCGGCCGCGCCGGCGCCTATGTCGGTTGCCTGCGATAGTGTCAAAAAAAAACACGGCGACGCTGGCCAAAACGCCGTCGGGCGTGTATAGGCACCCGACTTTCTCAGATTCCGGCCCCTGATGTGGCCCTTTCACGAGGGCCGCCGGGGCGTTTTGACCATGTAGTGGAGCATATCCATGGCCGTTCCGAAACGAAAAACCTCTCCGTCGAAGCGCGGCATGCGCCGTTCTGCCGACGCACTGAAGGCCCCGACCTATGTCGAGGACAAGAACTCCGGCGAGATGCGCCGTCCGCACCATATCGACCTGAAGACCGGCATGTATCGCGGTCGCCAGGTTCTGGAGCCGAAGGAAAGCTGATAGAGCTTTCGACGGTTTATTGGGTTGCGAAACGACCGGCCATTGGCCGGTCTTTTTGCGTTTGCGGCAACTGATCGTATCAGCCGGGCCTGACATTGTTGTTTCACGCCGTCTTTGTCCGTGTTTATCGGCCGCACGAAAATTCTTGACGGCGAACGCCGGGCGCACTCTACAAAGATCAGTCCAACCGGAGCCGCCACATGTTCGGTGCCATCCCGCTGCTGATCGTGCCTTTCATCCTCTACAATCTTGGGCTTCTGGGAATATTCGGCAGCGGCGACGATCCGTGGGCCACCGAAATGTTTTCGGTCCGGATGATGTCGGGTGGCGTGTTCTCGATGACCCTCGGCGACCTCATCGTGCTGATCGCACTGATCTTCTTGTTCGTAGAAGTGGTGAAGTCGACGCGCACGACAAGTGCCTCGATCATGGACCATCTTTTGTCGACCTTCGTCTTTGTGGCCTATCTGGTCGAGTTCCTGCTGGTGAAGGGCGCCGCCCATTCCGTCTTCTTCACACTGATGGTCATAGCGCTGATCGACGTGCTGGCCGGCTTTTCGGTGTCGATGCGGTCGGCCACCCGCGACATCAATATGAATTAAGGATCCCGGCTCAGCCCGGGTCAGCGGTGAAGCCAGCCGCCTCGAGCCGGCGATGGCTGCCGTTTCATCATTGTCGAACGTGTCGCCGGAAATACCGACGGCGCCGATGATCGTGCCGGCGTTGTCGCGGATCAGCACGCCGCGCGCCCGACACGTCGGAGACGCCGGCGATCAGATGCGGGCGCTCCTTGGCGAAAGCTTCCACCCGGCGCGAGCCCATGCCGATAGCGAGCGCGCCATAGGCCTTGCCGGCCGACATTTGCGGACGCACGAACGAGACGCCGTCCTGACGCTGGAACGCGACCAGATAGGCGCCGGCGTCGAGCACCGAGACGCCAAGCGGCCTGAGCTTGAGCTAGGCACCCTTGGCAACGGCGGCGGCGATGATTTCAAGGGCTTTGTCGAGCGTCAGTGCGGTCATGGCCGTCTCCTGAACGCGCCAGTTATCAACCGGCAGAACAGACTCCGAGTGAACTGTTTCGCGTGCGAAAGGAAGCATGGATTCTGGGAGCGCCGGCCTATTTCTTCTTGGCCCGAGGCTTCTTCACCGGGGCCGGAGGCGCATTGGCCAGGTCTTCCGCTTCCTTGGCGAGGCGCAGCGCCCGCAGCTTGTTGGTCTTGGCCTGGCGAGCGTCGCTCTCGGCGACATATTCCGCCATCGCCTTCTGGCGAACCGTGGCTGCCTCTTCCTGTTTCTTGAAACGCAAATCGGCCCGCGCACGGGCAGTGTCCTTAGAGTTCTCGACCAAGAGCGTTATCCAATCCGTAAATTATCTTCAGTCCCTTGATAGCAGAGCCAGCCCGCAATTGGGAAAATAAGTTGGTCATGGCGCCGGGTCGCAGCCGACGCGCTCCGCCTTGCGGGCGACGACCGCATCGTATCCGGCCTGCAAAGTCTCGCGGACGGTGGGTCCAGATGGGGCGGGAGACGCACCCAGATGCTCGTGGCGCAACTCGTTCATGAACTTGTCCCACATCGGCGGGCCGGCTTTTTCCAGAAGCTCGGCACGGATAGAGAGCTCTTCGCTGACCGGCAGCCAGACGCGACCCCAGGCGCCGAGATGCGCCAGGATCGGCACCAGCGTAATCGCCATTTCGGTCAGGCTGTAGATCGCTTTTTGCTTATGGGAGGGATCGTCCGCCTTGGTCAGCATGCCGAGCTCCTTCAGCCTCTTCAGCCGGTCGGCGAGGATGTTGGAGGCGATGCCCTCCACCGAGCCGTTGAGCAGTTCGCGAAAGTGGCGTCTGCCGCCGAAGATGATGTCGCGAAGGATGATCAGGCTCCACCGGTCACCGAACACTTCGAGCGACAGGTTGATGGGGCATCCGGACCGACGATCGATGTTCATGCGAATCTCCAAAACCGGTTGCATTATCGTATCGGTTTTAATATCGTACAACTGATTGCAAAATGCAATCGGATTGGAAGCCCAGGGAGGAAAGCCATGAAAAACGCCGAACACCCCGAAATCGCATCCCAGACGTTCGGCGATCCGGCCCATCCTGCGGTGTTGTTGATCATGGGCGCGATGGCTTCCATGCTTTGGTGGCCCGAAGCGTTTTGCCGGAAGCTGGCCGGCGAGGGTCGCTTCGTGATCCGCTATGACAATCGCGATACCGGCCGTTCGACCAAGTACGCGCCGGGCGAGCCGCCTTATACATTTGACGACATGGCGGACGATGCTATCCGCGTCCTTGACGACCATGGAATCCGAAAGGCGCACGTGGTCGGCATGTCGATGGGCGGCATGATCGCGCAGCTTGTTGCGTTGAAATACCCGGCGCGTGTCACTTCGCTGACGGTGATCAGCAGCTCGCCCCTGGGCATCGATACTTCGCATCTGCCCGGAACCACCGAGGCCTATAGGAACCACTCGGCTGAAGGCGCCAAGGTCGACTGGGCGGACCGGGGCCAAGTGGTCGATTTCATCGTCAAGGACGCGCATGCGCTCACCGGTGCGGCGCACTCTTTCGACGAGCAGCGAACACGGGCTTTCGTCGAACAGGATTATGACCGGTCCGGCGGTTTTCTAAGTGCGACCAATCATTTCATGCTCAAGAGTGGCGAAGATGGGAGCGGCGAGCACTGGACGGGTCGGCTGCGCAACATGAAAATCCCGCTCCTCGTTATCCACGGCACCGACGATCCCATCTTTCCAGTCGAGCATGGCGCCGCTCTTGCCGACGCGGTCGCCGGTGCAAGGTTGCTCCGGATCGAGGGCGGCGGCCACGAGCTGCATCCCGACGACTGGGCCGCGATCATCGATGCGATCGTCGCCCACAGCCGGGCCACGTAGCAGCGGGCCGAACCTTGACACCGGATGCCCGCGAGACGAAGCACCAAAGATAGGAGCAAAAATGTCCCTGATTATGCACCTTCATCCACTGGCCTCCTTCTGCTGGAAGCCGCTGATCGCGCTCTATGAGAACGGCACGCCATTCACATCCGTCGTTGTCGATCTCGGCAATGAACAATCGCGGGCGGCGTTTCTGAAATTGTGGCCGCTCGGCAAGATGCCGGTGCTGCGCGATGAAGCGCTTGACCGGACCGTGCCGGAATCGACGATCGTCATCGAATATCTCAACGCGTATTATCCTGGGCCGGTCGAACTGATCCCCGCCGATCTCGATCTCGCTCGCCAGACCCGGCTCGCCGACCGCTTCTATGACTTCTACGTCCAGGAACCGATGCAGAAGATCGTTGGCGACCGGCTGCGGCCGGAGGGCAAGACCGATCCGTTCGGCGTCGAGCAGGCCCGCGCCCAGCTGCGCAGCTCCTACGCCATCATTGAACAGGACATGCGGTCGAGGACATGGACGGTGGGTGCGAGCTTCACCATGGCCGACTGCGCTGCCGCCCCCGCGCTGTTCTACGCCAACAAGGTCGAGCCGTTCGGAGACGAATATCCTGCGGTCAGGCGCTATCACGACCGATTGCTGCAACGCCCCTCGGTTGCCCGTGTGATCGAGGAAGCACAGCCGTATTTCAAGCTCTTCCCCTACAACAATGGCTAGAGTGGTTTATCGTTTCACGGAAACGCCGAACCGCTCTATCTCTTTGTTTTTGCGCAATTCCGGACGGAAAACCGTTTCACACTTTTCCTGGAATTGCTCTAGGCTCGATGCTGCATAGTTGCTCGACGCGCTGACGATGCCTCTCAGCTTCCGGGTGAACCGAGCTGCTCCGCATCCCAGAACTGGTCAAGCCAGATGTTGAGCTTCAGGAAGCCGGCATTGCTGACCGTATAGACGCGCCTGGTGCCTTCCGGCTTGGCGTTGACCAACCCCGCATCAAGCAGCACCTTCAGGTGCTGCGAAACGGCCGGGCGGGACACCGGCAAGCCGGATGCCAATTCGTTGACGGTCTTCGGTCCGCGCCGGAGCTCTTCCAAGAGATGGCGCCGGTTGGGATCGGCAATCGCCATGAAGGCGTCGGAAAGCATCATGCCTTATTTGTGGGGCAAAGCGCCTCGAATCTCAACTGTCGGCTTCAGCTTTTCTGCGCGGGTCGAGCCGCAACGCTTCCGGCGTCACCGAACGATCGGCCGGCTGGGTCTTGAAGGCATCGCGGCCTTCGATCGGCACCGGCGCGCGACGGCTGATGCGCAGCAGCGTATAGCCAGCCAGACTGAGATGCGCGAGCGCAGTGGCCAGGAACAGCCCCTCAGGGCGCATCCAGCCCATCAGGCCGGCGGCCACCAGCGGACCGATCATCGTGCCGAAGCCATAAAGCAGCAGCAGGCCGCCCGACACTTTGACGAAGTCCTCCGATCGCGCATGGTCATTGGCATGCGCCACCGCGATCGAATAGAGCGTGTAGGCGAAGGCGCCGTAGGCGGCTGTGCAGACGATGACGAAGACGCCGGAGCGCGGTTCGAACAGGAAGATGGCGATGGCAAACAGCGCAGCGCCGCAGGCCGCGCCCGCCAACACGAAACGACGGTCCGTCATGTCGGAGAGCCGCCCGGCCGGAAGCTGCATGGCGGCGCCGGCGATGACCACGAGGCTCATCATCAGCGCGATCTCGGCTGTCGAGATGCCGATGCGCGCTCCATAGACGGCACCAAGTGTACCCCAGGCGCCGTTGGCGATGCCGATCAGCACGCAAGCGATCGCCGACACCGGCGAATTGACGTAGAGCCCCTTGACGTCAAGCGACACGTCCTGCAGCGGCTTGGGGTGAGACGCCGTCGAGACCGCTGTCGGGATCAGCGACAGGCAGAACAGAATGCCGGTGATCATGAACAGCGACGCCGATCTCACATCGCCGCCGGCAACGATCATCTGACCGCCCATGATCGAGGCATAGGTGACCATCATGTAGAGGCCGAAGACGGTGCCGCGGTTTTCGTTGGTGGCCTTCTCGTTGAGCCAGCTTTCGATGACCATGAAGGCGCCGGCCATGGTGAAGCCGGTGAAGGCGCGCAGCAGGATCCAGGTATATTCGTCGATGATCAGGCCGGTGAGCAGTGCGACGATCGCTCCCGATGCGGCAAAGGCGCCGAAAGCCCTGACATGACCGGCGCGGCGCACGATGCGTGGCGCAAAGAAGCAGCCGGTGACGAAGCCGCCGGCCCAAGCCGTGCCCATCAGGCCGAGCGATGCCGTCGAGAAGCCCTCCACCTGGCCGCGCAGCGGCAATAGCAGACCGTGCAGTCCAGATGCCGCCAACAGGAACGCGGTGCCGCGCAGCAGCGAGAGGATCGGTCTGTAGCTTGCGAACATTTTTCAATCCGGCTGGGGTTTAGGGCACAAGTCTGGAGACAGCGGCATTCGGGCTTTTCGGCGGCGTGCCCGAGCTTTTGGAATTGCCCGCAGTAACTACCCGCGGCGAAACAGCGCCTCTGCCGCCGACTTGGTCGAGCCCTTGGTCTTGAGCTCGGCTTCCAGCCGGGCGATCTCGTCGCGCAGGATGCCGATCCGTTCGGACAATTCATCGACAGAAAGCAGCGACAGATCCTGCCCGATCTCGTGCGGGCGCGCTTTCTTCTTGGGTTCGTCGTCGAAGATCGCCATCGTCGCTCCTCCGTGATTGCCCATTTGCCTGATTTGCCAATGAGCATACATAGGGCAAGGGTATGGATGCAAATGGCGGGCAAGAGCTGGCACGAGAAACCGGCGGAGCACGACGGGAAAATTCATGGCGAACGCACAGAAAATTCCGGCGAAGATGATGGCGATCGCCATATCGGAACCGGGCGGGCCGCGAGTGCTGAAACCGGAAACCCGCGACGTACCGGTTCCCGGTTCCGGCGAGATCCTGATCCGGGTGCGGGCCGCCGGCGTCAACCGGCCGGACGTGCAACAGCGCAAGGGCGCCTATCCGCCACCGCCGGGAGCGTCGGATCTGCCGGGGCTGGAGGCGGCAGGCGAAGTAGCTGCCCTTGGTGACGAGATATCGCGCTGGCGCGTCGGCGACCGGGTCTGTGCGCTGACGGCGGGCGGCGGCTATGCCGAATATGTCAGAGTGCACGCCGGCAGCGTGCTGCCGCTGCCCGCCGGCTTTACCTACACCGAAGCGGCGGCGCTGCCGGAAAACTACTTCACTGTTTGGCACAATGTCTTCGAGCGCGGCGGCCTGAAGAGCGGCGAGACACTGCTCGTGCATGGCGGCTCGTCGGGTATCGGCACCACGGCGATCCAGCTTGCTGCCGCTTTCGGCGCCTATGTCGTCACCACCGCCGGCAGCAAGGAGAAATGCGACGCCTGCCTCAAGCTCGGCGCCGACCGGGCGATCAACTATCGCGAGGAGGACTTCGTCGCCGCAGTCAAGGAGGCAACCGGCGGCAAGGGTGCCAATGTCATCCTCGACATGGTCGGCGGCGACTATGTGGCGCGAAACTATGAGGCTGCAGCCATGGAAGGCCGCATCGTCCAGATCGCGACGCAGGGCGGGGCAGTGGCGAGCGCCGATTTCTTCAAGATCATGGCCAAGCGGCTCGTGCACACAGGATCGCTGCTCAGGCCACGCACCGTGGAGTTCAAGGCGGCAGTTGCGGCTGCGCTCGAGGCGCAGGTTTGGCCGCTGCTCGGCACGCGCAAGGTTGCGCCGGTGATGGATACGATCTTCCCGCTCAAGGAAGCGTGGCGGGCGCATGAGCGGATGGAGGAGGGTGAGCACATCGGCAAGATTGTGCTCGATGTCGCCTGACGGCCCGCAAACAGGCTGAACGAAAGCTTAATGGTGCAATGCAACAAACGCATTGCGGCCATGCAAAAGCGTCTGTTCAATTTTTCATCGCCGATGCCTATTTACGCGGCATCAAAACGATGGAGGACTATCATGAACCCGATCCGCGCTTTCCGTAACTGGCGCATGTACAACGAAACCGTGCGCGAACTGAACCGGCTGAATGCTCGTCAGCTCAACGACCTCGGCATCAACCGCGGCGACATCGAGAGAATCGCCCGCAAAGGGCTGTGATCTCGAGCACGATCCCGCTCGAAGACCAGGCGCCGCTTTTCGGCAACGCCGAGCCGCGGTTCGGGATCAAGCTTTAGAAGCCAGAGCCGCAGCAGACGGATTTCCGTCGCCGGTTCCGAGCCCGCCCGACCTTGGTCTGGCGGGCTTTGTCTTTTTGAAGGTTTCGACTGCATGGCGTCATCTGCCGACCCTTCGCGGTCTGCTGGTCGCGCTGCCGTGCCGTCCTTGACGCGCGCCTGCCAAAAACATTGCGAAACGGCGAGCGAGCGGTTATATAGACCGCGATTTTCCCATTTTGGTGGCTCTAAACCACCGCCCGCGCGGGAACGCGGGCGAACGAGAAGGATTTTTGTAATGGCCAATACGCTGCTGATGCCAAAGGCGACCGCCGTCTGGCTGGTTGACAACACAGCGCTTTCCTTCGAGCAGATCGCGCAGTTCTGCGGACTGCATCCGCTTGAGGTCAAGGCTATCGCCGACGGCGAGTCGGCGCAAGGCATCAAGGGCATGGACCCGATCATGACCGGCCAGCTCACTCGCGACGAGATCGCGCGCGCGGAGAAGGACTCGAACCACCGGCTGAAGCTCTCCGATCCCAAGGTGCGGGTGCCGGAATCCAAACGCAAGGGTCCGCGCTACACGCCGCTGTCGAAGCGCCAGGATCGGCCCAACGCCATCCTCTGGCTGGTGCGCAACCATCCCGAGCTCAAGGATGCGCAGATTGCCCGCCTTGTCGGCACAACGAAGTCGACGATCGACCAGATTCGCGACAGAAAGCACTGGAACTCCGCCAATCTCCAGCCGATGGATCCGGTGACGCTCGGCCTGACGTCGCAGATCGACCTCGATATGGAAATCAACCGCGCCTCGCGCGGCCGCGAGCAGGCGCAGCCGGTCGGCGATACGCTGCTGCCGGCCGCCTTGACCGAACGGCTGGTGCCAGCGCCCGAAAAGCCGAAGGACGAGGACCGCGAACTTGACGCCAACGCCGTCTTCGCCAAGCTTTCGGCGCTGAAGTCGAAGGACAAGGACGCCGACGAAGAGGAATAGGTCTGGCATCCAAAACAAAAAGCCCGCTTTCAAGCGGGCTTTTTTGTGATCTTCCGTGTCAGCTTCGCGCCGCCCGGTCCGGCGCTATGCCGTAATCCTCGCTGCGCTCCACCGCTCGATAGAAATCGGCGAGCTGCTTGCCGCGCTCCGGCTTGAAGGTGCGGCCGGCGATGACCACCGTGGCGATGCGGTCGATGCGGAAGGCGCGGAAATCGCCGCGCATCTCACACCAGGCGACCAAGGTCCACACCTTGCCCCAGAACCACAGGCCGAGCGGGCGGATGTCGCGCGCGGTGCTGCGGCCGGCCTCATCCGAATAGTCGATGGTCAGCACCTGACGTTTCTCGATGGACCGCTCGATCAGGTCGATGGCTTCGCGGGCGGCATCGCTTACCACCCACATCGGCGTGTGGATCTCGGTACGGGCGATGCGGTCCTTTTCGGCGTCGGGCAACACGGCGCCTATCTTGACCAGCGCCTCGTCGGCGGCTCGCGCCATGGCCGCGCCGCCAAAGGCGCGCACCATGCGGGCGCCGGCGACCAGCGCGACGATCTCGTCACGCGTGAACATCAGCGGCGGAAGGTCGAAACCCTCCCTCATCATGTAGCCGACACCGGCCTCGCCGTCGATCGGCACGCCGGTCGACTGCAGATCGGCGATGTCGCGATAGATCGTCCGCTCGGAAACCTCGAGCCACGTGCCCAGCTTCTGGGCGGTGACCAGACGACCACCACGCAGATGCTGCACGATCTGGAAGAGCCTGTCGGCGCGGCGCATCGTATGGTCCCTCGGCGTCTATCGTTCCAGCCCTTCGCGCTTGCGCTGCGCGGCGACGAAGGCCGCGCCGAAGGACAGTTTACTCGTTGTCGGCGTGCTTGCGCCGACCACCCGCCAGAACGGCGCAACGTCGCCCAGCGCCATACCACGCTCAAGATCCTCGTTGGCGGCCTCGGCGACGGTGCGCAGATGATAGCCGATGGTGACCGGACATGTCATCTCGGCACCGTGCTCGATGGCGAGAGCGGTGCGCAAAGCGCGGACATTCATGTCCATGCCTTCGGGGATGGAGCGGATGAATGCATGGACCTGGCGAGCTGTAGGAACCAGCATCGGCTGGCCTTCGATGACGTCGCCGATGGTGCGTGGCGACGGTGTTATGCCGTTGATGCCAGGCGTGTTCAGCCTGTCGTTCCAGCTTTTCATCGATCGTCCTCTCGGCCATCCGGCTCCGGCGGCCATCGCACTATGGCACGAGCCTCCTGACACCATACTGTCAGGAGGCTTCAGCATGCCCATTTCAGCTCGTCGCCAGGTCGCATCCAAACGCCACGCAGAAAGCTTGCCTCAATTGCCGCCATTGCGGCGGTCGCCATACATGTCCGGCCAACCAATATCCTTGCGGATGTCCGCCGGCAGGGTGTTCATGAATCGCTGGGTGCGGATCTCATTGCGGATCGTCCGGATCTTGCCGACATAGTGCTGCACGCTACGCAGAATGGTAATACCGTTCATGGCTGGTCTCCTCTCTTTCGATGCAGGCACTATCGCACACCCCTGCTGACAGCAGTCTGTCAGGAGGGTGCGGCTCTCATGACCGGCGTTCCGATTTATCCATCGAAGTGACAAGGCAGTGCTGAAAAGAGGCTTGCCGCAGTGGAAGCCGGCGATCCCGGAGCCGCTTTGACAGCCAGCCGCGATGCTGATCAAAGGCTGCATGTCGAAACTTCTCGCGCTCGTCATCATCTTCATGATGGTCATCCAGCTCATCAAGCCGCTCGGCTGGCCCGGGCTGAAGCGGCGCAGCGATTTCTGGAAGCTGGCGCTGCTGGCGATGGCGGCGATTTCGATTACGGCGGTGCTCGGGCACTGGACGTAATGCATGTCGCGCAAAAGTGTGCAGCGGTTTTGCGACAACGACATGCATAAAAACAAGAACCTGAAGCGCGTCGGATGAGGCCAATCGAATGCGACGCGCTTTAGTGCGGGCGGCCCGCTACGCGACGCCCGGTTCGTTGGCGAGCACCAGGCTGACCAGATGTTCCGCCCAGGCTCGGTAGCCGGCTTCCGAAGCGTGAAATCCATCCGATGCGAAGCCGGCATCGGCATCCGTGATCGGCAGCCGGGGCGCCGGTATGGCGCCGCGTTCGAGGCAAAGGCGCTCGCCCATCCGGTTCACCTCGACGGCGCGGATTTCGAGGATCTTGCCGAGCAATGGCGGCATTGCCGGAGCCCGGGTGAACTCCAGCACCGGCGACCACACCACGCGCGCTTCCGGCCATTTGGCGCGCAGCGCGTAGAGCAGGCCACCAAACTCGCGCTTGAAGCGCGGTACCGAATGAAAATTCTTGGTGTCGTTGGTACCGACGGCCAGCACGATATGCGTCCACGGATCGGCCGATAGATTGGGCAGCACATGATCGCGGATCTGGCCAGAGGTTGCCGAGTTGAAGCCGGCCGCCCGCCAGCGCACGGTGCGGCCGGTGCGTTGCGCAATCAGAACTGCCAGTTGCGCGGCCAATCCGTTTTCGGAATTGCCGATGCCGACCGAGGCGGCGGAGGAATCGCCAAGCACCAGAACCGAGATTGCTGGCGCCAGGCCAGATATCTCGTGCATGACCGGACCTTGTGCCGGCAGCATGCGGGCGGTGCGGCGACGCACGCCAAGTCCTTGCCAGACATAAACCGGAAAGGCGAGCCAGGTGAGAAGGGTCGGAAAGCGCCGCATGGCAAGTCCCTTTTAGGGCATAGCGAACAGCACTTAGCGCATGTCGGGCCGAAGGCGAAAGACCTTGGGTGACCGCCCGTCGTCAATGGCAGCAGCTGTCCTGCATCTCGGGCGTATCCGCATATTCGTCGTGCAGCCGCACCCAGTCCACCAGGCTATGGTGGGGACCGGTTTCGTTGCGACCCTTCGGCGTCAGGTCGAGATAGTGATAGGCGCCGATCAGCGGATCGCCGCCTCTGGAGCGCGAGATAAAAGTCAGGAAGATGTCGCCTTTCTCGTCGCGATAGAACACGCTGGTGCCGGGAAGGTCTTTCGATCTCAGCGCGCACTGCTCGAAATTGTAGGTGGTGTCGCCGGCCGCGATCTGCTTGTCGGTGAATGACACCTGCATGTCGAAGTTGAAGTCCGAGGCGTAGGACGACACCCAGTCGAATTTCCAGCCCATGCGCTGCTTGTAGGGCAGCAATTCAGCCAGTGGCGCGCGCGCTACCACGACAAGTGAGACATCGTGATGCCTGAGATGCTGGTTGGCGCCGTCGATGTGGTCGGCAAGAAATGAGCAGCCTTCGCAGCGATAATCGGCGCCCGGCCCGAACATGAAATGGTAGACGATCAGCTGGCTGTTGCCGCCGAACAGGTCGGGCAGTTTCTTTGGCCCTTGCTCGGTCTCGAAGACATAGTCCTTGCGGATCTTCAGCCACGGCAATTCGCGGCGTTCGGCGGCGACGCGGTCGCGAAAGCGCGTCAATTCCTTTTCGCGCGCCAGATGCGCCTTGTGCGCCTGAAACCATTTTTCCTGCGATACGGTCTTGTTGTTTGGCATAGGTCTGCTCCTCTTTTCACGGAGGACGATCGGCAGCGAGGAATGCCGACACAGAGCTGCATTTCAGTTGCAGGAAATTGCAGACCTTGCTGCTTTCAAACAAACCCGGGCACATGGCCCGGGTCGGAGGAACGCAACCTGAATTCAGTCAGGCGGCTTGCTCAAGGGTCGGCTGCCATTGTCCAAGCGCTGCCAGATGGTTCATGTGGGCGCGATGGGCGAAGGCAGCCTGTGCGGCGGCGACATTCGCCGCCTTGCCGCCCCACGCCTTCTGCGGAGCGGCCTGCAAGGCGCGGCCGTAGGAAAAGGTCAGCTTCCACGGATGCGGGCCAATGGCATTGATGGCGTTGAGGTTGGCGGTCGCCTCCTCGTCAGATTGTCCGCCCGAAAGGAAGGCAATGCCTCCAATAGCGGCCGGCACCGTCTCGCGGAACAGTTTTATTGTCTTCTCGGCGACTTCGTCGGGGCTGCTGACCTTGCCTGATTTCTTGCCGGCCAGCACCATGTTCGGCTTCAGGATGGTGCCTTCGAGCACGACGCGAGCCGCATAGAGCTCGGTGTACAACTTTGTCAGTGTCGCCTTGCTGATCTCGTAGCAGGTGTCGATGTCGTGGGCGCCGTCCATCAGCACCTCCGGCTCGACGATCGGCACGATGCCGGCCTCCTGGCAAAGCGCGGCGTAACGGGCCAGCGCATGGGCGTTCGAGCCGATCGAGGTGGCGGAAGGCACGCCCTTGGCAACATCGATGTCGATCACCGCGCGCCATTTGGCGAAGCGGGCGCCGAGCTTGTAATAGTCGGCAAGGCGTTCGCGCAGGCCGTCCAGGCCCTCGGTGATGGTGTCGCCGGGAAAGCCGGCCAGCGGCTTGGCGCCGGCGTCGACCTTGATGCCGGGGATAGCGCCTGATGCCTTGATGATGTCGACCAGCGGTGTGCCGTCGGCGGCCTTCTGGTGAATGGTCTCGTCGTAGAGGATGACGCCGGAAATGTACTTGGTCATTGCATCGCTGGCGCGGAACATCATCTCGCGATAGTCGCGGCGGCTGTCGGCGGTCGACTCGACGCCGATGACGTCGAAGCGCTTCTTGATGGTGCCGGAGCTCTCGTCGGCAGCCAGCAGGCCCTTGCCATTGGCCACAATCGCGGCGGCAATGTCCTCGAGACGTTCGCTCATCGTGCTTCTCCTGAAAGAATTGATCCGTGCCCAGCAGACCACCAGAGCAGCGCAGGTTCAAGTCGAACAATTTCGCCGGGTAAGCGCGAATCGATTGAAAGTCGCGGGCGCCCTCTTTCGCGCTGTTATTGCGGCCGATCTCAGCGCTTCAGCACGTCGACGCCAGGCAAGGGTTTGCCTTCCATCCATTCCAGGAAAGCGCCACCGGCCGTCGAGACATAGGTGAAATCGTCGGCGACGCCGGCATGGTTGAGTGCCGCTACCGTGTCGCCGCCGCCGGCGACGGAAACCAGTTTGCCGGCCTTGGTGCGCGCTGCCGCGTGCCTGGCCGTCGCCACCGTTGCGTGGTCGAATGGCTCGATCTCGAAGGCGCCGAGCGGCCCGTTCCAGACCAGCGTCGCGGCGCGGTCGATCCATTCGGCAATGGTTTTCACGGTCTTTGCGCCGACGTCGAGGATCATGCCGTCGGCCGGCACGTCTGCTATGGCGACGGTCTCGCTGGCGGCGCCGGCCTTGAACTCCCTGGCGACAACGCCGTCGGCGGGCAGGATGATGGCGCAGCCGGCCTCGGCCGCCTCGATCATGATCTGCTTGGCGGTGGTCGCGAGATCACGCTCGCACAAGGATTTCCCGACATCGGTGCCGCGTGCCGCGAGAAACGTGTTGGCCATGCCGCCGCCGATGACCAGCGCGTCGACCTTCTTCACCAGGTTCATCAACAGGTCGATCTTGGTCGAGACCTTGGCGCCGCCGACGATGGCGACAACCGGACGGACGGGATTTCCAAGACCCTTTTCCAACGCGTCGAGCTCGGCCTGCATGGTGCGGCCGGCGAAGGAAGGCTGCACATGCGCCAACCCTTCCGTCGACGAGTGGGCGCGGTGCGCAGCGGAGAAGGCGTCGTTGACGAAAATGTCGCCGTTGGCGGCGAGCTTTTCGGTGAAGGCCGGATCGTTCTGCTCCTCGCCCTTATGGAAGCGGGTGTTCTCGAGCAGCAGCACGTCGCCATTATTCATGGCAGCAATGGCATTTCCCGCCTTGTCGCCGATGCAGTCGGCGGCAAAGCCAACCGGGCGGCCGAGCACTTCCGCCGTCGCCTTGGCGATCGGCTCGAGCGAGAATTCCGCCGCCGGTCCATCCTTCGGCCGGCCGAAATGGGCAAGCAGGATGACCTTGGCGCCCTTGCCGGAGAGCTCGGCAATGGTCGGCGCAATGCGCTCGATGCGGGTGGCGTCGGTGACCTTGCCCTCGGCGACGGGAACGTTGAGGTCGACACGCACCAGCACACGCTTGCCGCTGATATTGCCGATGTCGTCCAGTGTCTTGAAGCCGGCCATGCTGATCCCTTTCGCGAAAAATCGCGGGGACCTTACCCCGCATCGACGACGATGCAAGACCTGCCTAACGGTTCACCGAAAATATGATTCACGTATCGAGGACGAAGTGCCCACGGGGAGCGAGATGGGCAGCAATGGCGCAAAACGCACCGACATATGGCTTTACCGGTTGCGCACCACGATGCAGGCGCCGCCGACGCTTTGCAGCTTGTCGCAGATTGTGTCGGCCTTGGCTCTGCTATCGGCGCCGATCCGCACGGCATAGATGCCGCGCCTGCCGATCGGTGTGCGGACCCGGCTGACCACCGGATCGTGGCCGGCAAGCAGTGCCGGGAACCGGCTTTTCACTCTCAGCCACTGGTTGAGCGCCGCGGCGCGGCGAAAATTGCCGGCCACCTGCACGCCCCACGGCTTGATGTTGATCGACGACATCGGCACGGTTCTGGACATGATCACCGGCAGCTCGCGGCAAGCGGCAGCGAAACTCGCCTTCTTGTCGAGCGGCCGGATGACGCCGGCGTACGCGGCATCGGTGAACTTGTCGGCCGGCTCGCCCATGACGTCCAGGACGTAGCTTTCGGTCTCCAACGGGAGGAATCCGCCGGAATTCAGCCAGCGCGTCACCCGGCTCTCGCCGGCATTGTAGGCTGCGGCGGCGAGGCCGAGATTGCCGAAACCGGATTTCATTTCGGCAAGGTATTTTGCCGAGGCCGGGATCGCCTGTTCGATGTCGAAGGAATTGGCGAGCCCGCGCATCTTGGCGGTGCCCGGCATGAATTGGGCGATACCCTCCGCGCCGACGGGGCTGACCGCATTGGGATCGAAACGGCTTTCCTTCCAGATCAGCCGGGCAAAGAAATCCCGGGGCAGGCCGTTCTGGTCGGCATGCGTCTCGATAAGATCGCAAACTCGATCGATCAGCTTCTGCTTGGCGGGCCGCGGCGGATCGGCCTGGACGGCTGTCGCCCAGCCCAGCCCGCAAATGACAACCAGCGTCGCCCCAAGCAAACGCCGCATCGAACTACTCCGCCGCGGCTTTGCCGTGTTGCCCAAACCGCCGTTCGATGTAGTCGGCGACCATCTTCTCGAAATCCGCGGCAATCGATGGGCCGCGCAGCGTCGCCGCCTTCTTGCCGTCGACGAATACCGGGGCGGTCGGTGTCTCGCCGGTGCCGGGCAGCGAAATGCCGATATCGGCATGTTTGGATTCGCCCGGACCGTTGACGATGCAACCCATCACCGCGACCTTGAGGTTCTCGACGCCGGGATATTGTTCGCGCCACACCGGCATGTTCTTGCGCAGGTCGGCCTGGATGTTCTGGGCAAGCTCCTGGAACACGGTCGAGGTCGTGCGGCCGCAGCCCGGGCAGGCAGCGACGATCGGCACGAACTGCCGGAAGCCCATGGTTTGCAGCAGTTCTTGCGACACCTGCACTTCGCGTGTGCGGTCGCCGTTCGGCTCCGGCGTCAGCGAGATGCGGATGGTGTCGCCAATGCCTTGCTGGAGCAGGATGCCCATGGCCGCGGACGAGGCGACGATGCCTTTCGAGCCCATGCCGGCCTCCGTCAGACCGAGGTGCAGCGCGTGGTCGGAACGGGTGGCAAGCTCGGTGTAGACGGCGATCAGATCCTGCACGCCGCTGACCTTGGCCGACAGGATGATTTTCTCGCGCGCAAGGCCGATCTCTTCGGCCATTCCGGCCGACAGGATCGCCGATTGCACGATTGCCTCGCGCGTCACTTCCTGCGCCGTCAGCGGAAAGCCCTGGGCCTGGTTGTCGTCCATCAGCCGGGTCAGCAGCTCCTGGTCAAGCGAACCCCAATTGACGCCGATGCGCACCGGTTTGTCGTATTTGATCGCCATCTCGACGATCGCCGCGAACTGCCGGTCTTTCTTGTCCTTGAACCCGACATTGCCGGGATTGATACGGTATTTGGCCAGTGCCTCGGCACAGGCCGGGTGGTCGGCCAGGAGCTTGTGGCCGATATAATGGAAATCGCCGACCAGCGGCACGTCGATGCCGAGCCGTTCCAGCCGCTCGCGGATAGCCGGTACGGCCGCAGCGCTTTCGTCGCGATCGACGGTTATGCGCACGATCTCCGAGCCGGCACGATGCAGCGCCGCCACTTGCGCGACCGTCTGGTCGACATCGGCCGTATCGGTGTTGGTCATTGACTGGACGACGACCGGCGCGCCGCCGCCGACCATCACGCCGCCGACATCGACACCGACCGACCTGCGGCGTGGGAAGGGTGAGGAAAAATATCCGGTCATGCCGGCTGCCTTTAATCTTGAAGGTCCGGGCATGAGGTGGAGGAGCAAAGATGGCTTGTCAATGGCGACTGGCGCGCAGGCCCAGCAAATCGGAAATGACAAGACGGCAGCTTGCCGCAAATCCACGAACGTTTCCGGCAGCATAGCGATGCCACCGGAAAGATCGCGCGCCGGGCGGCGCTTCTAGTCCTGGAAGGGCTTCAGTGCGTCGTCGGTTTCGCCTTCAGTTTTTCAATCTCGTCCTTGAGCGCCAGCTTGCGCCGCTTGAGATTCACGATTTCGAGGTCGTCTACCGATGGATGGGTCATCGCATCATCGATTTCGCGTTCGATGTCGCCGTGTTTCCGCTGCAGCTCATCAAGATGGGATGCAAGAGACATGATTGGTTCTCCCTTTCATGGTTTCCTCGGATTGCAGCCGTCATGGCACGTCCACCGCAGGCTCGCTTCTATGACGGCATAATGACAGTGTGCCACCATCGCGCACCGATGTCGAATGCTGCGTGGTAGCATTCCACGCCAATATGAAATGTGATATGGGCTGCGCGCCGGTGCAAGAAGGCCCGGTCCCGCCCAATCAGGCCCATAGTTTGGGCGCCGCAGACGTGCAGACGGTAAAAAATGTCCGATCAGGAACAGGCAGATATCCGCCTCGAATATTCCCGGCTGAAGCAGGAACACGCCGATTTCGACGCGGCCATCAATGCGATGATCGCCATGAATTGCGACCCGCTGCAAATCCAGCGCATGAAGAAAAAGAAGCTTTTCCTGAAGGACAGGCTGATGGCGCTGGAAGACAAGATCATTCCAGACATTATTGCTTGAACGAACGCCATTGCTTGAACGAACGCCGGCGCCGGCTTGCTGGAAAAGCGGTTATGCCGCGATCGAAAGCCGTGCGGCGCGCTCGCGCAACAACGCTATCAGGTCGTCGGTCTTTTCGGTCGAGGTATCGATCGGAACCACCAGGCACATCGTCGCCTCGACCCTGCCCGGCGCTGAAAAGACCGGCGCGGCCAGGCATTTCGTGTAGGCATCGACAAGGCCGGAGGTGACGCAGTAGCCGGCCGACTTGGCGACGGCGATGTCGTCTATGAAATCGTCGAGTTGCAATCTGCGGCCGTCCGGCAGCACGAGATCGTCCTCGGAGACCATATCCTCGATCGCTGCCCTGTCGAAGCCGGCGAGGAGCAGTCGCCCGGAAGCTGTCCAGGGGAGCGGTATTTGCAGACCGGTCGCCGAGCTGATCCGGAATGGCCTCGTTCCCGGGCTTGAATGGACGATGGTGTAGCGGCCGCTTTGCAGCATGCACAACTCCGAGGTCTCGCCGGTCTCGCGTGACAGATGGTCGACTTCCTGGCGCCCTCGCCTGAGCAGGTCGTTGCCCCGCACATAGTCCATTCCGTAGAGATAGAGCTTCTTTCCGAAATAAACCCGATTGCCGTCTCCGGCCATTTCCAGCAGACCTGCGTCGACCAGCGAGCGCACAAGCGTATAAGTCGTCGAACGCGGCGCGTTTACCCCCTTGGCAAGATCGCCGATGCCGATCGCGCGCTGGGTCGCGTGAAGAAACTCCAAAATCTGGAGGACCCGGTTGAGGCCCTTCTCCCGAGAACCCGAGTTCTTGTCTTCGTCCAGACCGGCGTCCGGTCGAGCGGCCAAGGCATTACCTTCTTGCATTATCGATCCCTGATGTTAATCTGTCTTGTACAGAGTACAGGCGTCTCTTGTAAGGGACAATGATGTCAGTTGCAACCGATGCCTGTACTGCTGGTCCAAAGGGGAACTCAACACGAAAGGAGGTCGCCGTGAACGACACATCCAAAAGGCGTGAATTTCTGAAACTGGGAATGGCCGGGCTTGCAACGGCCGGAGTGATGAGCGCCGCTACCGCGGTCGACGTTCAGAAAGCGGCGGCCCAGGCAGCGCCGGACAGCCTGCTGCGCACCGTCCTCGAGCGCGGCAAGGTGATCGTCGGCACCGGCAGTACCAATGCGCCCTGGCATTTCGAGAACGACGCCGGCGAACTGGTGGGCATGGACATCACCATGGGTCGCATTCTCGCCAAGGGGCTTTTCGACGATCCGACCAAAGTGGAATTCGTCATGCAGGATCCGGCTCAGCGCATTCCGAACGTGACCACCAACAAGGTCGACATCACCATCCAGTTCATGACCATGACCGCCCAGCGCTCGCAGCTGATCCACTTCTCCCGACCCTACTACGTCGAAGGCATCGCCTTGCTGACCCTTCCGAACGCCGAAAACAAGACCTTCGACAAGCTGCTTGCCGGCGGTTCGGCGACGCGGATTTCCATCCTGCAAAATGTCGATGCCGAGGCTAACGTGCATATCGTCCTGCCGGAGTCGCAGGTGATGCAGATAGACACGCAGGCCAACGTGCTGCAGGCCCTGGAATCGAAGCGCGTCGACGCCGCCGCGGTCGACCTGTCAACGGTGCGCTGGCTCGCCTCGCGCAATCCGGACAAATACTTCGATGCCGGCAAGAGCTGGTTCTCGATGCTTTATGGTGCCGCGCTGCGGCAGGGCGACCTCGACTGGCTGACCTTCGTCAACCAGACCTTCACCATCGCCATGTTCGGCCATGAAACGGCACTCTACGACGCTGCGTTCAAGGATTATTTCGGACAGGAGCCGCCGGCGCGCCATCCCGGTTTCCCGGTCATTTGATGCAAGCAGGCGGAAGGACAACGTCCTTCCGCCTTCTCTCATCACAGCCCTCCATGACGAGGACGCATGGGTTATACTCTCAACTTCAACCTTATCTGGCGGCATTTCGACAAGCTCTGGGGCGGACTGCTGTTAAGCCTCGAACTGGCCGTCATCTCGATCGCGATCGGCATCGTCATCGGGCTCGTTCTGGCGGTCTGGTACGTGTCGGCCGGACGTGCGGTGCGGACCATCATCGCGGGGTATGTCGAGTTCATCCGCAACGTGCCGCTGATCCTGCTCGTCTATCTGGTCTTCTACGGCTTGCCGACGGTGGTCGACATTGCCTACAGCGCGCAAACCTCATTCATTGCCACGCTGTCGCTCTACAGCGGCGCCTACCTGGTCGAGGTGTTTCGCTCGGGGCTCGAGGCGGTGCCGCGCGGTCAGCTCGACGCCGGCAAGGCAATCGGCCTGACACCATGGCAAAGGCTGCTCGATGTGCGCCTGCCGACGATGCTGCGCATAACCCTGCCGGCGCTTTCCAACACATTCATATCGCTCTTCAAGGATACGTCCGTGGCGTCGGTCATCTCGGTACCCGAACTCACCTATGGCGCCCAGTGGATCAACTTCAACACGTTCCGCATTGTCGAAGTCTATCTGGTGGTGACGGCAATGTACCTGTTGACCGGCTACACGCTGCTTTTCGCGCTGCGGCTCGTCGAGCGCCGGTTCAAGGCGGCGCGCTGACATGCTGAGCCAGATCATCTACGCCTTGCCGTTCCTCGCCGAAGGCTTTGCCGTAACCTTGTGGGTGTCGCTGCTGGTCGTGGTGTTATCGCTCATCGCCGGCGTGCTGATGGGCGTCGGCCTTGTCTATGGTCCTTTTCCGCTGCGCTGGGCAGTGCGCATTTTCAGCGACACCATACGCGGCATTCCGATCCTGGTGCTGATCTTCTTCGTCTATTACGGCCTGCCCGCGGTGGGGCTGCATCTGGAATCCTTTTGGGCGGCCGTGTTCGCCCTCACCCTCTTCAAGACCGCACAAGTCGTCGAGTATCTCAGGGGCGCCGTCGGCTCGATTCCCAAGGGTCAGTCCGAGGCGGCGATGGCGATCGGACTGACCTTTCGCCAGCGGCTGGCCTACGTCATTTTTCCGCAGGCGTTCAGGCGCTTCCTGCCACCCTGGATCAATGGCGTCACCGACGCGGTGAAGGGCAGCGCGCTGGTCTCGTTGCTCGGCATCACCGACCTCATGCAGGCAATCAACCAGGTCATCGGCCGCACCTATGAGGCGATGCCACTCTACATTCTCGGTGCGCTCGTCTACTTCGCCGTCAACTACGCCCTCTCCTTGGCCAGCCGGCGGCTGGAGCGGCGTTTCTCCTTCATCCGGGAATAGCACGATGTCCAACGCCTCGCACCAGAATCCGGCACTTCTCGATGTCACCGAGGTTTCCAAAGCCTTTGGATCCGTCGAGGTCCTGCGCTCCGTCAGCCTGCAAGTGACGCGCGGCGAGGTCGTGACTATCATCGGCCCCTCCGGCAGCGGCAAGACCACGCTACTGCGCTGCGTCAACTTCCTGGAGAGCTACGACAGCGGCTCGATCCGTATCGACGGCAAAGAAGTCGGCTATCGCGAGACGGGAACACGCCAGCGACGCAGCGAGCGCGACCTGGCGGCGATGCGAGCCGAGACCGGAATGGTGTTCCAGAGCTTCAATCTGTTTCCGCATTTGACTGCGGCCGGCAACATCATGCTTGGCCTGCGCAAGGTGCGCGGCAAGAGCAATGCCGAGGCCCGCACCATTGCCGAGCACTGGCTCAGCCGCGTAGGCCTCGCCCACAAAGCCGACAGTCTGCCGGCCGAGCTTTCCGGCGGCCAGCAGCAGCGCGTCGGCATCGCCCGCGCCGTGGCGATGGAGCCGAAGATATTGCTTCTCGACGAGATAACCTCGGCGCTCGACCCCGAACTGGTTGGCGAGGTGCTCGAGGTCGTGCGCAGCCTCGCCGAAGACGGCATGACGATGCTGATGGTCACACATGAAATGGCTTTTGCGCGCGACGCATCGAGCCGCATCGTTTTCATGGCGGATGGCGGCGTCAGTGCCGTCGGACCACCCGCCGAGATTCTGGCGGCGGGGTTCGACAATGAACGCCTTCGCAGTTTTCTGGCGCGGTTTCGCGCCTCGCATTTTTGACATCGGACGGCGAAAGCTGTCGCAAGGAGCTTTTATGACGCCTTACACCCGGCTCGCGGAATTGGGCCTGACACTGCCCGAGCCGCCGAAGCCCATCGCCAACTTCGTCACCTATGCCGAGAGCGGACGGCTGATCTTCCTCTCCGGCCAGGGGCCGTTGCGCGCCGATGGCGCGCTCTGCACCGGCAAGGTCGGCGAGGATGTCAGCGTTGAAGAGGCCTACGGGCATGCGCGTCTGACCGGCCTGAACCTGCTCGCCGTCATGCATGCGGCGGCCGGCGACCTCGGCCGCATCGTGCGCGTCGTCAAGCTGCTTGGCTTTGTCAATGCGACGCCGACATTCAGCGAGCACCCCAAGGTGGTGAACGGCTGTTCCGATCTTTTCGCGGCCGTCTTTGATACGCTTGGCGGACATGCCCGTTCCGCGATCGGTGTCGGCTCGCTGCCGGGCAACATCACAGTTGAAATCGAGGCGGTCGTCGAGATCGCCGCCTGAAATCTTAAACAGGATCTACAGAGATGACGACCTATGCCGCTGACCGTTCCAACACGACAATCCGCGAACGGCTTGGCCTTCGCCCAATCATCAATGTCTCCGGCACGATGACGGCACTCGGTGCTTCGATCATCGTGCCAGAAGCGATTGCCGCAATGTCGGAAATGGCCTCGCAATGGGTCGAGATGGACGATCTGCAGCGCGCCGCAAGTAGGGTGATTGCACGCCTTACCGGCGGCGAGGCCGGCTTCATCACCGCATGCTGCGCCAGCGGCATAACAATGGCGATTGCCGGCGCGATGACCGGGACCAGCCTTCTTGCGATCGAGCGGCTGCCGGACGACACCGAGGGCCTCAAATCGGAGGTCATCGTTCAGCTTGGTCACATCGTCAATTACGGCGCGCCGATCGACCAGTCGATCCGGCTTGCCGGAGCCAAGGCAGTGCCTGCCGGCACGGTCAGCGTCACCCAGGATTATCATGTTGCCGAGGCGATCCGGGACCGGACTGCGGCAGCCCTCTACGTCGTTGCGCACCACACCGTGCAATACGGCATGCTCTCGCTTGAGGAGTTCTGCGAGATTTGCCACGCCAAGGGCGTGCCGGTGATCGTCGACGCCGCCTCGGAATACGATTTGCGTGGCTTTCTGGCGCGCGGCGCCGACATTGTTGTCTACAGCGGGCACAAATTTCTCTCAGGGCCGACAAGCGGCATCGTTGCCGGCCGCAAGGATCTGGTACGGGCCGCCTATCTCCAGAACCGGGGCGTTGCGCGCGCCATGAAGGTCGGCAAGGAGAGCATTGCCGGCACTATGGCGGCCCTGGAAGCCTGGGAGCGGCGCGACCATGCCGGCATTCGCCAGCGGGAAGAAGCCGCACTGCATCTGTGGCAAGCCGCATTGCAGGGCCTGCCTGGCATCGAGGCACGTATCATTCCAGATCCGACCGGAAATCCTCTCGACCGCCTGCAGGTGTTTGTTGCGCCGGAAAGCCGCTTCACCGCCGCCGGCCTCGCCTCGGCGCTTGCGGCGGGTTCACCGCCCGTGATCGTGCGCAACCACGAGGTCGAGCGCGGTCACTGCTTCCTTGATCCGTGCAATCTCCATCCCGGCGAGGCGGAGATCGTTGCCGAACGCCTGCGGGCGGTGTTGAGTGCTGCCGATCGGCCCGCGGATGCGATGAAACCCGCTCGCAAACAGTCCGCCGGAGCGCTGCGCTGGCCGGACTAGACATCGCCAGAGCGTGGTCGAGCCAGTGCCTTCCAGCACCGGCTTCGCATCGGGCCAGTGCGCCATCACGGCAGTGTGAATGAACTTTTAGTCTTCGGGCGGAATAAACCACCCCGCCCATTGGTCTCCCAAACAGACGCCATTTCCGGCGTGCAGGAGACCGGTATGATCCACCACCACGACAATGAAGCTGACGGCATCAGCCGCCGTCATGCACTGGAATGCATGATCTGGGCCGGCACGGGAGTGCTGTGGACAATTTCGGCCGGCGTGCCGGCTTCGCTCAGCCTGCTGGGTGCGTCGCAAGCCGCCGAGGCCTTGGCCACCGGCTTCACCTTCCTCCAGATCTCCGACAGCCACATCGGCTTCGACAAGGCTGCCAACCCGCAGGCCATCGACACGCTGAAGGAGGCCATCGGCAAGATCCAGGCGTTGCCGCAAAAGCCCGCTTTCATGATCCACACCGGCGACATCACCCATTTGTCGAAAGTCGCGCAGTTCGACAACGCTGCCCAGATCATCGGCGGCGCAGGCTTCGACGTGCATTATGTGCCCGGTGAGCACGACCTGATCGATGACGGCAATGGCCAGGCCTATCTCGACCGCTACGGCAAGGGCACCAAGGGCGCTGGCTGGTATTCGTTCGACCAGAACGGCGTCCATTTCATCGGCCTGGTCAACGTCGTCAACCTGAAGGCTGGCGGGCTGGGCAATCTCGGCGCCGACCAGTTGGCATGGTTGGCCGATGATCTGAAGGCGGTCACCGCCTCGACGCCAATCGTCGTCTTTGCCCACATCCCGCTATGGGCTGTTTATCCCGAATGGGGCTGGGGCACCGACGACGCGGCGCAGGCCTTGGCCCTGCTCAAGCGCTTCGGCTCTGTCACCGTACTCAACGGCCATATCCACCAGATCATGCAGAAGGTCGAAGGCAACGTTACCTTTCATACCGCGCGCTCGACCGCTTTCCCGCAACCGGCGCCGGGCACCGCAGCCTCACCCGGGCCGATGACGGTACCTGCCGGCCAGTTGCGCAGCCTGCTCGGCACAAGCAGCGTGACAGTCACGCAAGGCGGGCAGGACCTCGCCATCATCGACAGCACGCTGGCCTGAGGGGAAATGCGATGATCCGCTTCCCATCCCGCGTCTTGGTCGTATCCCCTGTCACGTTCGGTTTGGCGGCGATCCTGACAATGGTTGCCATGCCACTGAACGCAGCAGGCCAGCCAATGGTCAAGATCGAGAACTTTGCCTTCACGCCGGCGGTGCTGACGGTAAAGCAGGGCACTACCGTGACCTTCGAGAATGACGACGACATCCCGCATCTGGTGGTCGCCAACGATGCCTCGTTTCGCTCCAAGGCGCTTGACACCGGTGACACATACGCCTTCACCTTCACCAAAGTGGGCGACTATGCCTATTTCTGCGGGCTTCACCCGCACATGCAGGGCAGGATCACCGTCGCTCCATGAGGATTTTCGGAAGGTTCTGCCCGGGATGCCGGGCGATGCGACGGTGTTGAACCAAGAGGCCGCGACCGAGCGCTTTCGCGAGGTGGTTCTGCCCCATCTCGCGGATGCGCTTGCGCTTGCCCGCTGGCTGACCGGCAACGCCGCCGACGCGGAGGATGTGGTGCAGGAGGCCTGTTTGAAGGCGCATGCGGGCATCGCCGGCTATGCCGGCGGCAATGCGCGCGCCTGGCTGCTGGCGATCGTGCGCAACGCCTCTTACTCCTGGCTGGCGCGCAACCGGCCGCGCAGTATCGTCGCCGTCGGCGACCTGAGCGACCTCGATGACATGACGGCTGCATATGGCGCCGGCCTGCCGGATACGGATAGTCCTGAGGCAAGCCTGATCGCCAAGGCCGACACGGCCGCACTCGAGGCGGCGATCGCCGCGCTGCCGCACCAATTTCGCGAGACTGTGGTGCTGCGCGACATCAACGGCCTCAGCTATCGCGAGATCGCGACGCTGCTTGGCGTGCCGCTAGGCACGGTGATGTCGCGGCTGGCGAGAGCGCGCGGTCTGCTGATATCCCAACTTGGGAGGGCGCCATGAGCGCGCACAACGATGGACTGCCCGATGACCCGGCGGGCGTGGAACTGATGATCCATGCCTTGGTCGATGGCGAGCTCGACGCAGCGGCAGCATTGGCGGTCGAGCGGCGCATTGCCGCCGATCCGGCGCTCGCGGCCGAGCATGCCCGCATCGTGGCGCTGCAGTCCGCTGTCGGCAGGCTGGCGCTGCCACAGGTCAGCGACGCCCTCAATGCGCGCATCGCGGCGATCGGCGCGACTGGCGAGGCACAGGCTCGGCCGGCGCCGACGCGGCCGCCGCAAACCGTGCCAACCCACATGCGGCCAACCCAAACGCGGCCGGGCCGCTTCGGCGCGTTCGACTGGCGCGCAATGGCGGCATCGATCCTCGTCACCGCCGTGCTGGCCAGCGGCGTGACGCAATGGGTGATGCTCAGCGGGGCGCCCGACAGCTTTGCCGCCGCAGTCGCCAGCGGCCATCGCCGCAGCCTGCTGGCAGCCAGCCCCGTGGACGTCGTCTCGTCGGACCGGCACACGGTCAAACCCTGGCTGGATGGCAGGGTCGGCCTGTCGCCGCCGGCACCTGACCTTGCCAGTGACGGCTTCGCGTTGCTCGGCGGCCGGGTCGAGGTGATCGCCGACCAGCCAGTGCCGGCACTGGTCTACAGGCACCGCGAGCACCTGATCACTCTCGTCGCGGCGCCCGAGGAAACCGGCTCGACAACCGCGCCGGTCGATCTTTCTACCGGTGGCTTCTCGCTGGTGCACTGGAGCGACAGCGCCTTTTCCTATTGGGCGATTTCCGATACCGAACGGCCCGAGCTCGACGATTTCGTCACGCGTTTCCGGGCGGCAGCCGCCCGGTGAAGCGACCGTGCCGGCGCAGTGACAGAAACCGTGGAAGCGGCCACCCGTTTCGGGTAGTCTCTCAGTTCGAATTTGCCGCGGCGTCAATCGTCGTCAACCAACTGTCGCTCGACGCGCCGAACTCCTATATGCCGTACAAAACAATTGAGGGATAATGAATAACGAGAGTTTTGCTATCAGGGATGATTTTTCGGACGATTTGGAAGTTCGTTTGGGAAATAATGGTCTGCGGTTCGTCATCACTGATACGTTGCCTTGGACAGATGACGAGGCGATAACTGCGCATCTCGAAAGCATATCGGCGAGAGTGGACTCCTACTTGCAGATTGCAACAAGCGATCAATTTCGCCAGAGATATCCAGAAACCCCGCCAGACAAGGTTTCGATTGTGCTTCGATTCCGCTACGAGCCCGCTCCAACTGCGGAGCCGACTTTGTCTGGGATGTCAAAAAGGCTCGCAACCGATGGCATACGCTTCCGTTACGGGATGGCTTCGGAATATCGGAGAGATCGTAGCTGCGGTGAAATTTCAAACTGAGACACTACCCGTTTCGGGCCATCCTTGCTGTTCCACCCGAATTCCGCTAATGCGCGCCTTTGTCGCCGGGGAGCAGAAGCTTGGACGATCATCGCGCCGACGTCGCCATTATCATGGGCAGCCAGTCCGACTGGGCGACGATGCGCCACGCCGCCGAAACGCTGGAGGCGCTTGGCATCCCGCATAAGCGGCTGATCGTCTCGGCCCACCGCACGCCCGACCGGCTCTATGACTTCGCCAAGGGCGCCAAGGCGGCCGGCTACAAGGTGATCATCGCCGGTGCCGGCGGTGCGGCGCATCTGCCCGGCATGACGGCGGCTATGACGCCGCTGCCGGTGTTCGGCGTGCCGGTGGAATCAAAGACGCTGTCGGGCCAGGACTCGCTGCTATCAATCGTGCAGATGCCGGCCGGCATTCCGGTCGGCACTTTGGCCATCGGCAAGGCCGGCGCCGCCAACGCTGCCCTTCTGGCCGCCGCGGTGCTGGCGCTGAGCGACGAAAAGCTCGCCGCCCGGCTGGATAGCTGGCGCGCCGCGCAGACCGCCAAGGTGGCCGCCGAGCCTACGGACGCGCCGTGAGCCTGCCGGCGGGATCGAGCATCGGCATCATCGGCGGCGGCCAGCTTGGCCGCATGCTGGCGATGGCCGCGGCCCGCCTCGGCTACCGCATCGTCGTGCTGGAGCCGCAGCCGGATTGCCCGGCGGCACAGGTCGCCAACCGGCAGATCGTCGCCGCCTATGACGACGCGGCCGCGCTTAGCGAGCTGGCTGCGGCCAGTGCCGTCGTTACTTATGAATTCGAGAACGTACCGGTCGCGGCCGCCGCGGCACTTGCCTCTACGGTGCCGGTCTATCCGCCGGCACGCGCACTGGAAGTGGCGCAGGACCGGCTGGCGGAAAAGAAATTCCTCAACGGCATCGGCATACCGACCGCGGATTTCAGCCCCGTCGACAATGACGAGGAACTGACGGCTGCGCTGAAACAGTTCAACGGCAGCGGAATATTGAAGACGCGCCGCATGGGCTATGACGGCAAGGGCCAGCGTGTCTTCCGCAACATGGAAACAGGCGGCTTTGCCGGCACTTGCGAGGCGATGGGCAACGTGCCGTTGATCCTGGAATCCTTCGTCACCTTCGAGCGCGAGATTTCGGTGATCGCCGCGCGCGGCAGCGACGGCTCGCTCGCCGCCTACGATCCAGCGTGGAATGTCCATCGCAACGGTATTCTTCACAGCTCGACGCTGCCGGGCGGAGTAAAATCCGAGACGGCGGCTGCGGCTCAAACGGCGGCGGCAGAGATCCTTGCAGCGCTCGACTATGTCGGCGTCATCGGCGTCGAATTCTTTGTCCTTGCCGACGGTTCGCTGTTGGCCAACGAGATAGCGCCGCGCGTCCACAATTCCGGCCACTGGACGGAGGCCGCCTGCACCATCTCGCAATTCGAGCAGCACATCCGCGCCGTCGCGGGCCTGCCGCTGGGAAATCCCGCCCGGCAGTTCGACTGCGTCATGGAAAACCTGATCGGCGACGATGTCAGGCGCGTTCCTGAGCTGCTCGCCGAGCCCGATCTGATGCTGCACCTCTATGGCAAGGCCGAGGCGCGGCCCGGCCGCAAGATGGGCCATTTTACGCGCGTGAGCCGCCGCAGCTAGAGCATGATCCCGAACCGAAGGTCCGCGCTAGCGAAAAGTGGAATCCGGATTTCGGAAAAGATCATGCTCAAACACAACGTTAGAACCTACGCTTACTGGATTTCGCCGCTCTCGTCCTCGTCGGGGCTGGCGCAGCTAACATCGCCTTCCGCGCAGGTCGAATCGGCGGTGAGCTGCTTGGTGCGATCGTCGGTCAGCCGCGTCAGGCATTCCGATATCAGCATCGGATAGATCGAGCCGCCTTCGCTGTCCGCGGCCGAATAGCTGCATTCCGCGTCGCGAAAAGCGATCCAGGCGCGCTGCGCCGTCTGCAACAGCTTCCTGGCTTTTGCGTCACTTCCGCCGATGATATCCTGGTAGGCTTTGTTGAGCTTGGCGTCGGCGGATTTGTAGTCCGCGTCGGCGCAGATGTTCATCATCTGCTGGCTGTCGTCGTTGCGATCGCATTCCTGCGCATAGGCAACAGAACCTGCCGCGAGGACGACAAGACAGGCGGACACAAGAATTCGGCGCATGACGATCTCCAATTCGCAACCGCATCATTCCAGCCGTCTCAAGCCTGCGCAACGCCAGTGACGGATATTGATGATACGAAACGGTCCGTATCGTTTAGGCAACGCGCTTGCGGTTGACACGGGCAACGCTCCTCGTCTATGAGCCACGCACAGTTCAAAGGCGCGTCTGTGGGCGCGCCTTAATAATTCGGCCCGTGACCGGGCCCAGACCGACGGGCAAGACCATGAAAATCAAGAATTCGCTCAAGGCGTTGAAGGCGCGTCACCGCGACAACCAGCTGGTTCGTCGCAAGGGCCGCGTCTACATCATCAACAAGACCGCGCCGCGCTACAAGGCGCGCCAGGGTTGAGTTTTCGACGGAGGCTGCGCGCCTCCGTTCGCATGATACGACTCTCACGCTAAATTCAGTTTGACGATCCGGCGTCGGGGGCTAGATTCCCGCGATGCGGATTCTTTTTGCATTTTTCACGGCCCTCCTCGTTTCCGGCGCTGTCTCGCTGCCGGCGTGGGCTGAAGATCCGACCACAACTCCGCCGGCAGCACCTCCGGTCGTCAAGACGAAACAGGCGCGGCTCGATCAGCTGTTTGCCGATCTCAAGCGCGAACGCAATGAAAAGGCGGCCGAGCGCATCGCCGGACGGATCGGCAGCGAGTGGTCCCAGTCGGGCAGCGCCTCTATCGACCTGATGATGCAATGGTCGCAGAAGGCGATCGAAAACCAGAAATTCGATGTTGCACTCGATTTCCTCGATCAGGTTGTGACTTTGCAGCCGACCTATGCGGAAGGCTGGAACCGGCGCGCCACTGTTCATTTCATGATGAAGAACTACGGGAAGTCGATGGCGGACATCGACCGCACCCTGCAGCTCGAACCACGCCATTTCGGCGCGCTTTCGGGCCTGGCTCAGATCATGGCCGAAACCGGCCACAAGCAGTCGGCACTTGAGGCCTGGCAGCGCGTGCTCGGCATCTACCCAATGATGCGCAGCGCCCAGGACCAGGTCGCCGCACTTTCCGAGGAGCTTGCCGGCGAAGGCATTTGAGACCAGTAAGGGAGTAGGGGAATAGGGTAGTATGTGAGAGGTGCAGATTGCACTGTGGAACACATGCCCCCTACTCCCCTACTCCCCTACTCCCCTACTCCCCTACTCCCCTACTCCCCTACCCCCTACTCCCTACTCCCCTATAGGCCCGATCTATGCCGTTTGCTTCCGTGACGAGTTTCTCCACAAGGGCGGCGGCCGGCATCTCCCGCAGCTTCGCAACGCCCTGCCCGGCCCAAATGGGCAAGAAGTCAGCCCGCTTGCTTTCATCCTTTGCCATCGAAAGTGGCATGACCAGACTCGCCTGCAGCGGAAACGCCAACGCTGCATCTTCCTCACCAGCCATTTCCATCACAAACCGGTTGCGCACCACGCGCGCTGGGCGGCCAGTGAAGCAGCGAGTCACCGACGTGCTCTCGTCGTTGGCCGAGCGCAATGCTACGCGATAGACTGGCTGCACATTGGCTTCAGGACAGGCCAGGAAAGCCGTGCCGATCTGCACACCAGATGCACCAAGTGCAAAGCTGGCAGCAATGCCGCGACCGTCGAAGATACCGCCGGCGGCAATTACAGGCACCCGCACGGCATCAACAATCTGCGGTACGAGTGCCATAGTGCCGGCTGTGCCAATAGCAGGGTCGCCAGTGAATGTGCCGCGATGCCCACCCGCCTCGTATCCTTGGGCGATAATGGCGTCCACCCCTCCTGCCTGAAGCTGGCGCGCTTCCGAGACGGTGGTGGCCGAACACAAGACAGTACAGCCGGCCGCCTTCAACTGCTGCACAATTGCGGTGTCGGGTAGACCGAAGTGGAAGCTGACCACCTTGGGGCGCAGCTCGAGCACAATTTCGAGGCGCTCACGATCGAAGGTGGGGAAGGGCTCGCCCGGCTCGGGCACCGGTCCGAGGCCGACCTCCTCATAGCAGCCGCGAAGGCGGTCTCGCATACTTTGGGCTGCCGCATCATCGTGTATCGGCGCCGGGTGCGCAAAGAAGTTGACGTTGATCGGACGATTGGTGGCGTGCTGTGTCGCCGTGAGCTGCTCGCGGATAGCCGCCGCAGGCAGAATGCCGCATCCGAGCGAGCCAAGCGCCCCGGCATTGCTGACCGCCGCCGCCAGTTCCGGCGTGGTGATGCCGCTCATCGGAGCCTGGATTATCGGGTGCTCAATGCCGAGGAGTTCCAGAAGATCAGTGCGCATCCACATTGGATCACCCTCCTCTTTCTCCCAGGAGAGATTACCTTAACTGACTTCCAGCTCAAGATCGGATAGGGCCTTCGAACCGCTTCACGGCCGGCCACAGGCTGATGCAAGCTGGCGGAGTTCGGCGTTGATCGCAGCCCAACTGCCGTCAATGCACCGGGCTGCCGCCGCGTTTACGACGCGCCATGCAGCCGGCCTATCCGGCAGCCGCGGCCGACATTAGCGGCCGACTTCCGATCCGACATAGGCGATGCGCAGCATGTTGGTCGAGCCCGGCGTCCTCAGCGGCACGCCGGCCGTGATGATGACGCGGTCGCCCGGCTTGCCGAAACCTTCATCGAAGGCGATGCGGCAGGCGCGGTCGACCATGTCGTCGAGGTCGCTGGCGTCGGGGGAAACGACGCAATGCGTGCCCCACAACAGCGACAGCCGCCGCGCCGTGTTGAGGATCGGCGACAGCGCCACGATCGGCACTTGCGGCCGCTCGCGCGCGGCGCGCAAGCCGGTCGTGCCGGACGCGGTATAGGTGATGATCGCCGACAGCTTCAGCGTCTCGGCTATTTCGCGGGCGGCGAGCGAAATCGCGTCGGCTCCGGTCGCTTCCGGTTCCGAGCGCTGCGCGTTGATAATTCCGGCATAGGTCGGGTCGGTTTCGACCTTGGTGGCGATCCGGTTCATCATCGCCACCGCCTCGACCGGATAGGCGCCGGCGGCGGACTCCGCCGAAAGCATGATCGCGTCGGCGCCTTCAAACACGGCGATCGACACGTCCGACACCTCGGCCCGCGTCGGCACCGGCGCGGTGATCATCGATTCCAGCATCTGCGTGGCGACCACCACCGGCTTGCCGGCACGGCGCGCGGCGCGGGTGATCTGCTTCTGAATGCCAGGCACGGCTTCGAGAGGCATCTCGACGCCGAGATCGCCGCGGGCGACCATCAGCGCATCCGAAAGCTCGATGATCTCGGCCAGCCGGGCGACGGCCTGCGGCTTTTCGATCTTGGCCATGATCAGCGCCCGGCCGCGTGCGATCTTGCGCGCTTCGGCCAGGTCCTCGGGCCGCTGCACGAAGGACAGCGCCACCCAGTCGACGCCGGTCGCCAGAACCGCGTCGAGATCCCGGCGGTCCTTTTCCGTCAGCGCGCCGACCGGCAGGTCGGTGTCGGGCAGGCTGACGCCCTTCTTGTCGGAAATGGTGGTGCCGGCGACGACGGTGCAGACGATCGCCTTGCCGTTGCTGCTGACCGCCTTGAGCTCGAGCTTGCCGTCGTCGATCAGCAGGCGATGACCAGCCTCGACCGAACGCAGGATTTCGGGATGCGGCAGGTAGACCCTCGTCGAATTGCCGGGCTCGGGATTGTCGTCGAGCGTGAAGGTCTGACCGACGGTCAGCACCTCTTTGCCGTTGGCGAACTTGCCGACGCGCAGCTTTGGCCCTTGCAGGTCGGCGAGAACGCCGATCGGCCGGCCGACCGCCTCCTCGACGGCACGAATGCGGCCGACAAGCGTCCGCATCAATTCATGGTCGGTGTGGCTCATATTAATGCGGAACACGTCGGCGCCGGCTTCGAACAGCTTCTTCAGCATCTCCTCGGACGAGGAGGCCGGACCGATGGTGGCGAGGATCTTGACCTTGCGGCTGCGTCTCATTGACTGTTTGTTCCCGGGGCGGCTGGAGCGCCATCCGTTGCGGGCTCGTCAGTCAGCTGGACCATCCAGCTTGCCTGCTCGCCCGTGTCATATTCCTGGAATCCGGCGCGCTGAAAGCCCCGGGCGACGCAATCGGTAACGCCGGCGATCTTGAACTCTTTTTCGGCCACGCACATGTTGATCGGGCCATCCCAGCGTCCGCCGCGCTCGGCGTCTTCTGCATAAAGATAGTAAAACCTTGATGACAACGGTCCCTCGATCAGCGTCTTGCAGCTCGAGCCTTCGATGTGCCACCAGCCTTCGGTGATCCAGCCGGCCTTGGCGCGATAGCCGATGCCGACGCCGACCAGGTTCTGCGTGGCGTTGCAGACCCGGAAATCGGCCCGTGCCGGCGAGGCCGAAATCACCGCGAAAAGAGCCATGGCCGGTACCAGGAGCGGCATGGCCAAGGCGTGGCGCACACGCAGCCTGCCGGCGAAACCCATCCTGAAACCCCTCAAGAACCACATTTGCATCTCTCAACGCCCCTTTTCGGAAAAGTCCGTACGCATGTCAACGCGCCGATCTGTCCAATTCCAATCGATTTAGAAGGCTCTGGCGCGCTTGCGGTCGCCCCTGCTCAGTTTTTTGGCAGAAACCGTGGCCAAACAACGGCATTGCGCAAGCGTTCTCTTCGTGGAATGACGATACCACCCTCCCCGAAAGCCAGCGAACAGACCTTTCCCGCCAATGACCCGATCCACAGTTTTCGCGCCTTTCGATATCGTCGAAGGCGATCGCAAGCGCGGCATGGTGCTTCTGGCCGATCACGCCCGCCGCGACCTGCCGGAGGAGTATGGCAGTCTCGGCCTGCCGGCGGCGGAGTTCGACCGCCACATCGCCTACGACATCGGCGTCGAGACTGTAACCCGCGAACTCGCAAGTCTGCTCGGCGTTCCGGCGGTGCTTGCCAATTTTTCGCGACTGCTGATCGACCCCAATCGCGGCGAAGACGATCCAACGCTGATTCGTCAGCTCTATGACGGCACCATCATCCCGGGAAATCATCCCATGGCCCCGGAGGAGCGCGAAAGACGGCTGGACCGCTTTTACCGCCCCTATCATGATGCCGTCGGCGCCATGATCGCCTCTGTGGCGCGAGCATCCGCGCAGGCACCCTTCATCTTTTCGGTGCATTCCTTCACACCGACCATGCAGGGCTCCGTGCGGCCGTGGCACGTCGGCATATTGTGGGACCTGGACGACCGCGTTGCGCGGCCGCTGATCGACATGCTCGCCGAGGACAAGAGCCTCATCGTCGGCGACAACGAACCCTATGACGGCGCACTGCGCGGCGATACCATGTTCAGGCACGCCATCGTCAACGGCTTTGCCCATGCGTTGCTCGAGGTCCGCCAGGACCTGATCGCCGACCGCAAGGGTGCCCTCGCCTGGGCCGAACGGCTGGCGCCGATCGTTGACGCGATAGACCGACGTGCCGATATACATGCGGTGAAAATATTCGGCTCGCGCACCGGGCCGGTATGATGAGGCCCAAGGGAGGCCAACATGACATGACCGAACTCAGCGAAGAACAAAAGCGCGATTTCGAAGCCGCTGCCTTCCGCCGGCTGGTCGCGCATCTGCGCGAGCATTCCGACGTGCAGAACATCGACCTGATGAACCTCGCTGGCTTCTGCCGCAACTGCCTGTCCAACTGGTACCGCGATGCGGCGCAAGCCGAAGGTGTCGAACTCAGCAAGGAACAGTCGCGCGAGATCATCTACGGCATGCCCTATGCCGAGTGGCAGGCACTGAACCAGGTCGAAGCCTCCGACGCCAAGAAGGCCGAGTTCGAGGCAAGGCGCCCTAGGGATCACTAGGGAGGACGCCGTGCCTAAGATTGACGTTGCCGACGTGCCCGGACGCAAGGGCTCATCCTATCCACCGCCGTTCGATGCACCCTGTGCCGAACGCGTGCGCCAGCGGCTAGGCAACGCAGGCGGGCTCACCGACTTCGGCATCAATCTCATGCGCCTGCCGCCGGGCAACTGGTCGAGCCAGCGCCACTGGCATTCGCACGAAGACGAATTCGTCTACGTGCTTGAAGGCGAGCTGACGCTCGTCGAAGATGCCGGCGAGACGGTGCTGCGCGCCGGTGATTGCGCGGCCTTTCCGAAAGGATCAGGCAACGGCCATCACATGATCAATAAATCGGGCGCGATGGCGATCTATCTCGAAGTCGGTTCGCGCTGGCCCGACGACGTCGCCACCTGCTCCGACATCGACATGATGAGCACCAACGCTGACGGCCGGTTTGTGCACAAGGATGGCGCGCCTTATCTCGAGCCGTAGGGATTTCGGAGTGGACCGCCGAGATGGTTGGCCGACGCGAGAGGACGTAGCGTCTGGTCCAAGCACTTTCGGCGAAGAGCGCTTGACTGTGAATTGAATCGATCTAATTTGCCGCGCAACGCCATTTCCGGACCGGATTCTACCCGATGGACGCGCAGAAAATCACGCAGATCGCGATTCGTGGACGCTGGGCAGTGGCCGGCATCTTCCTCGCCAACGGCTTCTTGACCGGCAGTTGGGCGCCGCAGATCCCGGTGTTCCTGACGCGACTCGACATTTCGAGGTTCACGCTCGGCTTGCTGATTCTGTTGTTCGGTGCCGGCGCCGTCACTGCCATGACCTGGTGCGGCCATCTGATCTCGAAGCATGGCTCGCGCACGGTGCTGCGCTGGTTCGGACTTGCCGGCAGCTTCGGCCTTTTGGTTGTGGCTCTGGCCCCCAACGTGCCCCTTGCAGCCATCGCCATGTTCATCTTCGGCGGTTCGATCGGCGGCATGGACGTCGCCATGAATGCCAATGCAGTGGCAGTCGAACGGCGGCTGTCCCGTGCCATCATGTCGTCCTCGCACGGCTTCTGGAGCCTTGGCGGTTTCGCCGGCGGCGCTTTGGGCGGTTTCGCCATCCAGAACTACGGTCACCTCGCCCATGCGACAGTGGTGACGGCTCTTGCCTTTGCCGTAATCGCCGTAGCGATCCGCTACCTGATCGCCGAGGACAAGCACCCAGTCGCCGAGCACCACAAATTCGCGCTGCCGGCAAACCCGCTGGTCTATCTGGTTGGGCTCATGGCGCTGCTGACAATGATCTCCGAAGGTGCGGTACTCGACTGGGCGGCGCTGTATCTCAGGCAGGAGCTCGGCGCCGATCTTGCCATCGCAGGCCTGGCCTATGCCGCCTTTTCCGGCGTCATGGCCATTATGCGCTTTCTCGGCGATGGCGTCCGCAACCGTTTCGGTGCCGTTACGACGTTGCGCGCCTCGGCCCTTGCCGCTGCTGCCGGCATGCTGGTGGCCGGGCTGGCTCCCTCGCCTTGGCTGGCCATTGCCGCCTTTGCCTTTTGCGGCCTCGGCATTGCCAACATGGTGCCGATCATCTTTTCGGCCGCCGGCAACCAGGAGGGCATGGCGTCCGGCACCGGCATGAGCGTCGTCACCACAATGGGTTACTCAGGCATTCTGGTGGCGCCGTCGGCGATTGGCTTCATCGCCGAGCACTCGAGCTTCGGCCCGATCTTCGTCGCTCTGTCCGGGCTGCTGGTCGTCGTGCTGTTGATGGCCGGCCTCGCTCACCGCGCCGAATTCGCTGCCGAGCCCGCACCGGCCGAATAGCGCTTGAACTCTTCGTAGAGGAAATCCGCCGCCAATGGCCGCCTCGGCCGCACGGTGGCCAAGGCCTTCATCGATGCCGGCTACGATGTCCGTGCCATCACCCGCAGCGGCAAGGTGCCGGCCGAGCTCAAAGGCGCCACGGCGATCGCCGGCGACGCGCTCGACCGTGCTGCGCTGATCCGCGCGACCGAAGGCGTCGATATCATTTTCAACGGCCTCAACCCGCTCTACACCGACTGGAGCAAATGCCTGCCGATGGCCGAGAATGTGATGGCTGCCTGCCGGGCGAACGGCGCGCTGCATCTCTTCCCGGGCACCGTCTACTATTACGGCTCGCAGATGCCGGCGGTGATCGCCGAAGACACGCCGTTTCGCCCGACGACGGAAAAGGGCCGTATCCGCGTCGCCATGGAAGATCTGTTTCGCCGCGAGGCCGACGCGGGTCTGGTGCGCACGATCCTGCTGCGCGCTGGTGATTTCTTCGGCGGCACCGGCAGCGGATCGTGGTTCGATCTGGTTGTTGCCGCCAAGATGACCAAGGGCGTCTATACCGCCCCAGGGCCGGTCGATCTCGTGCATGAATGGGCCTATCTGCCCGACCTGGCCAAGGCCTTCGTCGGGCTGGCTGACAATCTCGACAAACTCGGCTTCTACGAGGCGCTGAACTTTCCCGGCCATGCGGTGACCGACCTGCAGATCAAGGCGGCCGCGGAGAAGGCGCTCGGGCGCTCGCTGAAACTGACGTCGATGCCGTGGTGGGTGCTGCGTGCCGGCGGCCCGTTCGTGGCGATGTGGCGCGAGATCGTTTCGATGTCCTATCTCCGCTTCGAGCCGCACCGGCTGGTTTCAGGCAGGCTGGAAAGCGTTATCGGTACGATCCCGCACACGCCGCTGGAAAATGCAGTGTCGAAAGCGCTCGAGGATATCGGCATCGCCACGATCAAAACGACGCAAAAAGTTGCCTGACAACAAACCAAAAAAAAGGCGGATGGCCTCACGGTCATCCGCCGCTGGTCGGGGAGGAAGGTTGCGCTCAGATCCGGCCCATCAACAGCAGCACCAGGACAACGATCAGGATGACGCCGACGATGCCTGATGGTCCGTAACCCCAGGACCGCGAATGCGGCCACGCCGGAACCGCGCCGATCAGAATAAGAATAAGGATAATGATGAGAATGGTGCTGATCGTCATCAGAAAATCCTCGCTTTGAGGTTGCAATGACGGAACAATGCAGAAGGCCGCCCATTGTTCCCGGGCGGCCTTGCTTGATCAGGACCGCGATCCGGACTCTATTCGGCGGCCTTCGGGAAGGCGATCGCCGGTTCGGCGCCCAGATCGGCGTCCAGGCCTTTCGACGGGGTTTCGGCCTTGCGACGCCCGAACAGGCGGCTGAACCAGCCCCGACGCGCACCGGGTTTGACCTTGGCGCGAGTGAACACCATCAGCATCGACGGCGTCACCACCAGCGTCAGCACGGTGGCGAAGGACAGCCCGAAGACGATCGCCGAGGACAGCGAAATCCACCATTGCGTCGACGGCGCGTTGATCGTCGTCTCGTGATGAAAGATTTCGAGGCCGAGGCCGAAGGCGATCGGCAGCACGCCGAGGATCGCCGACACCGCCGTCAGCACCACCGGGCGGGCACGCTCGCGGCAGGTCTGCAGAACGGCCTCGTATTTGTCCCAGCCCTCTTCGCGCAACCGGTCATAGGTGTCGATCAGCACGATGTTGTTGTTCACCACCACCCCGGCCAGCGCGATGACACCGATGCCCGACATGACGATGCCGAATGCCTCTCCCGTCAGCAGCAGCCCGAGGAACACGCCGATCGTCGCCATGACCACGCAGGACAGCACCAGCCAGACGCTGGTGAACTTGTTGAACTGCGCCAGAAGCACGATGAAGATCAGGAAGATCGCCGCACCGAAGGCTTTGCTGAGGAAGGCACCAGCCTCCGCGCTGTCCTCATTCGAACCGGCAAGCTTCCAGCGAATGCCGCTGCCGAGGTTCATGTCGGCGACAGCTTTGGTGACCTCCTGCTGGACGGCAGCCACCTGGGCGCCGGCGGCGACGTTGGCCTGGACGACGACCGTTCGCGCACCGTCGATGCGGTTGAGGATACCGACCGTCGGCTCCGGCTTGCGCACGACGAAGTTCGAGATCGGCACCGAGCCTTGCGCGGTCTGCACCCTGAGTTCGTCGAGCGTCGACAGCGTGCGCCGATCCTCGGGCAGGCGCAGCCTGATGTCGACTGCATCGTCGGCGCCGGCGGGCCGGTACTCGCTGAGCTTCAGCCCGTTGGTCACCAATTGCACGACCGTCCCGACCGCGGTTGGGCTGATGCCGTACTGCGCCGCCTTGGCGCGATCGACCTCGAGCGCCCAGTCGACGCCGGGCGGCGCCAGGCCGTCGGAAATATCGATGACGCCGGGCACCTTGGCTATGCGCGCGGCGACGGCGCGGGCCTTGTCGTCAAGGCCCTTCGGATCGACGGCCGAAAGCCTGATCTGGATCGGCTTGCCGGTAGGCGGGCCGGCTTCCGGCACGCGAACCTCGACGTCAACACCGGGAATGCCGGCCATAACGCCGCGCAGTTCGTCCAGGATTGAGTTCGCCGATTTACGCTCGCGCCAGTCGACGAATTCGTACTGGATCACGCCAACCACGTCTTCCGGAACATCCTGGCCGCCGCCCTGCGTCTTGCCGACGCGGGTATAGACAGACTTCACGCCCGGCCAACCGAGCAGGCGATTTTCCGCGGTCTTGGTGGCCGAGTCCATTTCGGCAAGCGAAAGATTGCCGCGGGCGTGGACGTAGAGCAGGCCGTAGTCAGGCTCGACATTCGGGAAGAATTCGACGCCGGCGCCGAATTTCGAATAGGCGTAGCCGACGCCGAACAACAGCGCCACAGTGAGGACAAGCACGGTGATGGGATAATGCACCGCCTGCTTGACCACGGCCATGTACCAGCCGTCGCGATTGTCGTCGGGGTGATGGGCCGGCGCCTTGGCAAATATCGCGCCCAGCGTCGGCGCGAAGACCAGCGCATAGAGCATCGAGGCCGAGAGCGTCACGATCAGCGTGATCGGCATGTACTTCATGAAGTCGCCGATAATGCCCGGCCAGAACAACAGCGGCGAGAAGGCGGCAATGCGCGTCATCGTCGCCGCGATGACCGGGCCGGCCATGCGCTTGGCGGCAAGCGCGAACGCTTGCTCCTTCGGCATGCCCTCGCTCATGCGTCGCTCGGCGAATTCGGTGACGATGATGGCGTCGTCGACCAGCATGCCGACCGCCAGGATGAGGCTGAACAGCACGATCATGTTGATCGTGTAGCCCATCATTGCCAGCAACAGGATGCCGATCAGGAAGGACGAGGGGATGGCCAATCCGATCAGCAGCGAGGCACGGCCAGACAGCGCGTAGAGAATGACGATGAACACCAGGATGACGGCGATCATCACGTGGTTCTGCAGGTCGCCGAGCAACTGGTTCACGAAGACCGACTTGTCTTGCGTGTAGGTGACGTGCATGCCCTCCGGCATCGTCTTGATGAAGGCGTCGGACACCTCCCTGACCTTGCCAATCGTATCGATCAGGTTGGAGCCGATGCGCTTCTTCACCTCGATGGCGATCGCCGGCTTGCCGTCGAGGCGGGTGACCGTCTCGGCGTCCTTGAATGTGGAGCGGATGGTGGCAATGTCCTTGGCCTGCACCACCGCATTGGGGCCGGCGACGACCGGAAGCGCCGCCACATCCTGTGGTGTCTCGATAAGCGAGGGCACCTTGACCGCGTATTTGCCCTCGGATCCTTCGATGTTGCCGGCGGCGACAAGACTGTTGGAAGCGCCGACCGCACCGATCAACTGGTCGAGCTGCAGCCCGTAGGAAGACAGCTTCATCGGATCGATGACCACTTCGACGAGGTCGTCGCGCGCACCCTGCAGCGAGCCCTCGAGCACGCCAGGCACTTCCTCGATGCGGTCGCGCAGCTCGCGCGCCGCCGCCGTCAGCACACGCTCAGGCACCTCGCCCGACAGCGTCACGACCAGGACGGGGAACTCGGAGATGTTGACCTCGGAGACCACGGGCTCCTCAGCCGCTTGCGGCAGGTCGGCCTTGCCGTCCTGCACCTTGCTGCGCGTGTCCTGCAGCGCCGTGGCGAGATCCGTCTGTGGCTGGAATTCAACGAGCACATAACCGCCGCCCTGGAAGGCGGCCGAGCGCATCTCCTTGAGGCCTTTCAGGCTCTTCAGCTTGGCTTCCATCGGCCGCAGCAGGAGGCGCTCGGAGTCTTCCGGCGAGATGCCCTGGTAGATCAGACTGACATACATCATCGGAATCGGAACGTCGGGTTCCGCTTCCTTCGGCGTCGACTGGTAAGCGACCGCACCAGCAAGGATGAGAAAGACCAGGACCGAAATGGTCAGCCGGGCATTGCTGATTGCAAGTTTGACGATGTCCATGATTACTGCGTCCCGGTCGTCGCTTCGCCCAACAGCTTTTGGATGGTCGCCTGGTCGGCTTCGACCGGCTTGACCACTTCGCCTTCCTTCACCAGTTCCTGGCCGGCGACGATGATGCGGGCGTCGGCCGGAATGCCGCCGAGCACCAGGCCGGTCGGCGTGTCGTCGACCAGGTCGATCGGGAAGAACACGACCTTGTCGTCCTTGTCGACGGCGCGAATGCCGAGATCGCCCTTGTCGCCGAGCGTCACCACCGAGCGCGGCAGCATGACGGCGTCGGTCGGCTGGGCGCTGAGCGCAATTTCTGCCGTCATGCCGGCCGGTACGGAACCATCGGCGTTGGGGATGGCGACTTCGACGCGGAAGGTACGGGTTGCCGAAGATGCATCGCGGCTGATGTAGCGCACCGTGCCCTCGACATTCTGGCCGCTGACCAGACGCACATCGGCCTTGTCGCCGATCTTCAGATAGCCGAGATCGCGTTCGCTGACTTCGCCGCGGGCGATCACCGGATCGAGCTTCAGAATGGTCGCCACCTCGCCGCCCTGCATCACGGAACTGCCAAGCTCCACCGGTACCCGGTCGATAACGCCGTCGAAGGGCGCCTTCACCTCGTTGCGGTCGAGTTCGGCTTGCGCTGCGTCCAGTAGCGACTTGGCCAGCGTCAGGTTGGAGCGGGCTGTGTCGAGCTGCAACTTGGGCAGATTGCCGGTTTTCATCAGCCCCAGGGCCGCAGCCAGCTCTGCCTCACGTTGCACGACAAGCTGCTTGGCATTGTCGACCGCCGAGATTTTTTCCTCGGCGGCAAGCATCAGGATCAGGTCGCCGGTCTTGACGTGCTGGCCCTGCTTGACCGGCAGCTTGTCGATGACGCCGGCGACGCGTGTCGCCAGGACGGCGCGCTTGTCGGCTTCGGTCAGTCCGGAAATGCGGATAGCGCGTGCATAGGTGCGCCGCGGCGGGGCTATGACCGCGACCGTGCGCAACGGCGCCTTGGGCTGTTCCGCCTCGGCGGTCCCCGGCTTGGCAGCCCCCTGTTTACCAGTTTGGGGCTTGCCTGCGTCGGCTGCCTTGGGCTGCTCGACCTCTCCTGCCTTGGGCTTGTTGTCGGCGGACGCGCTGCCGACGGACGAGAACTCGCCTGTCGCCATCCAGCCGGCGAACCCGATGAGCACAACAATGGCTGCAAGCTTGTGAAACCTGAATTTCGGCATCGTCATTTTTTCCAGTGCGCGGGGTTCGGCCAGGCCGCATCTTCTACTTGGGGCGCGTCGCCGATATGGGTGCGCGCGAGGCCGTATTCAAATTGCCGTGATCGGCGAAGCGCGCTTCTACCTCAAAGTTGCATCGCAATATAGTCAGAAAAGTTGATGGATTGTTGCTTTGTCCGCAAAGATGCGGCCGCAGCATCGGCTGTTGATTGCCAAAACAGCGGCATGGCAGCAAGTGTCAGGATGATTGGACAGATTGCGAATGCCATCTGCTTTGCGAAGCAGCTAGGCCGGACGGCGGGCGGCCTAGGGCTGCTTGCGCGCCGCAAGAAACTCCTTGACCCGCCGACCCGGCGCCGGCCCGCGCAAAGGCTTCAAGCCGTCGTCGAGTTCGCCGGACAGATCGATCGTCGGCCGCTTGCCGACGGCGTCATAATTTTCTTCCAGCCAATCACTGGCTGCGGTGCGGCCGAGGTCGCGCAGATAGGCAAGGAACGCCCATTCGGCATTGACCTTGGACGATGCCGACAGATCCTTGAACGCTTCGTCGGCATCGATGCGGTGCATGCGGATGTCGCGATATTCGCCGTGCGGCAATCGGCCGGCGGCGATCAGTTCCTTGACGAAGGCGATCGAGCGGAATTCGCGCAACAGCCCGGCGTTGAAGGTGATCTCGTCGATGCGGTTCTGGATCTCATTGGCGCTCTTCGGCGTTCCCTCGCGGACCACCGGATTGATCTGCACCAAAAGCACGTCCTCGGTGGCCGCCGTCTTGAAGAACGGGAACAGTGCCGGGTTGCCGCCATAACCGCCATCCCAATAGGGCACGCCCTTGATCTCGACGGCACGGAACAATTGCGGCAAGCAGGCCGACGCCATCACTGTGTCGAGGTCGATCTCGCCGTCCGAGAAGACCCGCAACTGGCCGGTCTCGACATTGGTAGCGGAAATGAACAGTTCCATCGACTTGCAGGCGCGCACATTGTCGAAATCGATCTCACGTTCGACCACGTCGCGCAGCGGATTGATTGCGAGCGGATTGGCGACATAGGGCGAAAATACCCGAGACATCGTATCGAACAGGAAATAGCCGGGCGTGTTCTCGATCGACCAATTGCCCCAGGCGACGTCCCAGGGCATGCGCTGTACCGGGCTGAAGCGGCCCTTTGCCGCCACCGCACGCCAGAAATCGTCGAGCTTCCGCCGCGCGCCCTCGACACCGCCGCGGACAAAGCCGTCGGCCAGCGCCACGGCATTCATGGCGCCGGCGCTGGTGCCCGAAACCGCCGTTATGTCGAGGCGCCCGTCCTCGAGCAGCCGATCGAGCACGCCCCAGGAAAACGCCCCGTGCGAGCCGCCGCCTTGCAGCGCGACATTGATCTTCTTTGGCTCTTCCGCCTTGCCGTTTTTCGGCATGGCGTGGCCCTTGACCGCTGGAAGCCTCACTAAGCGGTCCAGCCGCCGTCGACAGAGATGTGCGTGCCGTTGATCTGCGCCGCCGCATCCGAGCATAGGAACACCGCGGCCGCCGCAACCTGCTCGACGGTGACGAACTCCTTGGTAGGCTGCCTGTCGAGCATGACCTCACGGACCACCGTCTCGCGGTCCATCTTGTTGGCCTTCATCTGGTCGGGGATCTGCGCCTCGACCAGCGGCGTCAGCACATAGCCCGGACAAATGGCATTACAGGTGATCTTGTCGCGCGCCAGCTCCAGGGCGACAGTCTTGGTCAAGCCCATAATGCCATGCTTGGCCGAGACATAGGCCGACTTGAACGGCGAAGCGACAAGGCCGTGGGCCGAGGCGACGTTGACGATCCGGCCGCCACCGGCCTGTTTCATCAACGGGATGGCGGCTGCGATGGTGTGGAAGGCCGATGACAGGTTGATGGCGATGATCGCATCCCATTTCTCGATCGGGAAGCTTTCGACCGGCGCGACATGCTGGATGCCGGCGTTGTTGACCAGGATGTCGACCGAGCCGAATGCCTCGGCTGCCTTCGCCACCAAAGCCCGGCACTCGGCCGGCTTCGACATGTCGGCCTTGACGTAGACGGTCTTCACCTCGTGGTGCTTCGCGATCGCGTCGGCGATGGCGTGATCGTCGGCGGTGTCGGAAAAGGAATTGACGACGACGTTGCAGCCTTCGGCCGCGAGCGCGTGGGCAATGGCCAGGCCGATGCCCGAGGTGGAACCGGTGACGATGGCGGTTTTTCTGGCGGTCAAGGCGGCTTTATTCCTTTCGAGGCGGGCTCCCGTGAACCATGCTGCACTGCAACATATAGGCTCTCTGTCACCCAAGAACAGCGGATGTGTGGAGCAATGACATGAAATTTTTGTCATGTAGACCTCTCTCGTCCCGACGAGAGAGGTGTTCGGCACCGGCTGTTGCGACCGGTTTTCCTTCGCGGAATTGGCCGCGTTGGCGGCCAACGGCCGGCCTTCGCTCGGCCGAAGATCGGCTTCGCTCAACCACGATGCGGCCGGCGCCATCGCCGCTTTGGCCCAGGCGCTCGGCGCGATTCCCGGAACTGGTGCCGTGCACGAAAGGCTGGCGCGGGGATGGTCGCTCGATGCGGCCGGCGCAGACTTGATCCGCCGCTCACTGGTACTGTTGGCCGATCACGAATTGAACGCATCGACCTTCGCCGCACGGGTCGCCGCGTCCACCGGCGCACCTGTTTCGGCCTGCCTGCTTGCCGGCCTCGCCACGCTCTCCGGGCCGCGTCATGGCGGCGCCGCGGAGGCGGTCATGATGCTGGCGGAAGATGCGCAGAGATTGGGGCCGGACGCGGCTGTCGGACGCTGGCTCGGTCACGACAGGCCGCTGCCCGGATTTGGCCATCCGCTTTATCCCGACGGCGATCCGCGTGCGGAACCGTTGCTGGCCGCGATAGATGTCGATGATGGGCTGTTACGGCTTTGCGATGCGGCCTTTGCGGCAACGGGCATGCGCCCGAACGTCGATTTCGCTTTGGCCGCGCTGACGCGCGGTCTCCGTTTGCCGTCCGATACGCCGTTCCGCCTGTTCGCGCTCGGCCGCAGCGTCGGCTGGGCCGCGCATGCCGTGGAGCAGGTGACGAGCAACGGCCTGATCCGGCCACGCGCCCGCTACCAGGGACCGCTGCCGGAGCAGCTCTAGTCTAGCCGCGCTGCTTGCGAAGTCTCAGCAGCACCTGAAGGAAGGTCCGACGCTGCACTTCGCCAGCCGGCAGTCAGGACATCGTGTCGAGCTTGCGCTGCATCGCGGCGATCTGCTCCTTCAGCTCCTGAAGGTCGTCGGGTTTTTCCGGCGTTTCCTTCCTGGCCGGTTCGGCCGGCGCTGCTGCCGGCGCCGAGCCCGCGGGCGGGAACGGCGTGAACAGCCGCATGGCGTTCTGGAACATTTCCATGTTGCGCCGCGTCTGCTCCTCCAGCACCTTGATCGGCGTAGCGATCTTCATCATGTCCATCGGCGACTTGCCGAGCGCATCTTTCATCTGCTCGCGAAAGCGCTCCTGCTCCTTCGAGAAGGCCAGCATCGACTGTTCGAGAAAGCTCGGCACGATCATCTGCATCTGGTCGCCGTAATAGGCGATGAGCTGACGCAGGAACGGGATCGGCAGCATGTTCTGCCCGTCCTTGTTCTCCAGCTCGAAGATGATCTGGGTCAGTACCGGATGCGTGATGTCGTCACCGGTCTTGGCGTCCTGGACAGTAAAGTCCTCGCCTCTTTTGACCATTTCAGCGAGATCCTCGAGCGTCACATAGGTGCTGGTGCCCGTATTGTAGAGACGGCGATTGGCATATTTCTTGATAACAATAGGTTCGTCTTTTGCGGCCATCTGCATCCTCCCCGGACACCGGGCAGCTTAAGTAAGCCGCCGGTAACGATTGCGCCTTTTTAAAGGATATGCGCAAAAGCGTCATGAATCCAAGCAGTTTGTGCAGTGCGGGAACATTTTATGCTGCGCAGCACGGACGGGCCGCCGTTGCAGCGACGGGCGGCATACTTGCGGGAGTGGGACGCCATGCCCATTTCGGGTTTGACTCGGGTTGTGGAAAGGGCAAGAAAAGTCCCCGACGGCACCCGAAATCATTCCCCGAAAGCCTGGAGAAGAACATGTCCGCTTCCAACGCCATCGTTGTCGCCAGTGCAGCGCGCACGCCCGTCGGCTCCTTCAACGGCGCCTTCGCCAACACCCCAGCCCATGAATTGGGTGCCGTCGCCGTCAGGGAAGCGCTGGTCCGTGCCGGCGTCGACGGCAAGGAGGTGGACGAGGTCATTCTCGGCCAGATTCTGACCGCGGCTCAAGGGCAGAACCCGGCGCGGCAGGCGGCAATGGCTGCCGGCGTACCGCAGGAGGCGACCTCCTGGGGCCTGAACCAGCTCTGCGGCTCGGGCTTGCGCGCTATCGCGCTCGGCATGCAGCAGATCGCCCAGGGCGATGCAAAAATCATCGTTGCCGGCGGCCAGGAATCGATGTCGATGGCTCCGCATGCGCAACATCTGCGCGGTGGCGTCAAGATGGGCGACTTCAAGCTGATCGACACCATGATCAAGGACGGCCTGACCGATGCCTTCTACGGCTATCATATGGGCAACACCGCTGAGAACGTCGCCCGCCAGTTTCAGATCACCCGCGACGACCAGGACCAGTTCGCACTGGCTTCCCAGAACAAGGCCGAGGCCGCGCAGAAAGCCGGGAAATTCAAGGACGAGATCGTTGCCTTTACAGTCAAGGGCAGGAAGGGCGACACCGTAGTCGACCAGGATGAATACATCCGCCACGGCGCGACAATCGATGCCATGACCAAGCTCAAGCCCGCCTTCGACAAGGAAGGCACGGTGACGGCTGCCAATGCTTCCGGCATCAACGACGGCGCCGCCGCCGTGGTGCTGATGACCGAAGCGGAAGCCGCAAGGCGCGGCATCACACCGCTGGTGCGTATCGTTTCCTGGGCGACCGCCGGTGTCGACCCGCAGATCATGGGGACGGGACCGATCCCCTCCTCGCGCAAGGCGCTGGCCAAGGCCGGCTGGTCGGTTGGCGACCTCGATCTGGTCGAAGCCAACGAGGCCTTTGCCGCGCAGGCCTGCGCCGTCAACAAGGACATGGGCTGGGATCCGGCCATCGTCAACGTCAATGGCGGCGCCATCGCCATCGGCCATCCGGTCGGCGCCTCGGGCGCCCGCATCTTCAACACGCTGGTCTACGAGATGCGCCGCAGAAGTGCCAAGAAAGGCCTTGCCACGCTGTGCATCGGCGGCGGCATGGGTGTTGCCATGTGCGTGGAAGCATTGTGATGAGATAAGCGATACGAATAGGATGCTGGCGCAAAGCGAGTAGGGAATAGGGGGCAAACCCCACCGCTTCAACGCTCAGTCATCTGCATTTCCCGGGAGGACATATGACAAAGGTTGCAATCGTCACAGGCGGGTCGCGCGGCATCGGCGCGGCGATATCGGTCGCCTTGAAAAGCGCCGGCTATTCGGTCGCCGCAAACTACGCCGGCAATGAAGAAGCGGCGGCAAAGTTCAAGGCCGCGACCGGCATCCCGGTCTATAAATGGTCGGTCGCCGACTACGAGGCCTGCGCCGCCGGCATCAAACAGATCGAAGCCGATCTCGGTCCCGTCTCGGTGCTGGTCAACAATGCCGGCATCACTCGCGACGCGATGTTCCACAAGATGACCCGCGAGCAATGGAAAGAGGTCCTCGACACCAACCTTTCCGGCGTCTTCAACATGACGCATCCATTGTGGGGCGGCATGCGCGACCGCAAGTTCGGTCGCATCATCACCATCTCCTCGATCAACGGCCAGAAAGGCCAGGTCGGCCAGGTCAATTATTCGGCCTCGAAGGCCGGCGATATCGGCTTCACCAAGGCACTGGCCCAGGAAGGCGCGCGCGCCGGCATCACCGTCAACGTCATTTGCCCCGGCTACATCGCCACCGAGATGGTCAAGGCAATGGACGAGAAGGTCCTCAACGAGCGCGTCATCCCGCACATCCCGGTCGGTCGTCTCGGCGAGCCGGAGGAGATCGCGCGCTGCGTCGTCTTCCTCGCTTCCGACGATGCCGGTTTCATCACCGGCTCGACCATATCAGCCAATGGCGGCCAGTACGTCGCCTGATCGTTTGTCTTTACGTTGAGACAGATCCGCGCTTGGACGAACGGGCCTGCAAAACGGCCCGTTTCTATAGCGGTCTTCCCGTTGCAAGATCTCGATGCAGCACGCTGCCCCAATCCGGCACGCAAAGGTTAACGGCAAACTCGCAGCTTGTGCAAAAGCCGCCCGGCAGCCTGTGGATTCTCGGTGGAAAAGCTGTCCACAACACAACATGTTGCGGTGAACAAACCAAGAAACTTCGGCTATCTCTGATTCGTCGCCGATTCGTTCCGGCTTTGAGCGGAACGTTAACGGCGAGAGCTGAAAACACCCTCGAAATGATTAAAGCGCGTTAGGAAACATCAATAATTTCATAACGTTGTGCGAAGCAGATTGGCCGGCCACGACCATTCGCCGGCAAAGGTTAACCGCAGTGCTCGCTTGGATGCCGCTTGCATAAATCGGGCCAGTTTCCGTGATTCAGCATGTGGTGAGGTACGCCGACAGAAAACCCAGATGTAGCCGTGAACAAACCCTGAATCAGCGCGAGTCAGTGATTCGTCGCTGATTCGTTCCAGACTCGTTCCAACTGTTAATCGGGAACAGATTTTCTGGCTTCGAACCAACCAATCGGCCTGCCCTCGGCATATTCCGCTTTCGCTTCGCGCCCGAAATCCCTATGTGTCGCCTGTCATACGCGGCCAATATGGGCGCGCTCCCGACAATGCGAGGCAGAGAGCCTTATTTCCAGGCCGATGAACATCCATCCGAAACACACTGAACCGCTGATCCTGTCGGGTCGAGACGTGACGGCCGTGCTCGGCCCGACCAACACCGGCAAGACCCATCTCGCCATCGAACGCATGGTGGCGCACGAAAGCGGCGTCATCGGCCTGCCGCTCAGGCTGCTTGCCCGCGAGGTCTATACGCGCGTCTGCGAGAAGGTCGGCGCCCATAAGGTTGCGCTCATCACCGGCGAGGAAAAGATCCAGCCGGCTGGCGCGAAATACTCGGTCTGCACCGTGGAAGCGATGCCGCGCGAGACCGACGCCGCCTTCGTTGCCATCGACGAGGTCCAGCTCGCCGGCGATCTCGAACGCGGACACATCTTCACCGATCGCATCCTGCATCTGCGCGGCCGCCAGGAGACGCTGCTGCTGGGCGCGGCCACCATGCACGGCATCCTGCAGCGCCTGCTGCGGGGCGTGTCGGTGGTGACCCGGCCACGCCTGTCGCACCTTGCCTATGCCGGCTCGAAGAAGCTGACCCGCCTGCCGCGGCGCACGGCGATCGTCGCCTTTTCGGCCGACGAGGTCTATGCCATCGCCGAGCTGATCCGCCGCCAGCAGGGCGGTGCCGCCGTCGTGCTCGGCGCACTCAGCCCGCGCACCCGCAACGCCCAGGTGGCGCTGTTCCAGTCGGGCGACGTCGACTACCTCGTCGCCACCGACGCCATCGGCATGGGCCTCAACCTCGACCTCGACCACGTCGCCTTCGCCCAGAATCGCAAATTCGACGGCTACCAGTACCGCAACCTGACGGCGGCCGAGCTCGGCCAGATTGCCGGCCGCGCTGGCCGGCATCTGCGCGACGGCACCTTCGGCGTCACCGGCCAGGTCGATCCGCTGGATGATGAACTGGTCAACAAAATCGAGGCGCATGATTTCGACCCGGTGAAAGTACTGCAGTGGCGCACCGCGCATTTCGATTTCGCCAACCTCGATGCGCTGAAGCGGTCGATTGAGACCAACGCCCCGGTCGAAGGCCTGACGCGCGCGCTGCCGGCAGTAGACGCACAGGCGCTCGAGCATCTGTCGCGCGACGAGGACGTCCGGGCACTCACCACCGATGCCAGGCGCGTGGCGCTGCTGTGGGAAGCCTGCGCGCTGCCCGACTACAGGAAGATCGCGCCGGCCCAGCACGCCGACTTGATTGCCTCCATTTACATGGACCTTGCCAGGCATGGCCATGTCGACGAGAACTACATGGCCGAGCAGGTGCGCCGTGCCGACACCACCGAAGGCGACATCGACACGTTATCGCACAGGATTGCCCAGATCCGCACATGGACCTTCGTTTCCAACCGGCCCGGCTGGCTGGCCGATCGGGCACACTGGCAGGAAAAGACGCGCGAAATCGAAGACAGATTGTCGGATGCGCTGCATGAGCGGTTGACGAAACGTTTTGTAGACCGCAGGACTTCCGTCCTCATGCGGCGCCTTAGAGAAAACACGATGCCTGAAGCCGAAATCAGCCCAACCGGAACCGTCCTCGTCGAAGGCCATCACGTCGGCGAGTTGCAAGGTTTCCGCTTCACCGCCGACCAGAGCGCCGGCGGCGAAGACGCCAAGGCGGTGCGGGCGGCGGCGCAGAAGGCGCTTGCCGCCGAGTTCGAGGCGCGGGCCGAGCGCTTCGGCGCCTCGGCCAATGGCGACATCGCGCTGGGTTCGGATGGCACGCTGCGCTGGATCGGCGCGCCGATCGGCACGCTGGTCGCCGGCGAAGACGCTTTGAAGCCGCGTCTGGTTCTGCTGGCCGACGAGCAACTCACCGGCCCGGCACGCGACAAGGTTGCGGCGCGCGCCGAGCGCTTCGTAAACTTCCAGATCGAATCCCTGCTGAAGCCGCTGGTCGACCTCAAGAATGCCGAGCAGATCACCGGCATCGGCCGCGGCATTGCTTTCCAGCTCGTCGAGCATTTCGGTCTCATCAACCGTCGCGACATCGCCGACGAGATGAAATCGCTCGACCAGGAAGGCCGCGCGGCGCTTCGCCGTCTCGGCGTGCGCTTCGGCGCCTACCATGTCTTCGTGCCGGCGCTGATCAAGCCGGCGCCGGCCGGGCTGATAACGCTGCTGTGGGCGCTGAGAAACGACGGCAAGGACAAGCCCGGTTTCGGCGATGTCGTTCACGCACTGGCCTCCGGCCGCACCTCGGTGGTCATCGATCCGACCTTCGACAAGACCTTCTACAAGCTTGCCGGCTACCGCAATCTTGGCCGGCGTGCTGTACGCGTCGATATTCTCGAACGGCTGGCCGACCTGATCCGGCCGGCGACCAACTGGAAGCCGGGCCTCGGCCCTCGCCCCGACGGCGCCTATGACGGCCAGTCCTTCATGGTGACGCCGCCGATGATGTCGATTCTCGGCGCCACCGCCGACGACATGGAAGAAATCCTGAAGGGACTCGGCTATCGCGCCGATGCCAAACCGGCGGCCGAGGTCAAGGCGCGGCTCGAAGCACAGGACAATGCCGCGCGTGAAGCTGCCGCTGCAAAGCAGGCGGCGGAAGCGACTGCGCGCGTCGAGCAGGCGAGGATGGCGGAAGCATCTGCCGCGGCAGAGCCGCCGGCGGAGGCTTCGGAACCTGTGTCGGATGCGGCTCCTGTTGCGGAGGCGGCGGCCGAAGCTGTGACCGAAGCGACGGCAGAGCCTGTCGCGGAAGCTCCAGCCCCTGAAGCTGAGGCAGAAGTCACGCAAGAGACCCGGCCCGCCGCGGAGGCAACTGCTGAAGCGCCTGCGGAACCAACGGCCGAGCCAAGGGCGGAACCTGGGGCGGAAACTGAGGCTGCGGCACCGGCAGAACCGCCGGTTTCCGACACTACGGAAGCATCGCCGGCCGAACCTGCAGCGACGGCAGGAGCCGTCGCCGGCGAAGCTGCTCCAGAAGCCGAGGAGCCAAAACCCATCCTGTTATGGCGGCAGGGTCGTTTCGACCAGCGCCCGCGTCATCGCCAGCATGACAACCGCCCCCGGGACAATCATCGGGACAATCGCGCGCGCAATGGTCAAGCTGCGCCGGACAGCCGCAGCGATGCGCCGGTAGATGCCGGCGGGCAACCGACGCCGGGCGACCGGCCCGCCCGTCAGGGGCGCCACGACCAGCGCGACGGCGCCGGCAAGCCGCGCTTCGATCGCAGCAAGTTCAAGCCCAGGCCGCAAGGCGACGCGGCAGATCAGCGCGCCGGCAAGCCGCAAGGTGAACGCCCGGACCGGCGCGAAAACCGGCCCGACTGGAAGGCTGGCCGGCAGGACGGCAAAGGCGGCGCCCAAGGCGCAAAGCCGGCGTTCCAGCCAAAGCCGCGTGAGGAACGCCCGGTCCGCTTCGATCCGGACTCGCCCTTCGCCAAGCTCGCCGCGTTGCGCGACCAGCTGAAGAAGTAAGCTGCTCGTCCAATGGTCACTGATGCCCGCCAGCGCATCGACAAGTGGCTGTTCTTCTCGCGCGCGGTAAAATCGCGCACGCTGGCAGCCAAGCTGGTCGTCGCCGGACGCGTCCGCATCAATCGCGACAAAGCAGCGCAGGCCTCCGATACGGTCCGGCCGGGCGACGTTTTGACCATCACGCTGGAGCGGCGGATCTTCGTCTGGAAAGTCCTTGGCACCGGCGTACGGCGTGGCCCGGCCGAAGAGGCCCGCCTGCTCTACGAGGACATGTCGCCGCCCCCCGCGCCCAAGGGCGAGGCGCTTCCGGATGCGGTGCCGCCGTTGCGCGAGGCCGGCAGCGGTCGCCCGACGAAGAAGGAACGCCGCCAGACCGACCACCTGCTCGGCGACGATTGAGCAAGGTCGAACGCCCGCTTTGCCGGCCTTCCGGAATTCCATTCCGGAAACCGCGGCACCGCTGGCAGGGGCCGCCCTTGCCACCAGCGGACAAAGGCGTTACCTCACCAAAAAAGCCTAACAAAATGGGACGTCCCGGAGCCGACCAATGACCTATGTCGTGACCGACAATTGCATAAAATGCAAATACATGGACTGCATCGAGGTCTGTCCGGTCGACTGCTTCTACGAAGGTGAGAACATGCTCGTCATCCACCCGGACGAGTGCATCGATTGCGGCGTCTGCGAACCGGAATGCCCGGCCGACGCAATCAAGCCCGACACCGAGTCGGGTCTCGACAAATGGCTGCAGATCAACACCGAATATGCCGAGAAATGGCCCAACATCACCGCCAAGAAGGAGCCGCCGGCCGACGCTAAAAATTTCGATGGCGAAACTGGCAAGTTCGAGAAATATTTCTCCCCGGAGCCCGGCGAAGGCGACTGACGAGCCTGCCGGCTGCGGCGGCCTGACGCCGCGTAACAGACGTGATACATTAACTGCCTTGACAGGCGGCGACGGCGCGCGGCCTTCGCGCGTGCAGCAAAACCTTGATTCTTCCGACTTTTTGTGCTATATGAGCCAAACATGCCGGTGACACAACGTCGATTTATGGCGCAAACGCCCCAAATCACTGAAAGGTGAATTTCTCAATCCGGACCAGAGCGATCTGGGGCAGGCGGTCGCAATGTTGCGATTTGCCGGTCCTGGCCTTTCCGGTGAGTTCATCGTTGTGTGGCTAAGGACCGGTCACCCCGGTCGCACGAGTTCGGGCCGGCACGATGCCGGTACCACAACAAGGAGTTCAGGGCGTAATGGCAACGATCACCCCGCAGAAGAAGTCCACCGCAGCGCGCCACGGTTTCAAGACCGGCGAATACATCGTTTATCCGGCGCATGGTGTCGGCCAGATCGTCTCGATTGATGAGCAGGAAGTCGCGGGCCACAAGCTGGAGCTGTTCGTCATCGACTTCCAGAAGGACAAGATGCGCCTCAAGGTGCCGGTCGCCAAGGCGACCTCGATCGGCATGCGCAAGCTGTCGGAAGAGGATTATGTCGAGCGCGCGCTGAAGGTCGTGCAGGGCCGCGCCCGCGTCAAGCGCACCATGTGGTCACGCCGTGCCCAGGAATATGATGCCAAGATCAACTCCGGCGATCTGATCTCGATCTCGGAAGTGGTGCGTGACCTTTACCGCGCCGATAACCAGCCGGAGCAGTCCTATTCCGAGCGCCAGCTCTACGAGGCGGCCCTCGACCGCATGGCCCGCGAGATCGCGGCCGTTAACCGCATGTCGGAGACCGAAGCGGTCCGCCTCATCGAGGTGAACCTCAACAAGGGCCCGAAGCGCGGCGCTAAGGCCGACAACGAGGAAGCCGAGCAGGAAGAAGCCGCCTGAGCTTTTCTCGTCTTCGAATTCAGAAAAACCCGGCCTCGCGCCGGGTTTTTTGTTTTGGCTGACCGGCGACGGGCATATCTAACCTTCGCCGCCGCCTTCCCTTTCCGCCTCGTGCTTCAGCGTGGCGATGAACCGCTTGGTCCGCTGGCGCTCCGGATTGCTGAACAGCACCGCGGCCGGGCCTTGTTCGACGATGTTGCCGGCATCGAGGAACACCACTTCCCGCGCGATCTTGGAGGCGAGCCGCAGATCATGCGTCGCCATCGCCATGGTCGTGCCCTCGCTGGCGAGCTTGCCGAGCACATCGACCACCTCCTGCGCCAGTTCCGGATCGAGTGCCGAGGTCGGCTCGTCGCAGAGCAGGACTTTCGGCGAAGGCGCCAGAGCCCGGGCAATCGCCACGCGCTGCTGCTGGCCACCTGACAGCGTCGCCGGCCAGGCATCGGCCTTGTGCGCCATGCCGACCTTTTCGAGCAGGGCCCGCGCCCGTTCGCGCGCCCTCTCCTTGGGCCATTTCAGCACCGTCACCAGCCCCTCCATGATGTTCTCGATCGCGGTGCGATGCGGAAACAGCTGGAAATTCTGGAACACCATGCCGGTCTGCAGCCGCAGCCGCTGGATATCCCTGGTCGAGACCCTGCCGCCGGGGCGGAATTCGAGTGCATCGTCGCCGATCCGTACCGTGCCTGAAGTCGGGAGCTCGAGCAGGTTGATGCAGCGCAAAAGAGTGCTCTTCCCTCCGCCCGACGGTCCGACAAGCGCCGTAACGCTGCCTTCCTCGATGGTGACGGTCACGCCCTTCAGCACAAGATTGTCGCCGAAACGCTTTTCGATGTTGGTGAGGCCGATCATGCGCGCGCCTCCAGGAAGCCGCCATAACGGTTGAGCCGCGTTTCCAGCCGCGCCTGCAAGGCCGACAGCACGGAGCTCATGATCAGATAGAGGGCCGCTGCCTCGACATAGAGGATCAGCGGCTCATAGGTGGTGGCGACGATGCGCTGCGCTGCCTGGAACATCTCCGGCACGGTGATGGCGGCGGCGAGCGAAGTGTCCTTGACCAGCGAGATGAAGGTGTTGGACAGCGGCGGCACGGCGACGCGCCCCGCCTGTGGAAGAATGGTGCGCCGCATTGCCTGGGCCCAGGTCATGCCGATCGAATAGGCCGCTTCCCACTGACCCTTCGGCACCGAACCGATGACGGCGCGGATGATTTCCGACGAATAAGCACCGATGTTCAAGGTGAAGCCGATCAGTGCTGCCGGAAAGGCGTCGAGCAGGATGCCGACCGATGGCAGGCCGTAGAAGATAAGGAACAGTTGCACGAGAAGCGGCGTGCCGCGGAATATCCAGACGTAGAAGCGGACCACGGCGACCAGCGGTTTGGGACCGAACAGCCGGACAAGCGCCACAACCAGGCCTAGTACAAGACCGAATGCAAACGACAGCAGCGTCAGCGGCACGGTGAAGATCAGTGCAGCCCATAGCAGCGTAGGCAGGGATTCCAGCATCAATTGCAGCCAGTGCGGCACGAAGGCTCCTCCTTGCCAGATTGCCGTCGCTCATATCACGCGAAAGCGGCGGGCCGTCAAAAGACAGCTCGCCGCGATATGAACGACGCGGGCCGGCGTTCGGCCCACACGAGAAAGCCGTTTTACTTCGAAACGTCCTGGCCGAAATAGGTGTCGGCGATTTTCTTGTAGGTGCCGTCGGCCTTGATGTCGGCCAGCGCCTTATTGATGGCGGCCACCAGTTCCGGATCGCCCTTGCGCACGATGACGCCGGAATAGTCGGCGTTTTCTTCCTGGGCGGCAATCTTCACATTGGCGTCGGGCTTGTGCTTCTTGAAGTCGAGGAAGGACAGGCTGTCGTTGATGGTGGCGTCGGCGCGGCCGGTAAGAAGCAACTGGATCGACTGGTCGAAGCCGTCGGTGCCGACGAGCTCGGCGCCATTGGTTTCAGCCAGCTTGCCGAAATTCGAGGTCAGCGACTGCGCCGCCTTCTTGCCCTTGAGATCGGCGAAACCCTTGATGTCGGTGTTGTCGCCGCGCACGATCAGCACCGCCTTGGAGGCGATGTAGGGATCCGAAAAGTCATATTTGGCCTTGCGCGCCTCGGTGATGCCGACCTCGTTGATGACGGCATCGTAGCGGTTGGCATCGAGACCGGCGATCAGCCCGTCCCATTTGCCTTCGAGGAACTGGGCTTTGACGCCGAGGCGCTCGGCGATGGCCCGCGCGATCTCGACGTCGAAGCCGACCAGCGCGCCGGAAGCATCATGATAGGTGAAGGGCGCATAGGTTCCTTCTGTGCCGACCTTGAAGACGCCGGACTGCTTGATCTGGTCGAGATTGGCGCCGGCGTGACCGGCGGCGATGGCCAGAACCTGCAGCGTTCCGGCGATGATGAGCGATTTGAGCCATTTCATTTTTCTGTGATCCGTCCTTGGCCGGTGTCCGGCGTCATTGCGAGTGCCGGAAAATGACAGATGCGCGATGCCAGAATAAGAAACTGAATTTCAAAAATCCCGCGCCCTTGAAATCCAATTCTCAACCAGCATCTTCCGGCGCCATCCGGCTGAGTCAAGGCCGGTGGCGAATCGCCTGGAACAGCGCAATCGACATGACAGTCCGGGGGAACATTCCCCCGCATGGCACGTTCTTCGCTGTTGTAGGGCGCGGCGCCGCCATTTCAACCATCGGCGCCAACTCACGATTCGATCGCACCGCAACGCCTGAAGCAGGAGCGCGGCATGATGGAAGACAGTGCAGGACGGACCATGGTTCGCGCGGCGATGAAAGCCCCTTATCTGGAACGTGACGAAGAGCATCTCCTGGCGCTGCGCTGGAAGGAGAACAATGACCAGCACGCGCTGCACCGCATCACCGTCGCGCATATGCGGCTGGTCATTTCCATGGCGTCGCGGTTTCGCCACTACGGCCTTCCGCTGGGCGACCTGATCCAGGAAGGCCATGTCGGGCTGCTGGAGGCCGCGGCCCGTTTCGAACCCGAGCGCGAGGTGCGGTTCTCGACCTACGCGACTTGGTGGATTCGCGCCTCGATGCAGGACTATATCCTGCGCAACTGGTCGATCGTGCGCGGCGGCACCAGCTCGGCGCAAAAGGCGCTGTTCTTCAACCTGCGGCGTCTGCGCGCCCGCCTGGCAAACGGCGCCGAGCAGACGTCGAATGCCACGCTCTACCGCGAAGTGTCGGCGGCTCTCGGGGTATCGGAGGCCGATGTGGCGATGATGGATTCCCGCCTTTCGGCGCCGGACAGCTCGCTCAACACGCCGCTTGCCGACGATGCGGGCGCAACCGAGCGGATGGAGTTCCTGGTTTCGGATGACCCGCTGCCCGATGAGGTCGTCGGCGATACGATCGACGTCGAACGCCGCTCGGTGTGGCTGAAGACGGCACTCGGCGCTCTCAATGCGCGCGAGCTCAGGATTATCGAGGAACGCCGGCTGAGCGACGAGGGCGCGACGCTCGAAGCGCTCGGCGAGACGCTCGGCATCTCCAAGGAACGTGTCCGGCAGATCGAGGCGCGCGCCATGGAAAAGCTCAAGGCGGCGCTGGTAAAGCAGAATCCGGAATTTCTCGCAGCCTGAATCGCGTCGTCTGCTATTTGTCGGTGACGATCTTCACCTTGTCGCCGGCCGAAACCGCGGCACCCGGCGACAGCGCGTTGAGCACCCTGAACAAATCCAGCTTGCGGTCGACGCCGACCATCTGTGCGGCCAGGGAGCCCATCGTCTGGCCGGGCTGCACGGTGACGATGCGGATACGCAGTGGCTTCAGTGCTGCCTTCTCGGCAGCACTCAGGATGCGGAACGAGCCGCTGACCGAGCGCGCCACCGTGCTCAGCGAGGTGCTGGCCGACGGCGCAGCAGTCAGCAAGCGGTAGACTTGGCCGCCGGCGCGGATCACCGCAATGTCGAATTGCCAGCCATCGGCGCCGGCATGCGCGGTTGCCGCTTCGTTGCCGTTGATCGTCTCCTGGCGCACGCTGCTGTCGTCGAGGCCGGCAACCCAACCGCTGCGGATGTAGTCGGTCAGCGAGCGGTTCTTGTCGATCGAAACGCCGTCGAAGCGGATCGCCATGTCGCCCGGGCCGGTCGCCGTCACCGCCGCCGCCGAATTGTCGATGACGAAACCGTTGGGCACCGAGAACGACACGCCGAGGCCAGGGTGCAGGAAGGTTTCGCCGCGCACATAGCCTTCCTCCGGCGTGTCGCCGTAAAGCAGCCCGTCTACGCCGGCAAGAAATGAATCGCGGTCGCGCGACCCGACACCAGGCGCGCCGAACTGGCGGGCGTGGCGCTGCGCGAGATCGATACGCTGCGGCGTGTTGGGGTGCGTCGCCAGGAAGTCGAGGCTGGCGTCGGTGGCGCCGCTGATTGAGCGGAAATCGGTATAGGCCGACATCGACTGCAGGAAGCGGCCGGCGGCGTAGGGGTCGAAACCGGCTTCGCCGATCGACTTGATGCCGATGGCATCGGCCTCCAGCTCCTGATTGCGCGAGAACTGGGCCAGCCTCAGCTTGCCGCGGATCAGCGCCGCCTTGGCCGTCGGGTTGTCGCCGAGCACGTCCGAAACGACCTTGGTCGCCAACCCCTCTTCGGCTTCCAGCTGCTGGCGCTGCAGGCCGTGGTTGGCCGTAACGTGGCCCATCTCATGCGCGATGACGGCGGCAAGCTCGGCGGAATCGTTGGCCAGCGCCAGCAGCCCGCGGGTGATGTAGAGATAGCCGCCCGGCAGCGCGAAGGCATTGACGTTGGGCGAGTTGAGGATGGTGATGCGGTAGGTCTGGGTTGGGTTGGCCGACACCACGGTCAGTCTGCCGACGATCTTGGCCACCATACGCTCGAGCTTGGGGTCGGAATACTCGCCGCCATAGGTGGCGAGGATGCGCGGGTGCTGCGCCTTCGCCAGTTGAGCGAGCTTGCCGTTGGCGGCGACATTGTCGACCGTGATCGGCTTGTCTGAGGGCTGAAAGCCTGATTCCTGCACGTCGGGAGGCGTGAACATCTGGCAGCTTGCCAGCGCCACGGCAAGACCGGCCAGCGCCAGAAAGCGCGCCAGCGGTTTCACCCTCCGATTGTCGATGCCGGTCGGCAGATCGGCTTCCTTTCAAGTCCTGGCACGTGACCGCGAAAATCGGGCGCGATTTCCGGAAAGCATCACGCGCAAATCAAGTGCTACGGCGTCCTTCGTGCGTCCGACAGATACGAGGCAGCAAGGGCAAATCACGGCCTAGGCCGGACCAGCTCCTGGCGGACCTAGCCACACTACCTCGACCATGGCAAGCAAGCGCCGCTTCGCCTTCCGCCGGTTTGACCATAAATTATGTCCGCTTCCGGGCAACATCTCGTGATCCAGCCGCAAACGGACCCGAGCCGATATAGCGTCGGAATGCCTCCGGTCCAGCCCCGACGAAAAAATCGGCCGCGGTGCCCGTCGCGGCAACCGTGCCACCATCCAGGAAAACCATGTTTTGGCCGATACGGCGCGCATCGTCCGGCTGGTGCGTGACGAAAAACACCGTCATGCGCTGCTCCGAATGGACGTCGGCCACCAGGTCGAGCATGTCGTCGCGCAGTGCCGGTCCGAGCGAAGCGAACGGCTCGTCGAGCAACAGCACCGGCCGGTCGCGCACCAGGACCCGGGCGAGCGCGACGCGCTGCCGCTCGCCGCCGGAGAGTTCGCGCGGCAGCCGGCTTTCCTTGCCGGCAAGGCCGACGCGCTTCAGCGCTGCGGCGATTGCGGCGCGGTCAGCCTCGCTCAGCCTGAGCGAAGGCGAGCGGCCGAGCCCGACATTCTGCTCGAGGGACAGATGGGCAAACAGGTTGTTTTCCTGGAACACCATCGATACCGGCCGCGCTGATGGCGGCGCAGTGCTGACGTCGGCGCCGCCGATCAGCACGCGGCCCGACCGCGGCGTCTCGAAGCCGGCCACCAGATTGAGCAGCGTCGACTTTCCCGAACCGCTCGGCCCCATGATGGCGGTGATTTCCGACGCCGGGAAATCGACATCGAATATAAGCGGCGTTTCACCATAGCTGAACGAGACATTATCGAGCCGCACGGCCGCGCCTTTTTCCACCGAAATGGACCGTTCCGGGCTGATCGGCATCATGATTTCTCCCTCCTTCCCAGCCAGTCCGCGGCCAACACCAGCGCCAGGCAGACAAGGCCGAGCAGCAGCGCCAGGCCGGCGGCATCCTCGGTGCGGTAACTGCCCATGCGCGCCAGCAGCAGATAGGGCAAGGTCTGCACGGAATCGCTGCCGAACAGCGCAATGACGCCGAGCTCGCCGAGCGACAGCGCCATGGCGAACGCGAAGCCGGTGGCGAGCGGCCGCCGCAGCGACGGCCAATCGACCAGCCGCAACCGGTTCCAGCCCGAGATGCCAAGCTGTGCGCAGAGCCGTTCGTGGCGTTCGCTCGCCGCGTCATAGGCAGGACGGATGGCGCGGATGGCGAACGGCATCGCCATCACCGCATTGACCGCAACGACCATGACAGGGGCGATCGCAAAGACATCGCCGACGGTGCGCAGGAGCAAGAACCAGCCGGCACCGATGACGATGGGCGGCACCACCAGGACGAACCCCGCACCGGTGTCGGCCAGGTGTTCGAGCAGCGTCCTCCTGCCGCTCCGCCGGGTGAGCGCCAGCGCCCGGCGCGCCATCACCAGCGACAGCGACAACGCCACAGAGAGCAGCGCCGACAGGAGGGAGAGCACGGCACTGGTCGCCGTCGCTTGCCGCACCGCGCTCTCGCCGGCCAGGCGGCCGAGATCGGCGCCAAGCCCGGCTGCCAGCGTGGCCGCCATCGGCCCGGCGACAAACAGCAGTGCGAGCCCGATCGCCAGCGCGTTCAGCACGGTCTCGGCCGCACCGGCTGAAAAATACCGGCGCGGCGCCACCGGCAGATTGGCGTCGCCGGTCATATTGGCGCCAAGCCGCGTCAGTGCCAGCACGACGACGAAGGTCAGGGCAATCTGCAGCAGGGTCAGCGTCACCGCCCGCGCCGGGTCGAAGTCGAAACGCAGCGCCTGGTAGATGGCAACCTCGAGCGTCGTCGCGCGCGGCCCGCCACCGAGCGTAAGCACGATGGTGAAGGAGGTGATGCACAGCATGAAAACGAGCCCGGCAACGCCGGGCAAGGCCGCACGCAGCGGCGGCCATTCGATCAGCCGGAAGGCCGGCGCAGCCCCCATGCCAAGCTGGCTCGCCAGCCGCCATTGGTTAGCCGGCACGGTCTGCAACGCCTCCAGGAACAGCCGCGTCGCCAGCGGCAGGTTGAAGAAGACATGGGCGACGAGTATGCCCGACAAGCCATAGATGCCGGGCCAGCTCTGGCCGCCTAGCGCGCCCAGCGTGCCGGCGAAATAGCCGGCGCGGCCATAGAGCGCCAAGACACCGAGTGCGGCAACAATGGCCGGCAGCGCCAGCGGCACGGCGAAAAGCTGCAAGATAAAGCCTCGCCCGAAAAAACGCGGATGCCGCGACAGGGCGCGCGCGACGAACAGCGCCGGTGCGACGGAGAGCAGGGTCGACAACAGAGCCTGCCAGAGCGTGAAGCGGGCAACACGCAGGAGATAGGAATCGAAGGCGGAAGCGGCGCCGGACAGGTCGCGCGTAGCTTCGACGAGGAGCCCGGCGAATGCTCCGCCGATAAGCAGCGCGATGGCGGCGAGCGCGACGATACCGGCAGTGACGCGGGGATCGGCCGGATGACGCGTACGCATGTCGCGCTACCCGACGCTACGACAGGTGTTGATCGAAGGAAACACCTGACAATGGCCGAGCCCACCCCTCTCTGGCCTGCCGGCCATCTCCCCCTCAAGGGGGGAGATTGCGCACTCAGCCGCCTTCGCCAATCTCACAAGTGGCAGGACGAGGAGAGGCGACAAAGCTGCCGATCTCCCCCCTTGAGGGGGAGATGGCCGGCAGGCCAGAGGGGGGTGGCTTGGCGCAAACATGCGACGAGGCTTGAGCCCTACCTGCTCATCGCCGCAAGCCACTCATCGACCCAGGCCTTGCGGTTGGCCGCGACGTCTTCCGGGCTGAACAGCAAGGTCTTGGTCGGCTTGACCAGCTTGTCGAACGCCGGGTTGAGCGGCTTGTCGGTTTTGCCGGCCGGGAACATCCAGTTGGTTTCGGGAATGACATCCTGGAATTTCGGTCCGGTCATGAAGGCGATGAACTTTTCCGCCAGCGGGTTCTTCGCACCCTTGGTGGTGATCCCCGCGACCTCGATCTGCAGATATTCGCCCTCCTCGAAGGACGCCGCCTGGTAGCGCTCGGTGTTTTCGGCGACCATGTGGTAGGCCGGCGAGGTGGTGTAGGACAGCACCATCGGCGCCTCGCCCTTGGTGAACAGGCCGTAGGCCTCGCTCCAGCCCGGCGTTACCGTCAGCACCTTCGCCTTGAGTTTGGCCCAGGCTTCCGGCGCCTTGTCGCCATAGACCGACTTGACCCACAGCAGCAGGCCAAGGCCCGGCGTCGAGGTGCGCGGATCCTGGATGACGATCTTCTCTCCGGCATCGCCCTCGACCAATTCCCTGAGGCTCTTCGGCGGGCTCTTCAGTTTTTCGGTATCGTAGACGACGGCGAAATAGCCATAGTCGAACGGCACGAAAATATCGTCGCTCCAGCCGCCCGGCACATTGACGCCCGAGACGGCGCCGTGCGGCGAAAACAGGCCGGTTGCCTTGGCGTCGGCGGTTAAGTTGGTATCGAGGCCAAGTACGATATCGGCCTTGGTCGCGGCGCCTTCCAGCTTCACACGGTTGAGCAGCGCCACGCCGTCGGCGACCGAGACGAATTCGACGACGCAACTGCATTCGGCCTCGAAGGCCTTCTTCACTGCCGGTCCCGGACCCCAATCGGCGGTGAAGCTTTCATAGGTATAGACCGTCAGTCTATCCTGTGCCGATGCCTGCCCTGGCAGGGCGAGCGCGGATGCCGCAAGCAGGACAATTGAGACAAGAGAGTGGAAAAAACTGCGCATCGGCGCCTCCTTCGTTCGCGTTGAAAGGAATTGAGGCGTCGGGCTGTCCGAAACGTCTAATCCCTCCGCCGGTACAAACCGGATCAGGTTCAGCGGGTTGGCAGTCTTGCCTCTCAGCCGGTCCGCGAAGATCGCGTCCGGCACCCCGTTAGAGCGTTGCGACACATAGGCCCGGCCGAAGTGCTGCGCAAGCGGAAGTTTGCCGGACATCCAAAGCCCAGCCTTCCGTTTCGTCTGCCGTTTCATCTTCCGTTTCCGGGGCAGGGCTGGTAAGGGCCACGAGATATGAGCACATTCACCATCCTGCTTGGCGGCGATCTCATCCGCACGCCGCTGCTCGACCGCCAGGTCGAAGGCTCGCGCGTCATCGCCGCCGACGCCGGCATCGGCCATGCCCGTATGCTGGGCCTGAGGCCGGAACTCTGGGTCGGCGATTTCGATTCCGTGCCTGCCGAGTTGCCGGAGGATCTGGCCGCCGTGCCACGGCAGGTGTTTCCTGCCGAAAAAGACAAGACCGACGGTGAACTCGCTATCGCCGCCGCGCTCGAACGCGGTGCGACCAGCCTTGTGCTCGCAGGCGCCTTCGGCGGCAAACGTACCGACCACATCTTCCTGCATCTGGCGCTGAGCGTCCGGCTGGCGGAAGGCGGGACGGAAGTGCTTTTGACCAGTGGCGCACAGGAAGGCATTCCCTTGCTGCCGGGAAAGACTGGCTTCGACTATGCCGACGGCACGCTGTTTTCGGTGCTCGGCTTTTCGGATCTCGCCGGCCTGACAGTCACCGGCGCCAAATGGCCGCTCGACCATGTCGAGGTTGCGTTCGGCTCGTCGCTGACCATTTCCAACGAGGTCAGGGGCCGGTTGGAAATCGCGCTGGCCAGCGGCCGCGCGCTGCTGCTCGCGCATCCCTATCCTCTTCCGGAAAGCTGAGCCCAGAAAGCTGACATGGCGCCGCCGCTTCTCAATCTCGACGGGATAAAGCTGACCTTTGGCGGCACGCCGCTGCTAGACGGTGCCGCCCTGACAGCCTCAGTTGGCGACAAGATCGCCCTGGTCGGCCGCAACGGCTCTGGCAAGTCGACGCTCCTCAAGATCGCCGCCGGGCTGATCGAACCGCAGGACGGCGAAGTCTTCCGCCAGCCATCGGCGACCGTGCGCTACTTGCCGCAAATGCCCGACATGGACGGCTTTGCGACTGTCCGCGCCTATGTCGAGGCGGGGCTCGGGCCGGCCGACGATCCCTACCGCGCCACCTACCTGATGGAGCATCTCGGCCTATCCGGCGAGGAACGGCCGAACGACCTCTCCGGCGGCGAGGCGCGGCGCGCCGCCCTCGCCCGCGTCATGGCGCCGGAGCCCGACATTCTCCTCCTCGATGAGCCGACCAATCATCTTGACCTTTCGGTCATCGAATGGCTGGAGGAGGAGCTTGCCCGCACCTCCTCGGCACTGGTCGTCATCTCGCATGACCGCCGTTTTCTCGAGCGCGTGTCACGCGCCACAATCTGGCTCGACCGCGGCCAGACCCGCCGTCTCGACAAGGGCTTTGGCTATTTCGAGGAATGGCGCGACACGGTGCTGGAGGAGGAAGAGCGCGAGCAGCACAAGCTCGGTCGCCAGATCGTCCGCGAGGAGCACTGGCTGCGCTATGGCGTGACAGCGCGGCGCAAGCGCAACATGCGCCGGCTCGGTGAGTTGCAGACCATGCGCCAGCGCTTTCGTGGTCATCGCGGCGCCGAGGGTGCGGCGACGATGACAGCCAGCGACGCCGCCGAATCCGGCAAGCTGGTGATCGAAGCCAAGAACATCGAGAAGAGCTTTGGCGATCTGACCGTGGTCAAGGGATTCTCGACCCGCATCCAGCGCGGCGATCGCGTCGGTCTGGTCGGGCCGAACGGCGCCGGCAAGACGACGCTGTTGAAGATGCTGACCGGCGAATTGAAGCCGGACGCGGGCACGGTGCGGCTCGGCACAAATCTGGAGATCGCCACGCTCGACCAGAAGCGCGAAGCCGTCGACCCGCAGGAGACATTGGCGCAGTATCTCACCGACGGGCGCGGCGAGAACCTCGTCATCAATGGCGAGCAGCGCCACGTCGTCTCTTACATGAAAGACTTCCTGTTCAAGCCGGAACAGGCGCGCACGCCGGTGCGCGAGCTTTCAGGCGGCGAGCGGGCACGGCTGATCCTCGCCCGCGTTTTGGCGCGGCCGGCAAACCTGCTTGTGCTCGACGAGCCGACCAACGATCTTGACATGGAGACGCTGGAGCTGCTGCAGGAACTGGTCGCCGGCTTTGCCGGCACGGTGATCCTGGTCAGCCACGATCGCGATTTCCTCGACCGCACCGTGACCAGCATTATCGCGCCGGATGGTGACGGCCGCTGGATCGAATATGCCGGCGGCTATTCCGACATGCTGGCGCAGCGCGGCGGCACCAGGCTGGACGACCGCAGGGCGCGGCCAAAAGCAGAAGCCGGTGAAGCGACGGCGGCAAGCAGGAACGAAGCGGCCGCACCGAAGGGCCCGGCCAAGAAACTGTCGTTCAAGCAGAAATTCGCGCTGGAATCGCTGCCCAAGAAGATCGAGGCGGTGTCGGCCTCGATCTCGCGGCTGGAGAACAACATCGCCGATCCGGCCTATTACGAGCGTGACCCGGCCTCGTTCCAGAAGACGATTGCCGCGCTCGACAAGGAGCGCGTCACACTGGCAGCGCTCGAGGAGGAATGGCTGGAACTGGAAATGCTGCGCGAGGAGATGGAGGGGTAATTCGCGAGTTCAAGCACCTTGTCATTGCGACTAGAGAGGAATGCGCATATGTTATGCGCATACTGTGGAGGTGATCATGCGCAAGATAGCTGTGAATGCGGTTCGCCAGCCGGCAAATCTGTCGATCGACTCAAAGCTCATGAAGGAAGCCAAGGGGCTCGATGTGAATGTCTCGCGCGCCGCTGAAGCCGGCATCGCCGAGGCCGTGGCCGCCGAAAAGACGCGGCTGTGGAAGCTTGAGAACCGCGCGACGATAGATGCCTGGAACGAATATGTCGAAAAACACGGTATTCCGCTGGCAGAACATCGGCAATTCTGATGGCGCGCTACGACGTCTTCGCGGGTAGCATCGAAGGCGGCTATCTCCTCGACGTCCAGGCCGATCTGCTAGACCATTTCAAGACCCGGGTGGTCGTCCCGCTTCTGCCGGCTGCGATGGCGCCATCACCAATGCGAAAGCTCCATCCGATTTTCGAGATCAATGGTCGGAAATTGGTCATGGCCACCCATTTGATCGCCACGGTTGCGGCGACGGAACTGGGCGAGAGCCGACTGAATCTGACGAGGCATCACGACGAGATCGTGGCCGCGCTCGATATGCTGTTCCAGGGCTTCTGAACTGCTGGGGAGCTTCGGGGTGGCGGACCGTCTTCACCCCGCCGTCTTAGTCTGCCAGGCCTTAAGCGCCTCGTCGAACACCTTCTCGCCTGGAATGCCCTTTTCCATGGTGAGCAGCGCCCGCCGCCCGGTCTTGTAGACGACCGGCACGTCGATCCAGTCCTGACCTCTGAGTAAGGTCAGATTGGCGTCTTCATCCGCCTTGGTATCGTTGAGCGCAACCAGGAAGAAACCGTCGGCGATCTTGGCCGGGATGCCGATCAGCGGGCTTCCGGCATCCTGCTCGGAGCCCTTCATGGCGACACGCAGGATGTTGTCGACGCCGCCGCCCTCGAAGCCGTCAGGCGTCAGGAAGATCATCTCGATAATATGGCTGGCCGGCAGCGTCTGGTCAGTGTTGCGACGGATCGTCATGCGCAACTGGATATCCTTGCCTGGAATGGTCGCCTCGGCGCGGATCGCCGGCTCGGGCGGCAGGTCGCCGCCGGGCGATTCCTGCACCAGCGACCAGACGATATTGCCGGGCTCGGCCGAGCCTTGAGCGGTGCTGGTGCGCTCCTCGTAGAAGATCGCCTTCTGGCCGACGGCCAACGTGGCTTGCGGCGGAACTGCCGTTGGTGCCGCTGCCGGTGCTGGCGGCGGGGCGGCCGCTGCAGGCGCTGCTGCCCCGTTGGCGGGCGGCGTTGCGGGAGTTGGTGCAGCGGACCCATCGACTGCTGGAGCATTGGCCGTGGCTTGCGTGTCGGCGGGTCCGGCCGGAGCCGGCGTGGCCGGTGCCGGGGTGGTCGGTGCCGGGGTGGTCGGCGCTTGTGCGGCCGATGGCGGCGTGGTCAGTGCGGCGACGGATTCGCCTTCGCCGATGCCCGCCTGCCCGGCCGCGGGGCCGGGATCGACTTCGTGGCCCTCGGGCGTCAGGCGCTGCGTGAACTTCGCGCCCTCGCCGGCATCCGTCGGAGGCGCGGCGGCCGGTACGGCCGCATCGGCCACCGGCTTGGCCGGGGCTGGTTTTACCAGCGGTTCGGTGGCGACGGCTGTGGTCGAGTCGAGGCCGAGCATGCTGCCGAACGCATCCTTGTTCAGCCAGATGCCATAGCCACCACCGGCAATGACGAGCAAGGCAATGGCGGCGGCGATAACACCGCCATAGCTGCGCCTGCGCTCCGCAGGATAGAGCCGCTGGAACCTGTCCTCCGCGGGGCCGCCGTCGTTGGAAAAGTCGTCGCCCGGAAAAACGCCGTCTTGGCCGTCAGCCGTCGGAATATCCATATCGGACGGCGGCGGACCAGCGCGCCCCTGAGAAAGAGCGACGGGCTGCGGCTTTTGCCAGTTCGGCGCCGCCTTGGCGGCCGTGGGCTGCCAGGCCGGCCCAGTCTTTGCTGGCTCCGTCTTTGCCGGCTCGGTCTTGCCCGGCTGCCATGCCGGCTCCGTCTTTGCCGGCTGTCGGATATGGCTGGACTGGTTCTTGTTGCGGTCGATGGAGGAGAAGATGTCCTCCAGTTCCGCCAGCGGGTCGGGTGGCGGCGCAGGCTTGGCATAGTCCCGCTCGACTTTGGCGATGGCGTCTTCCAGTGCACGCATCTGCCGGTCGACATCGGAAGGCGTCATCGTGGCCTTCTCTGCGAGTTGTTTCGCGATTGACGAACGGGCCCTGTCATAGACCCTGGCGCGCACTTCCGCCGACGGCTCACCGAGTTTATCGAGCGCCTTTTTCAGAATAGGAACAAAATCTACCATACGTCAGTCGACCTGCATTTGTTTCTGGGCCGGCCCCCGCAAATCAGCCGCAATGCCCGGAAAGGCTGAGAAACTAGTCTTGAAACGGATCGGTCACAAGTATCGTGTCGTCCCGCTCAGGGCTGGTGGAAAGGAGTGCGACCGGCGCGCCGATCAGCTCCTCGATGTAGCGGACGTACTTCACCGCCTGGGCCGGCAGGTCGTTCCAGCTGCGCGCGCCGGCAGTGGTGCCTTTCCACCCCTCCAGCGTCTCGTAGACCGGTTCGACGCGGGCCTGCGCACCCTGGCTGGCCGGCAGGTAATCGATCGCCTCGCCGTCGAGTCGGTAGCCGGTACAGACCTTGATCTCGTCCAGCCCATCGAGCACATCGAGCTTGGTCAGCGCAATGCCCTTGATGCCGTTGACGGCGACGGCCTGGCGGACCAGCACGGCATCGAACCAGCCGCAGCGCCGCTTGCGGCCGGTGACGACGCCGAATTCATGGCCGCGCGTGCCCAGGAACTCGCCGATCTCGTTCTTCTGTTCGGTTGGAAACGGGCCTTCGCCGACGCGCGTCGTATAGGCCTTGGTGATGCCGAGCACATAGCCGATGGCGCCCGGCCCGACACCCGACCCGGCGGCGGCCTGGCCGGCAACCGTATTGGACGAGGTGACGAACGGATAGGTGCCGTGGTCGATGTCAAGCAACGTCCCTTGCGCGCCCTCGAACAGGATGCGCTCGCCGGCGCGGCGCTTGTCGTCGAGGATTTTCCAGACGCGGTCCATATAGGGCAGGATCTCGTCGGCCACCGAGATCAGCTCGCTCATGATCGCCTCGTGCGTGACCTCGGCATGGCCGAGCCCGCGCCGCAGCGCATTGTGGTGCGTCAGCAGCCTGTCGACCTTCAAGGGCAGCGTTTCCAAATCCGCCAAATCCATCACCCTGACCGCGCGCCGGCCCACCTTGTCTTCATAGGCGGGACCGATGCCGCGACGGGTCGTGCCGATCTTCGTTCCGGAATTGGAAGCGGCGTCCTCGCGAAATCCGTCCAGCTCCCGGTGCAAGGACAGGATAAGCGCGGTGTTTTCGGCTATTTTCAGGCGGTCTGGCGTCACCTCGACGCCCTGCGCCTTCAATTTCGCAACCTCCGCGACGAAAGCGTGCGGATCGAAGACGACGCCATTGCCGATGATGGACAGCTTGCCTTGCCGCACCACGCCGGACGGCAGCAGCGACAGCTTGTAGACCTTGCCGTCGACGACCAGCGTATGGCCGGCATTGTGGCCGCCCTGGAAGCGCACGACAACATCGGCGCGCTCCGACAGCCAGTCTACGATCTTGCCTTTGCCCTCATCGCCCCATTGCGAGCCGACGACCACCACATTGGCCATATTTCTTTTCCCTTGAGACGCCGCACGAGCAGCTTGAAACAGTTCGAAACGACAGGCCTCTATCGCATCGGCCCCCAAAATCGGAATCGATTTTCGGAAAGCACGACGCGAGGATTAAAGCCTTCCGACGCGTACTTTGTAGCGTCCAATTGCACGCACGTCGTTCTATAGCGTCAAGACCCGGCGAGCGCGACCACTCTTTGCCGCCCAAAACGCTCCGAGGCACAACAATTTTCGCCTTTGACATCATTTACTTGGGCTGGCGGTCGCAATAGGCCCACACCGACCGTCAAATTCCCTCTGCCTGGCCGGGAGCTCACGATGCATCGAGCCGCCTATCTGTTCCTGCTGTTCACCACCTTGCTGTGGGGCGGCAACTCCGTGGCGGGAAAGCTGGCGGTCGGTCATATCTCGCCGATGACGCTGGTCTTCCTGCGTTGGCTGCTGGCGGTTCTGATTCTGCTGCCGATCGGCTGGGGAACGCTACGCCAAGACTGGCCGGTGGTGCGCAGGCATTGGTTGCTGCTTGGCGGGCTCGGCGCTTGCGGCTTCGCCTTCTTCAACACGATCTTCTACACGGCGCTCAACTACACGACGGCGATCAACGTCTCGATCGAGCAGGCGGCGATACCGATCGTGATCATCATCGCCAATTTCGTGCTGTTTCGCCTGCGGGTGAACCGGGTGCAGATCGCTGGCGTCGTGCTGACCATCACTGGCGTCGCGGTGACGGCGAGCCATGGCGACCTGCGCCAGCTTCTCAAGCTGGATCTCAACTTTGGCGACGCGATCATGCTGGTCGCCGTGCTTTGCTACTCCTTCTATTCGGTGGGGTTGCGGCTGAAGCCGATAATCCGCTGGCAGAGCCTGATGCTGGCGCTGTCGGTTGCCGCACTCGTCACATCGCTGCCTTTCTTCCTGTGGGAGATTGCCGCCGGCAAAGTCATCGTCCCCGATGCCCGCGGCTGGGCGGTCGCGTTCTATACCGCCATCGGTGCTTCGGTCATCTCGCAGATCTTCTACATCAGGGGCAACGAGCTGATCGGCGCCAACCGCGCCGGCCTGTTCATCAATCTGGTGCCGATCTTCGGTACGCTGCTATCGGTGCAGATTGTCGGCGAGACATTCCAGCTCTATCAGGCGCTGGCTCTCGCGCTGGTGCTCGGTGGCATCAGCCTCGCGGAATACAGCGGACGGAAGATGGCGGCATCCGCTGCTGAATGAAGTCGCTTGCCGCGACGTTCCACCGCCCCGTGCTGCTGTACACGGGGCGACCGAATTTCAGGCTATCCCAACATCGAAATGCAGCCGCTTGGCAGAGTCGATCGACTTGTGCGAGCGCACCTGCGCCAACACGTTTTCCGGGAATGGCGCATCGAGATAGAGCAATGCGATGGCATCACCGCCCGGCCGGTTGCGGCCGAGCTGGAAATTGGCGATGTTGACGCCGTTCTCGCCGCACACCGTGCCGAGCAGACCGATGATGCCGGGCGCGTCGGCATTGGTCGTGTAGAGCATGTGCTGGCCAACCTCGGCGTCGAGATTGATGCCCTTGATCTGGATGAAGCGCGGCTTGCCGTCCGAAAAACACGTGCCGGCGATCGAGCGCGTCCTGTGCTCGGTCTTGACCGTCAGCTTGATATAGCCGTCGAACACGCCCGACTTGTCGCGCTTGACCTCGGCGACGATGATGCCGCGCTCCTTCACCATGATCGGCGCCGACACCATGTTGACGTCGGAGACCTGCGGCCGGATCAGCCCGGCAAGAGTGGCGCTGATCAGCGCCCGCGTGTTCATCGTCGCGGTCGAGCCGTCGAACAGGATCTCGACCTCCTTGATCGGATCCTCGGTGACCTGGCCAACAAAGGCGCCGAGCACTTCAGCGAGCTTGACGAAAGGTTTCAGCCGCGGCGCTTCCTCGGCGGTGATCGATGGCATGTTGATGGCATTGGAAACGGCGCCCTTGATCAGATAGTCCGACATCTGCTCGGCGACCTGCAGCGCGACATTCTCCTGCGCCTCCATCGTCGAGGCCCCCAGATGCGGCGTTGCCACCACGTTCTCCATGCCGAACAGTGCGTTGCTCTCCGCCGGTTCGACCTCGAACACGTCGATGCCGGCGCCGGCCACCTTGCCGCTCTTCAGCGCCGCGATCAGGTCGGCCTCGACGATCAGCCCGCCACGGGCGCAGTTGATGATACGCACGCCGGTCTTCATCTTGGCGATCGCCGCGGCGTCGATGATGTTGCGCGTCTTGTCGGTAAGCGGCGTATGCAGCGTGATGAAGTCGGCGCGGGCGAACAGCTCGTCGAGCTCGACCTTTTCGACGCCGAGCTCCTCGGCGCGGCTGTCCGACAGGAATGGATCGAAGGCGATGACATGCATCTTCAGGCCGACGCCGCGCGTAGCGACGATCGAACCGATATTGCCGCAGCCGATGATGCCCAGCGTCTTGCCGGTGATCTCGACACCCATGAAGCGGTTCTTTTCCCATTTGCCGGCATGCGTCGAGGCGTTGGCCTCCGGTATCTGGCGGGCCAGCGCGAAGATCATGGCGACGGCATGCTCGGCGGTGGTGATCGAATTGCCGAAGGGCGTGTTCATCACGATGATGCCCTTGCGGCTCGCCGCCGGTATGTCGACATTGTCGACGCCGATGCCGGCGCGGCCCACGACCTTCAGCCTGGTCGCAGCATTGATCAGCTTCTCCGTGACCTTTGTCGCCGAGCGGATGGCCAGCCCATCATACTGGCCGATCACTTCGAGCAGTTTTTCCTTGTCCTTGCCGAGATCCGGCAAATAGTCGACCTCGATGCCGCGATCCCTGAAAATCTGCACGGCGGTGGTGGAAAGTTTGTCTGAGACGAGAACGCGGGGCATTGGCTTGGTCCTTTGCGATTGGCGTCCCTCCCCCTTGAGGGGAGGGTCGGCGCGAAGCGCCGGGGTGGGGTCGTTGCGGCCGGATGCGGCCAAATCTTTTTCTTTCTGGATGGCGGATCGTTGAACGGGTGGAGGCGACCCCACCCGGCCCTTCGGGCCACCCTCCCCTCGAGGGGGAGGGAGTCAGGCCGCCGCTTTGAGCGACGCCTTTTGCGCGGCAAAGGCCCAGTCGAGCCAGGGCAGCAACGCTTCGAGATCGGAGGTCTCGACTGTCGCGCCGCACCAGATGCGCAGGCCGGGCGGTGCATCGCGGTAGGCACCAATGTCGTAGGCGACGCCTTCCTTGTCGAGCGCCGAGACAATTGCCTTGGCGAACGCAGCCTGTCCATCGGCGTCGAGTGCAGCGACTTGCCGGTCGGTGAAGGAAAGGCAGACCGACGTGTTCGAACGCGTCGCCGGGTCTACGGCAAGATGGCCGAGCCAGGAAGATTTCCGGACAAAGCGATCGAGAACGGCGGCATTGGCATCCGCTCTGGTGACCAGCGCGTCGAGGCCGCCGATCGACTTCGCCCAACGCAGCGCGTCGAGATAGTCCTCGACGCACAGCATCGACGGCGTGTTGATAGTCTCGCCCTTGAAGATGCCTTCGATCAGCTTGCCGCCCGAGGTGAGGCGGAAGATTTTCGGCAACGGCCAGGCCGGCTTGTAGTTTTCCAGGCGTTCGACGGCGCGCGGGCTGAGGATCAGCATGCCGTGCGCGCCCTCACCGCCCAGCACCTTCTGCCAGGAGAAGGTGACGACGTCGAGCTTCCTGAAATCGAGCTGTTGCGCAAAGGCCGCCGAAGTCGCGTCGCAGATGGTCAGGCCCTTGCGGGTGGCCGGGATGAAATCGCCGTTCGGCACGCGCACACCCGACGTCGTGCCGTTCCAGGTGAAGACCACGTCGCGGTCGAAGTCGATTTTGGTCAGGTCCGGCAGTGCGCCGTAGTCAGCCTCTAACCTGCGAACATCGGCGAGCCTCAGCTGCTTGACCACATCGGTGACCCAGCCGGAGCCGAAGCTCTCCCAGGCGACCATGTCGACGCCGCGTTCGCCGAGCAGCGACCACAGCGCCATTTCGACCGCGCCGGTATCCGAGGCCGGCACGATGCCGATGCGGTAATCCGCCGGAACCTGGAGGATTTCCCGGGTCAGCTCGATCGCTTGTTCGAGCTTGGTCTTGCCGATCTTGGCGCGGTGCGAGCGCCCGAGCGCGGCATTTTTGAGCGCCTCGACCGACCAGCCGGGGCGTTTTGCACAGGGACCTGAGGAAAAATTGGGATTTGCCGGACGGAATCCGGGCTTCGCATGCGTGGTCATCGTGGTCTATCCTTCCAGATAGTGGCCCCTCGTTGGGGAGGGGTGGCCCACGGATGGCGATATGCGTTCAGACTTTCGGCGTCAAGGGGAAAGTTTTTGTCGCTGTCAGGATATTGCCGGGGGCGAAACGCAAACGGCGGGCCTGCGACCCGCCATTGTCAACGCCTCGGCTTCGATCGAGCCTACCAAAGATCGTAGCGTAGTCCGACTTTGACTTGATGATTGTTGATCCCTTTGCGGATCGGAAAAGAAGTCAGACTCTCGGCAGTCACATATTCGGCGTCTGGCGCGGAAAAATACTGATAGCCCAGATCGACCGAGACGTTCTTGGACACTTGGTACGCAAGCCCGGCATTCAGCGTGTAGGCGAAGGAGTACTGGGTCTTGTTGTCACGCCGGACGAAATCGTCGGTGGGGTCGGCGTTGTCGGTGAAGTAGCTCGCCGACAGGCGACGCTTGCTCTGCACGACACCGACACCGGCGCCGAGATAAGGTGTGATTCCGACATAGGTGCCAAGGTCGACATAGCCGTTGAGTATGCCTGAGAAGGCATAGTTCTTCAGGGTCGCCGATGCCACGGTCGTTCCGTCGTTATAGCCGACGTCGATCTTGTTGCCGGGAAGATAGCCGACATTGAGATCGGCGCGCAGATAGTCGTTGAAATGGTAGCCGAAGCCGATGCTGGCGAAGATGGGATCTTCCTTTTCGTCGAAGCTCGCGGGTGTGAAGGCGAAATGCTCATCCTTGAAGCTCTTCTGCACCAGATAGGAGACATCGCCGCGCAGATACCATCCCGAGCCAACCTCGACCGGTACATAGTCGGGCGCCTGGTCGACATAGACCGGCGGTTCGTAATCGGCGCCAAGCGCCGGCGTCAGCGGCACCAGGACGACTGCTGCAAGCGCCAGTGCTATAGGCGATTTGAATGTCATGGTCCTCGGCTCCCGAACTTGGCGCATTCGCGATCGCGCGCGCCGTTTCAGACAGCATTGTTAACCATAGTGGTTAAGTGCGGGTTAAGGATAACAAGGCGTTAGCAATTGATTTGATCCGTTTTCGCTCCTCGAGCCGGACGGTGTTACAGGCAACGCAGCATCTTTAGGCAGCCAAACGAAACCGCCCGGCATCAGCCGGGCGGTCGACGAATTCCTCGATTTCGAAGCGACTACTTCGTGTAGACGGGCTCGGGTTCCGGGACGTAAGGCTCCGGCGGCGCACAGTCCGACCTGCCGAACTGGTAGCGCAGGCCGCCGCGCACTTCGTGAACGTTGATACCTTTGTCATAGCCGGGGCCGACATTGGGGAGGGAGGCATAGTCGAACATCTTACCGCCGTTGATGTGGCTGAAGCGGTAGCCGACATCTAGTTTGACGCGGTCAGTCAGGCAGTAGGATGCGCCCGCCATGGCAGCATAGGCAAACCGCCAGCCCTTGCCACCGGCATGATCAAATGAACCGTCGCTGTCCACGTTGTGCAGTTCATCCCACTTGACCCAGGCACCGCCGATGCCGGCGCCGACGTAAGGCGTGATCCCATGCCAGGTGCCGATATCGACATAGGCGTTGGCCAAGAGCAGCAGCGCCGAATAGGACGAGGTATCGACGGACGTGCAAGGCGTTTGCTGTGGGCCGCAGAAGCCGTTGGTCGAGCCGCGGAATTTGGACTTGCTCATCCAGTCCAGGGTGAGATCGGTGCGGAAATGCTCGTCGATCTGGTAACCAACACCGCCGCCGGCCGAGAAGGCGCCATCCAGCTTGCCTGTATCGAACTTGCCGGGATTCTGGGGTGCCACACCGTAGGTGATGTAGTCGCCACCACGAAACTTCGACCAGTGATAGTCGATGTCGCCGCGGATATACCAGCCGCCGAATTCGGCCGGCTGCTCATAGGCAACCGGTGGCGGTGCCTCCTCGACGACGGGCGGCTCGACGAAATCGGCGGCGAATGCCGGTCCGACGCCGGCAAACAGCGCGGCCAGAAGAGCCATTCTAGCTGTGTTGAACATGCTTATCACCCCTGAGAACCCTCGAACGGCGAACGCGCCCGAAATGTGATTGACCTCAGTTGTGGATAATGAATCGGAAAGGTTAAAAGGCGTTTAACCGTATTGATTAACCACGAATCTCTAAAAGTGGAGCAATCTGGCGGCCGTTGCTGCAGGCGGAGCTGGCCGCGACCCAATAAAAAAGCCCGCCGGCAAGGCGGGCTTTTGAACCGATGTTGGAGGGAGATCAGGCGGCGCTGCGCGTTTCCGAAATGACCTCGACGATGTCGTTGACCACGGACTCGACAAGCTGCGGGTCGTCGCCCTCCGCCATGACGCGGATGAGCGGCTCCGTGCCGGATGGCCGGATGACCAGGCGCCCGGCCTTGCCGAGGCGATTGCGCGCATCTTCGATCGCCGCCTTGACCGGCGCCTCCTCCAGCGGCTTGCCGCCGGAAATATGCACATTCTTCAAAAGCTGCGGCACCGGCTCGAATTTCTTCGACAGTTCGCTGACCGGTCGGTTATGCCGCTTGATGCAGGCGAGCACTTGGAGCGCCGAGACGAGGCCGTCGCCGGTGGTCGAGAAATCGGACAGCACGATGTGGCCCGACTGTTCGCCGCCGACATTGAGTCCATGGGCACGCATGTGCTCGACGACATAGCGGTCACCGACCTTGGTGCGATGCAACTGCAGGTTCATGTCGCCGAGGAAGCGTTCGAGGCCGAGATTGGACATCACCGTCGAGACGACGCCGCCGCCGGCCAGCCGTCCGCTCTGCTGCCAGGATTCGGCGATCAGCGCCATGATCTGGTCGCCATCGACGATCGCGCCGTTCTCGTCGACGATGACGACACGGTCGGCATCGCCGTCGAGCGCAATGCCGATATCGGCGCGCACCTCGTGCACCTTCTTTTGCAGACCGGCCGGATGAGTCGAGCCGCATTCCTTGTTGATGTTGAAGCCGTTGGGCTCGACATTGATGGCAACGACCTCGGCGCCGAGTTCCCACAGCGCGTCGGGCGCCACCTTGTAGGCGGCGCCATTGGCGCAATCGACGACGATGCGCAGGCCCGACAGCGACATCGAGCGCGGCAGCGTGCGCTTGGCGAATTCGATATAGCGGTCATGCACGCCGTCGACGCGTTTGGCGCGGCCGAGCCCATCGGAATCGGCGAGCGCCAGTTCGATATCCTTGTCGAGCATCCCCTCGATACGCTCCTCGATCTCATCGGACAGCTTGTAGCCATCGGGACCGAACAGCTTGATGCCGTTGTCGTAATAGGGGTTGTGTGAGGCAGAGATCATCACGCCGATATCGGCGCGCAGCGAGCGCACCAGCATGGCAACAGCCGGCGTCGGGATCGGGCCGAGCAGGAAGACATCCATGCCGGCGGCGCACAGGCCCGACACCATGGCGTTCTCGATCATGTAGCCGGAAAGCCTGGTATCCTTGCCGAGCACGACGCGGTGGCGGTGGCTGCCGCGCTGGAACGAGAGGCCGGCGGCCATGCCGACCCGCATGGCGACCTCCGCCGTCATTGGAAACTTGTTGGCGCGCCCACGAATGCCGTCCGTACCGAAATAATGTCCTGCCATGTTCGCCAGCTTCCCGATGGTTCTTTCCGAGCATCTCATGCCATAAAATGGCCCAAGCCCCGTCATCACATTGTATGATTATGGACGACCAATCCTTAGAAAATTGTTGTTTTGTGTGTTTTACGTCACGCTAGTGTGTTGATTTTCAAGTTCCGAGCCCTTGTTGCGGCAGCAGCATCAGAAACATCAACTCAAACCTCATCTGGTTCCTTTGGGCTGTGGCAGTGTGGCCTTGAACCCGAATCCGCATCGTGCTGCTCCAGACAGCGGTGGCTCAGGTCCGCCGCAGCCGCCGATTTGACTGGCTGTCATTCGACGCAGTGTCCTCGCTGGGAACCAGCCATAGGCGCGCGCTCCGTGCAATGCACCCGGACGAACTTGGCGGGGAGACGGTCCCGGCAACGAATTCATCACCTTAAAGAAAAGAATGCACTTCTAAATTTGTCTCTACGCTACTTAGCATCTGGCGCAACCAGCCGTTGAGCGCTATTGCTGCACTGGGACATATCATGAACCGCCGCAGGGAGAAAACGCATGCTCATCCACCGACTTGCCACTTTGACGGGTCTTGCCGTCGCGACCTTATTCCTGGCGGCGCCTGCCAGCGCGCTGACCATGGCCGAGTGCAGCACCAAGTATAACACGGCCAAGGACGGGGGAACGCTTGGCGGGCAGAACTGGAACCAGTTCCGCAAGGCCCAATGCGGCACCGATGCTTCCGCCGCTGCAACCGAACCTGCGCCAGCCAAAGCCACGGCCAAGGCTGCCGACACGACCAAGGCAGCCGCCGCCGACGATGCGGCGCCGGGCCTGACGGCGAAGGAGTGCAGCACCAAATACCAGGCCGCCAAGGCTGCCGGCACGCTCAACGGCATGAAGTGGAACGATTTCCGCAAGACCCAGTGCGCCGCCGGCGCGACGGCAGCCGCACAACCCGCCGCCAAGACCAAAGCAGCGGCGGCCAGCAGCGATGACGCAGCGCCTGGGCTGACGGCCAAGGAATGCAGCACCAAATACCAGGCCGCCAAGGCTGCCGGCACGCTCAACGGCATGAAGTGGAACGACTTCCGCAAGAGTGAATGCGCCGCCGGCGCAAGTGCAGCCGCACAACCCGCCGCGGCACCTGCCAAGGCGACAACAGCCGCCGCGACCGATACCGGCAAAGGCGTCAGCATGGCGGATTGCAGCGCCAAATATCAGGCTGCCAAGGCCGGCAACACGCTGAACGGCATGAAGTGGAACGACTTCCGCAAGAGCCAATGCGGCGCCGGCGCAGCCGACGACGACACCCTGCCGGCTCCCGATGCCAAATACACCGGCGATCCGCAACCGCCGACCATCACCGCCCCCCAGGGCGTGAAATTCCCGACGGCGATCTCCAAGAAGTATGCAACCGAGACCCCGGCCAAGGGCCGCATGCACACCTGTCTCGACCTCTACTACGCCAACAAGGACGCCAACACGCTGGGCGGCCTCAGGTGGATCCAGAAAGGCGGCGGCTTCTACAGCCTCTGCAACGCCAAGCTGAAGAGCTGACCGGCGCCACCATCCGACGACATGAGCCCGCGAGCCGCAAGGTTCGCGGGCTTTTTTGTTGCTGCCGAACACTTGCGAGGAGCGCCATCCGCGCGCAAGCGGCGCCGCTGCCAATCTGCCCCTCGTGGGGGAGATGTCCGGCAGGACAGAGGGGCACTGTCCAGGGGACTGTCCCGCCGACATCGATGGTCGCCAGCACGCGCGACGCTCGGTCGAAAAGGAGCCTGAAATAAAAAACCCGCCTCGGCGGGCGGGTCGTCAGCGCCAATTGGCACCATACCTAAATTAGTAGCATAGCTGCCGGCACAAAGCAAGAACAAAACGTGGCACCGCCGACAAAAAATGCGAGCTTCATTCTCCGGCGCGCTTTGTCGATCTTCCCGAAATCGTCAACGAGGATGATAGAAGGCCCCATTCCCTTCGCGCTCCTCTCTGTCCTGCCGGACATCTCCCCCACGAGGCGGGAGATTGGCCGTCATCGTCACTTTCGCCAATTTCCAGCGATGCAGGAAGGGTCGCATTCCCCAAGAGAAAACGCCGCGGTTAGAGCCGCGGCGTTTCGAAGTCGATCTGTCCTGGGCCGGAGCCTAGCTTGATGGCTGGGGTTCCATGCCGCCTTCGGGCTCGGGGCCTTTCTTGCGGCGGCCGGACTTCGGCACGGCCGAGCCGCGGCTCGGCGGCGTGTCGTCGCCAAGGTCGCGCGCGGGCTTATTGCCGGCGATCAGCTGCTTGATCTCCTCGCCGGACAGCGTCTCGTATTCGAGCAGGCCCTGCGCCAGCGCGATCCATTCCTTCTTTTTCTTGGTCAGGATGGACCTTGCCGTCGAATAGGCCTCGTCGATCAGCCGGCGCACTTCGGCGTCGATGATCTGCGCCGTCTCTTCCGAGATGTTCTGCGTGCGCGCCACCGAATGGCCGAGGAACACCTCCTCCTGGTTGTCGCCATAGGCGACATGGCCGAGCTTGTCGGAGAAGCCCCAGCGCGTCACCATGGCACGCGCCAGCTTGGTCGCCTGCTCGATATCGGAGGAGGCGCCGGAGGTGATGTTCTCCTTACCGAACTTGAACTCCTCGGCGACACGGCCGCCCATCATGATGGCGAGGCGCGAGATCATGTATTTGTAGCTCATCGAATAGCGGTCGCCTTCCGGCAGCTGCATGACCATGCCGAGTGCCCGGCCGCGCGGAATGATGGTCGCCTTGTGCAGCGGATCGGCCGACGGCACGTTGAGCGCCAGGATGGCATGACCAGCCTCGTGATAGGCGGTCAGCTCCTTCTCGGCCTGTGTCATCGCCGACGAGCGGCGCTCGGCGCCCATCATGATCTTGTCCTTGGCGTCCTCGAATTCGGCCATGGTGACGAGGCGCTTGTTGCGCCGCGCCGCCATCAGGGCGGACTCGTTGACCAGGTTCATCAGATCGGCGCCGGAAAAGCCCGGCGTGCCGCGCGCGATCACCTTGAGGTCGACATTGGGCGCCAGCGGCACGTTGCGCACATGCACCTTCAGGATCTTCTCGCGGCCGACGATGTCGGGGTTCGGCACCACCACCTGGCGGTCGAAGCGGCCCGGCCTCAGCAGCGCCGGATCGAGCACGTCTGGCCGGTTGGTGGCGGCGATCAGGATGATGCTTTCGTTGGATTCGAAGCCATCCATCTCGACCAGCAACTGGTTCAGCGTCTGCTCGCGTTCATCATTGCCGCCGCCGAGGCCGGCGCCGCGATGGCGGCCGACCGCGTCGATTTCGTCGATGAAGATGATGCAAGGCGCGTTCTTCTTGGCCTGGTCGAACATGTCGCGAACGCGGCTTGCGCCGACGCCGACGAACATCTCGACGAAGTCCGAGCCCGAAATGGTGAAGAACGGCACGTTGGCTTCACCCGCGACCGAGCGGGCGAGCAGCGTCTTGCCGGTTCCAGGAGGACCGACGAGCAGCACACCGCGCGGGATCTTGCCGCCGAGCCGCTGGAATTTCTGCGGGTCGCGCAGGAACTCGACGATCTCTTCCAGATCTTCCTTGGCTTCGTCGACGCCGGCGACGTCCTGGAAGGTGACGCGGCCATGTGCTTCGGTCAAAAGCTTGGCCTTCGACTTGCCGAAGCCCATGGCGCGGCCGGAACCGGACTGCATCTGGCGCATGAAGAATATCCAGACGCCGAGGATGAGGATCATCGGCAGCCAGGAGATCAGGGTGCCGAACAGCGAATTGGAGCCGTCGGATTCAGGACGCGCATTGATGGTGACATTCTTGTCCTGCAGCCGCGAAACCAGTGACGGGTCCCCAGGCGAATAGGTCTGGAAGCCGTTGGAACTGTCCGTGTAATTGCCGGAGATACGGGCGCCGGCGATGGTCACCGACTTGATCCGTCCCGCCGCGACTTCCTGCAGGAACTGCGAATAGGGAACATCGCTCGAGGCTCCACGCGTCTGCGGCGTCTGGAAAAGATTGAAGAGAGCGATGAGCAGGACCGCTATGATCGCCCAGAGCGCGAGGTTGCGATAATTCGGATTCATCAATTGTCCCGTTGGCGCCCGCTGGGCGGACACGCGTCGTGAGAGGAAACTTGGCCCTAACATAGGGAGAGCGTCTCCCATTGCCAAGCATAACAGCAGGTCTCGGTTAAGCTTTCGCCCGTGGTAGGCCGGCATTGTGGCCGCCGAACGGCACGGCTGGAACCGGCGCCGCGCCAAGCAACGCGGCGACGGCATCGGCCGGCGCCAGATCGAAGGACGGCAGGAAACGGGCGAAGGGCGCGACTGCCGGATATGCGGCGACAGCCGCCGGCATCGGGCCTTCCCCGGGCAAACCCGGGCCTTCCCCCAGCAAACCAAGGCATTCGCCATCCCGCCAGAGCGCCGGCTCGGCGGCCAAGGCGGCACGCACAAGGCTTGCCGGCGTGCCATGCCCTTCAATTGCCCGCTTTGCGGCAAGAGCCGCCCCGAGCGGTGCTATCAACAGCGGCGCGATCAACAATGCACCTGGGCTGTCGCCCAATGTGATCCGTCTGCGGCCGTCCCACAGGGCATTGCCGGAAACCGCAACAGCGGGCGGCAGATCGCGCAATTCGCGGTGCAGAAAGATGCCGGTACGCCGGGCATCGACCACGGTCCGCGACAATGTGGCACAAAGCGGCCCGGTGCGGAACCGGCCGAAAAGGGCTTCGCTGCGGGCCTGGTCGGGAAGGAAGGCGGTGCCGCCGGTCGCCGCCAGCAGGATGCGCAGCGCATAAATGGCCGACCGGCTGTCGGCGGCCGTCGCAAAATCCCGATCGAGCCGGACGAGGCCGGCGGCCGGCCTGGAGGCCAAGCTGCGGATCAGCATGGCCGCGCGATGTCCCAGCTGCTCACGCTCGACCGCCGCCTTTCTGGCCAGCGCCATAGCTTCAGCCATGCGAGGCGCATCGTCGCCTTCAACAAGTGCTGCGCGGACGCGCGGCCGCTCGAAAGCGGTGTCGGCATTGGTCGGATCTTCGATCCAGGCAACCTGTTCGCGTCGCAGCAATTCGCGCAGCTCAGCACGCCGCACGCGGAGCAGCGGCCGCACGATCCAGTGCCGCCACTCGTAGAGGGTTGCCGGCGCCATGCCGGCAAGGCCCCGCGCTTCGTCGCGCGGCCTCTCCTCACCTGGCCCGTCGTCACGTGCTTGCCGCATCAGCACGGTCTCGGCCTGGTCGTCGGCGGTGTGGCCGGTCAGGATCAGGCCGATGCCTGCCGCTTCGGCCGCCTCGGCGAGCAGCCGGTAGCGGGCTTCGCGCGCGGCGGCGGGCAGGCCGGTCGATGGTTTGTGCCCCGACCAGGCGAGGACGCGATGGGCAATGCCGCGCGCCGCGCACAGCCTGGCCACGGCTTGCGCTTCCGCTGCCGCTTGCGGCCGCAATTGATGATCGATCGTTACCGCCAGCAATTTCGTTGCCGGGGCGTTACGATCGAGATGGGCTTTGAGGAGGAGGAGAAGGGCGGTCGAGTCGCTGCCGCCGGACACGGCCGCAACAGCGCCGTTGGAAAAGTCGATCCGCGAAAAATCCGAAAGGTCAGGCTCGCTGTCGAGCGTCATGCATGTCGCCCAAGCGTGGGCCCGGTTTTGCGGCAACGACACGCAACGGAAAAACTAGCACGCCGCGAGTGCCCTTTCCTGCTTGACCCGCTCCTTGAGCGCGCCGGAAATATCGGGGTAGCGCTTGCCGATCTCGCTGAAAGTGGCACAGGCCACGTCGCGCTGCTTCAGCCCGACCAGTGAAACGCCGAGCTTCAGCAGCATGTCTGGCGCCTTCTTGGCCTTGGGATAGTCCTTGCTGGCAGCGAGGAAAGTCTCGGCCGCATCGCGGTATTTCTGCTGGCCGAGCAGCGATTCACCGAGCCAGTAATGCGCGTCCGCCGCCTTGGCGTCCCGGGGAAAACGGGCGATATGGTCGCGGAAGCCCTGTTCGGCGGTGCTGTAGTCGCCCGACAGGATGAACTGGTAAGAGTTGCGGTAAAGCTCCTCCGGATCGTTGGTCGACGGGAGTGCCGCAACCACCGTATCGTCGGATTTACCGGCCTTGTTCCCGGCTGCGCTGGCGCCGTTGGCTGGGGCCGTATTCTGCTGCGGCGCATTCGCTTGCGCATTGCCATCGGCTTCGACGACATTGCCGTTTTTGTCGACGGTGATGGTGCCGAACGTCTTGGGCGGCGCGCCGGGGATCAGCTTGCCGGGATCGCCGTTGGGCGATTCGACGATGACGTCCTCGACGCTCTTGTCGCCGTCTGCCGCCTTGCCCGCATCGGCCGGAGCCGGCGTCCCCGGCGCCTCCGCCACGTTACTGTCGCCGTTGGGGCTGTCGCTGCTGGGCGCGGCCTCGGACTTCTTCTGCTCGGCCGGCTGTTGCGCGCCTTGCGGACCGCCTTCCAGCTGCTGGAAGCGGAATTCGTTGTCTTCCTGCTGCTTGCGGATCTGCTCCTGCATCTGCAGGACCTGGAAATTGAGTTCCTCGATCTTGCCATTCATCTGCCGGAGCTGTTCCTCCAGCGCCGGAGTGCCGGTACCATCCTGTTGCGCGAATTGAACCTGATCCGGCTTTTTCTTTTCGCCGAAAATGCCGGGCAGTTTGATCGTCGGCAGGTGGAAGGAAAAACCGCTTTCCGATGACTGCCCGGTGCCGTTTGCCCCGTCAGCAAGTGCCGCGATACTTGATACGAGCAGCAGCGCAAGCGTGCCGCTCAAGACCGATCTGAAATGCATGTGCCTCTCGCCGTGAAACCGTTAGCCTGTTGCGCGCCCTCCCAACCGAAGTGGCCAGGCGCCCTCGGCTCTTAACAGGACGTGAGACTTCGGCCAAATTTTGTTTGGGGCGGGCAGATATGAAAAAGGCGGCCTTTTGGCCGCCTTTCGCACCAGGTGTTGCATTTATGCCGATCAGGAGCCGGCGCCGCCCAGCGTGGTTACGGCGCGGCGGTTCTGCGACCAGCAGGAGATGTCGTCGCAAACCGCGACCGGACGCTCCTTGCCGTAGGAAATGGTCTTCAGACGCTGCGCCGAAACGCCCTTGGCGACCAGGAAGTCGCGTGTGGCGGCAGCACGGCGGGCGCCGAGCGCCAGATTGTATTCGCGCGTGCCGCGCTCGTCGGCATGGCCTTCGATGACGATGGCATACTGCTTGTACTGGTTCAGCCACTGCGCCTGGCGCGACAGCGTCGTCTGCGCATCGGCGCGGATCGAGGACGAATCGGTGTCGAAGAAGATGCGGTCGCCGATGTTGACGGTAAAGTCCTGGGCCGATCCGGGCGTTGCCGCGCCGGCGCCGTTGAGGCCGAGATCGGCGGCGCTGTTCGGCGTCTTCTTCGAGGCGCAACCGGTGATCGCGAGCATCGCGACCAGCGCGATCATGACCGGGTTTGTGGTAAGTGCTGCGATACGGCCCATGCCGCCTCTCCTTCGCAATTCGAGTGATTTCATTGATCGTCCAGTAACCACGTTTGGGTTAACCGACGCTCAAGAAACACGGTTAAAATTTGGTTTCGGCTGCCGTCCGCAACCGTTCTGCCGAGGGGCGACAATGAGCGCGGACCGTAGGCGGAAATGCGGCTAAAACATGAAAAAAGAGGGAATTGAGGAACTGAGGAATTGAGGAACCGAGGAATCGAGGAATTGAGCAAAGAGATCACCTCAGCTTCTTTCTGAGATTGACCAGCACTCCGTAGATACGGGCGTAGGATTGCAACCAATCGTCGCGTTGCGCCTGTGTGATGTACTCGAGGTCGAACGCATACGAAATCCAGGTCTCCACCTCACTGCATGATCCTATGGCCATTGAAATGAAGCGTGCGAATTCGGGCTTGGAGTGAGTCTGTTTGGCAAAGCCTTCGGCCAAATTGGCGCAGATCGCCTTGCTGGAACGACGTAGTTGATCGGCGAGCGCGTATTGCTCCATTTTCGGAAACGCAAGCGTGGCTCTGTGTACCCCAAGGGAAACCGCATAGGCACGCTTATAGACTTCTAAATCCCTCGCGTGCTCGATGTAGACCCCTGCCTTCTCCATTCTTCAGTTCTTCAATTCCTCAATTCTTCTTCCATCACTCCAGCAGCGGCGACCAGGCCGGATCCGAGGCGAAGTTCGCCGTCGGGATCGACTGTTCGTTGCGGCCGGTGAGATCGACCGAAACAAGTTTTGGTCCGCCATTGGAATCGCGGAAGAACATCAGCACCCGGCCGTTGGGCGCCCAGGTCGGCCCTTCCTGCTGAAAGCCGGTGGACAGGATGCGCTCACCCGACCCGTCGGTGCGCATGACGCCGATCTGGAATTCGCCGCCGGTCTGCTTGGTGAAGGCGATGAGATCGCCGCGCGGCGACCACACCGGCGTCGAATAGACGCCGTCGCCGAACGAGATGCGGGTCTGGCCCGAGCCGTCGGCGCCCATCACGTAGATCTGCGCACGGCCGCCGCGATCCGAGGTGAACACCACCTTGCTGCCGTCAGGCGAGTAGGACGGTGAGGTGTCGATGGCGGTCGAGTTGGTGAGCCTGGTCGTCGAGCGGCTTCTCAGATCCATGGCGAAGATGTTGGAATTGCCGTCATCGCGCAGCAGGCTCATGATCACCTTCTGGCCGTCCGGCGAAAAGCGCGGCGCAAACGTCATGCCGGGGAAATTGCCGACCAGCTCGCGCTGCCCCGTCTCGATCTGCAGCAGGTACACCCGCGGCTGACCGCTTTCATAGGACATGTAGGTGATTTCCTGCCGGTTCGGCGAGAAGCGCGGCGTCAGCACGATCGATTTGCCGTTCGAGAGATAGCGGACGTTGGCGCCGTCCTGGTCCATGATGGCTAGCCGCTTCTTGCGCGCATTCTTGGCACCGGACTCGTCGATGAAGACGACGCGCGTGTCGAAATAGCCCTTCTCGCCGGTCAGCCGCTCGTAGATCGCATCGGCGATGATATGGCCGACGCGCCTGGTATTAGCGTCGTTGGCGAAGAACTGTTCGCCCGAGAGCTGCTGGCCGGCGAAGGCGTCCCACAGCCGGTACTGGGCGCGGACACGGCCGTCGGCTTCCTTGCCGACGCTGCCGGTGACCAAAGCCTGGGCGTTGATTACCTTCCAGTCCTCGAAGCGGGGCGTGGCATCCGGGTTGGAGATCTTTTCAATGAAAGCGCTCTTGTCGATCGGAGCAAACAGGCCCGAGCGCTTCAAATCGTCGATGACGATCCCCGATATCTCCGCGCCCAACGCGTCGCCCGATTGAAAGTCGGTGATGGCGATCGGCAGAGGCTCGATATTGGGTTGAGTCAAATCGAGTTGGACCAACGCCTTTGCCGGCAGCGCGGCGAGCCCGCTCATGGCGGTCGCAATCGTGCCGATCAGCATCAGCGTCGTAAGCAACTTCTTCATTCGTTCAGCCTCGTTGTTCTCTCGGCAATCAATACATGTCGCTGGGGATGAAATTGACCTCGACCTCGTTCCATCCCAGTTCGCCGTCATACTTTGCGACGGGCAGATTGTAGGGCGCACATCGCAGCACTGCGCGCCGCGCTGCTTCCGAGGCAACTCGGGAGCCCATTGAGCCATCGCCTGCGGATCCGACTTCCGGAGCGCCGTCGATCTCGCCATTTTGAGTGAGCTTCATCCTGATGGTGACTTTTTGGCTGTCGCCATCGAATGTGCCGGGTGTCACACTCCAGCAGCGTTTGATCTGGGCCTTCAGGCCATCAAGCTCGCTCTGCGAGAGTTTGGTGCCTTGGTTCTTCTCGCCGCCGAGCGAAGCCTGCTGGGTCGAGCGCTTGGCGCCGCCGCCGGACGGTTTCTGCTTGTCCAGCAGCGCCGAAATCTCGTCGGCATTGAATTGCTTGTCGTCCGATTTCGGCCTGGACGAGGCTTCCTTGACCGGCTTGTCGGTGTCCTTGCGCTCCGGCGCCTTCGCGCTTTCAGCCTGGGCCGGCTGCGGCTTCGGCCGAGCCTCGGGCGCCGGCGCCGAGTCCGGAAGCTGCGCCTCCTCGGTCGGCGGTTGCTTGGCAATCGCCTCGGCGACGGCATCCGGCTTGACCTCGGGCTGCGGATCGATCGCGGCGGTCTTGTCCTGCGGCGGCGTGGGCGTCGGCTCCTTGGCCGGCGTCGGCTTGGGATCGGTCTGCTTGACCGGTTCGGGCTTGACCTCTTCCTTCGGCTGCGGCACCGGCGCTACCTCCGTTGCGGGAATAGGCTTCGGCTTTTCCGGCGGCTTCGGCACGTCCTCGGGCTTGGGCTTTTCGACCGGCGTCGGCGCGGGTGGCGGAGCCGCCGTCATATCGACCGGCTTGGGCTTGGCCTCAGGCGTCGGCGGCTTGTCGGTATCGATGCTGTTCTCGCCGACTTTCTGGGCATCGGGAACGATGTCGGGACGCTGTGTCGGCAGCGGCGCCGGCTTTTCGTGCATCACGGCTTTCTTGTCGCCCTGCAAAACCTGCGAGACGGCCTCCATCGGCACAATGTCGACTGCGACCGACTCGACATCGGACGACGGAAGCGCAGCCGGCGCCGACAGCGTGAACAGCCCGAAGGCGATCGCCACCGTATGCAAGATCACCGATGTGGTGAGGCCGGTCCTCATCTCGCGTTTATTGATCCTGTTTCGGCAGTGTAATCAGGCCGAGGTTCTTGTAGCCGGCGTCCTGGATGAGACCCATGACCACCATCGCGTCGCCATAATTGGTGGTCTTGTCGCCCTTGACGTAAATGCGCTCTTCGTAGCCGGTCTTAGAAATCGCCTTCAGCTTGGCGATCAGCTCCTCCTGCGGAATTTCGGTCTCCTGTACGAAGATCTTGCCTGTGCCGTCGATCGTAATCGTAATCGGCTGGGTATCGGCGTTCATCGCCTTGGCCTTCGTCTCCGGCAGGGTGACCGGCACGCCGACCGTCAACATGGGTGCGGCGACCATGAAGATGATCAGCAGCACCAGCATCACGTCGACCATCGGCGTGACATTGATTTCCGATATCATCGCGTGATGGCGGCCGCGCCGCCTGTGGCCTCGACCACCGCGTCCTCCGCCACCCGCGCCTACAGACATTCCCATGATCGTTCCTCAGGCCTTCTGCGCGACTTTTTCATCGATTTGGCGCGAGAGTATGGCGGAGAACTCATCCGCGAACCCTTCCATGCGGACGGCGATCTTGCTCGCGTCGGACGACAGCTTGTTGTAGGCGATGACGGCGGGGATGGCGGCGAGCAGGCCGATGGCCGTCGCCAGCAGCGCTTCGGCGATGCCGGGCGCGACCACCGACAGGCTGGTGTTCTTCGAAGCGGCGATCGCCTGGAACGAGGTCATGATGCCGATCACGGTGCCGAACAGGCCGATGAAGGGCGCCGCCGAGCCGGTGGTGGCGAGGAAGCCGAGCCGCCCTTCCAGCTTTTCCATCTCGCGGGTCAGCGCCAGATCCATAGCCTTGTCGATGCGGGTCTGCAGGCCGAGCGGCGATTTTGCGCCCTTCTCGAAGCTCTTCTTCCATTCGCGCATGGCGGCGACGAAGATCGCGCTCATGCCGGTCGTCTTGCGGTCGGCGAGCGTGCGGTAAAGCTCTTCCAGCGACTGCCCCGACCAGAACACCTGTTCGAAGCGGTTGAGCGCCAGCCGCATGCGGGCATAGGCGACGAGCTTGTCGACGATGATCGCCCAGGTCCAGATCGAGGCACCAAGCAGCCCGATCATGACCAGCTTGACCACCCAACCGGCCTGCATGAACAAGGCCCAAATCGATAAATGCGCGCCCGGTTCGGCGAGAGCGATGTTTTCCATGTTACGTCCTTAAAGATTTTCGGGGCGTGGCTGGCGGCTGGCCCATGGGCATCCCTTGTGGTCCGTTCGCGTTAAGCTTGCGGAATAACCCCAAATGCACCGTTGGCGGCCTTTTCGGGGCAAATATTGGTGAAAGGAAGGCGCTTGGATTCTTCCAATCTTAACCAATCCCTTCATGGACCGTTATGGTTAAGGATGGGTTAGGACGTACAGCGCGGCGCATTGCCGCGCCCCGACGACCAGCCCGGCGATCCTCGCCTCGACCGGGAGCTCCGGATCTTCCGCCTCTGAACTCTTATTTGCGCGTTCCGGGCATGAAGGCTGCCACCCAATCCTTGGGAAAGCGCCGCGGCCGGCCGTTCTCGCCGACGATCGCCGCTTCGACCCGCGCCTCGACCAGCACTTCGCTGCCGCGCTTCAATTGCTGCGCCATGACGATGCGCGCGCCGGAAATCTCGTCGGTGCGCGTATCGATGGTCAGGATGTCATCCATGCGGGCCGAACCGCGGAAGTCGATCTCCATGCGCCGCACCACCCAGACTATTTTCTCGCCATGCTTGCCGTCGGCAAGCTCGGTGTGGTGGACGCCAGCCAGCCGCAGATAGTCGGACCGGCCGCGCTCGAAGAATTCGAGATAGCGCGCGTGGTAGACGACGCCGGAAAAATCGGTGTCGGCATAATACACCCGCGCCATCAGTCGATGGCCGAATTCCGTTAGCGCGCCGGAAAGTCCGGCGGACAATGCCGATTCACCGTGATCGTCCATTGCGCTGTCCTTTTGGCCCGACAGGCCCTGTTTCAAGCAACACCTGTTTTGCGCATAGACCGGCGATGATCAAGACCTGGAGGGCTGGGCCGGGGACTGCCAGCACCGAAGCCATAAGCAGCGGAACCTAGGGTTCTTCCTGGAACAGGCTGATCTGCTGCTGCGCCAGGTCCTTTGGCGCGTCGAGGCCGAGATGCCGCCAGGCATTGGCCGCCAGCACGCGGCCGCGCGGGGTACGCATGATGAAGCCTTGCTGGATCAGAAAGGGTTCGATGATGTCCTCGATGGCATCGCGCGGCTCGGAAAGCCCGGCCGCGATGGTCTCGATGCCGACCGGCCCGCCGCCGAAATTCCGGGCGATCATCGACAGATAACGGCGGTCGAGCGCGTCGAGGCCGAGCCCGTCGACCTCCAGCCGCGTCAGCGCCTCGTCGGCGATCTTGCGGTCGACATGGCCGTCGCCGGCAACGCTGGCGAAGTCGCGCACCCGGCGCAACAGCCGGCCGGCGATGCGCGGCGTGCCGCGCGCCCTCCGGGCGATCTCCAAAGCACCGTCGTCGCCGAGCGGCATGGCAAGGATGCGGGCGCCGCGCCGCACGATCTGCTCGAGTTCCTCGACCGAGTAGAAATTGAGCCGCACCGGAATGCCGAACCGGTCGCGCAGCGGGTTGGTCAACAGGCCGAGCCGGGTGGTGGCGGCGACAAGCGTGAAGCGGGCAAGGTCGATCTTGACCGAGCGCGCCGCCGGCCCCTCGCCGATGATCAGGTCGAGCTGGAAATCCTCCATCGCCGGATAGAGGATTTCCTCGACCGCCGGGTTGAGCCGGTGGATCTCGTCGATGAACAGCACGTCGCGGTCTTCGAGGTTGGTGAGCAGCGCCGCGAGATCACCGGCCTTGGCGATGACCGGACCCGAGGTCGAGCGGAAATTGACGCCAAGCTCGCGCGCCATGATCTGCGCCAGCGTCGTTTTGCCGAGGCCAGGCGGGCCAACGAACAGCACATGGTCGAGCGCTTCGCTGCGCCCCTTGGCGGCTTCGATGAAGACTTTGAGATTGGCCCGCACCGCCGCCTGGCCGACAAAGTCGCCAAGCGTCTGCGGCCGCAAGGTCTGCTCGGCGTCCTCGCCGCGTCTGTCGGGAGCAATGAGGCGTGGCGAAAGGCTCATGCGCATACCGCCCGAAAGAAAAAGTTTGTATCGATACCAATCAACGTCACCCGGCATCCTCTCGTTCGTCGCCGTGCTCCTTGCCAACAGCATGGCGGCCCACTGCATCTCTTACCACCGCGTCGATCTGTTCCAGCGCAGCAGGCCCGTCAGGTGGATCGCCTAGAAATCCAGCGACGTCGGCAAATTCGAGATTGCGCGGCGTTCCTATCAGGAGACCATCCACGACCGTCCCCGCAACAGTATCGCCTGACTTGAGCGACAACTCGTTCCGGACTTTCTTTGGAATCGTAAGCTGCCCCCTGGAGGTCAAGCTTGCATATCCGACCATGCTCTTGTTCCTAGTCGGAATTTATTTGTCGGGCAACGTCTCAGCGTGCCAGCTCCTTCAGCCCGAAGCGGATCAGCTTCGATGCGTCCGCCTCCTCGCCTGCCGTCTTCAGCGCCGCCGCCACCGCATTGGCGGCGGTGTCACGCGAATAGCCGAGATTGACCAGCGCCGAGACGGCGTCGGTAATCGGCGCCGAGGCAACGCCCTCACCGAGCTCCTGCTTCAGGCCGATGGTGCCGGAGGCAGTGCCCGCATAGGCCGGCGCCTTGTTCTTCAATTCGGTGACGATGCGCTCGGCGACCTTCTTGCCGACGCCGGGCGCGCGGCTGACCATGGCGATATCGCGCAGCGCAATCGCATTGGCGAGGTCGGCCGGCGCCAGCGTCGACAGGATTGCCAGCGCCACCTTGGCGCCGACGCCCTGCACATTGTTCATCAGCAGCCGGAACCACTGGCGCTCCAGCACCGACTGGAACCCATAGAGCCGCAGCATGTCCTCGCGCACATAGGTCTCGATGAACAGCACCACCGCCTCGCCGGGCGGCGGCAATGCCGCAAGCGTGCGCGCCGAGCAATAGGCGACGTAGCCGACGCCATGCACGTCGACGATGCAGAAATCCTCGTCGATCTCGTCCAGCGTGCCTTTTAGCTTGCCGATCATTTGAGCTTGCCGATCATGCCGGGTGGGTTTCCGGAGAGATGATATCGAGGTCCGGGAAGTAGCTGCGATAGCGCGCGGCATCGCGCGTCAGCAGCCGATGCCCAGCGACAACCGCATGGGCGCCGATAAAGAAATCCGGCAGCGTTCGTTCGCCAATGCCGCCGGCGCGGCGATAGCGGGAATGCGTGACACCAGCGAGGAAGGCTGCTTCCCACGGCAGGAATTCGCGATCCATCTTGAGCATGTCGACTGCTTGGCGAAGGGCCTGTTCGGTCGCAATCAACGGCGCGAGCTCGGACCAGACGATTGCATTGATTACGAGTGCGCCGTCGCGCCGGCATGCGGTAATCGCGGATGCCGACCATTTCGTCTCCCGTCCGGCAGGACCCCAAACGTCGATCAGGACATTTGTGTCAATCAATGTCGAGATCTTCACGTGGGCCCCTCAGCCATTCCATATATTCGTTCGCCGTCATGCCTCCCAGATTCAGCGTACCGGCCATACGGCCGAGCATCTGGCTGAATCTGCGCGAGGCTTCCTCCTCCGACATGTTTTCGTCGACGGCTATGACACGAGCCCCGTCCTCGGTGGGGACGAACTCCACCTCCGAGCCCGGGCCGATACCCAGATGATCCCGTATTTCCTTCGGGATGGTCACTTGGCCCTTGGTGGTAACGCGCATGGTAATACCTCGTTGGTATTACTTATTGCCCACTGGAGAACAAGTCAAGAACAACCTTATCCGGCCAGCGCCACCATCCTGTAGGCGGCGCTCTGCCGGTGATGCGCGTGACAGATGGCGATAGCCAGCGCGTCGGCGGCGTCATCGCTGTCGAACGTCGCCTTCGGCATCAGCACCTTGACCATCATGTGGATCTGCTTTTTGTCGCCATGGCCGACGCCGATCACCGCCTTTTTGACGGCGTTTGGCGCATATTCGGCAACGACAAGGCCGGCACGCGCCGGCACCAGCATGGCGATGCCGCGTGCCTGGCCGAGTTTCAGCGTCGCTGCGGCGTCCTTGTTGACGAAAGTTTGCTCGACCGCCGCCTCCTGCGGCATCGCGGCATGCAGGACCTCGGCGAGCCCGTCATACAACTGGCAAAGACGCACCGCCAGGGCGGCCTTGTCGTCGGACCGCACCGTGCCGGAAGCGACGAAGCGCAGCGAATTGCCGAGGCTCTCGACGATGCCCCAGCCGGTGCGCCTCAGCCCCGGATCGATGCCGATGATGCGAATCGCTTCCCCCATCCGTCAAGTCTACCTTCGGGGGACAGCGATGCCAGCGAAATGTGAAACAAACCAGAAACAGCAAGCCGAGTCTGTTTAGAGAATGTTTGAGAATCGTTCTGGCGAGACAGATAGCGTGGTTTTCGAGACCGGAGCGGAGCGTACATAAGTACGCGAGCACCGGAAGCGCGGAAAGCTGCGCTAGTCTTGTCGTTTGAATAACTGTTGGCGCGAGCGACAGACGGTCCTCTGAACCTTTGGCGGATGTGACAGCCATCTCGGTTTCAACCGCGCAATGCTGCCGCAACGACGCTCTCCAGTGGCGTTGTCGGTCGACCGATCAGCCGGCTCATGGCGCCGCCGTCATCGAACAACGCTCCGCGTGAGGCTGCAATGTCGGCATCGGCCAGGATAGCGGCGAGATCGGCGGGCAGCCCGGCGCCTGTCAACACGCCCTCATAGGCCACCCCGGCAAGATCGTTGTAGGCGATCGCCTTGCCCGATTGCCGCGAGACCTTCGCCGCAAGCTCGGCGAGCGTGAACGCTTGGTCCGCCGCGAGCTCGTAAATCCTCCCTGCTTGATCCTCGCTCGTCAGCACCACGGCCGCGGCCTCGGCATAATCCTGCCGCGCCGCGGACGAGAAGCGCCCCTCATTTGCGGCGCCGATGAAGGCGCCGTGCTCCAGAGCCGCCGGGAGCGCCATCAGATGGTTCTCGGTGTACCAGCCGTTGCGCAGGATGACGGCGCGTAGGCCGGAGGCCGCGATGACCTCCTCCGTCTGCCGATGTTCGACCGCGAGCCTCGCGGGAGACGTGTCCGCATGCAGCATGCTTGTGTAAGCGATCAGCGAAACCCCCACCCGTTGGGCGGCCCTGATCACTGACCGATGCTGCGGCAAGCGGCCGCTGACTTCGGTCGAGGAAATCAGCAGCAGTCTATCGACGCCGGCCAGCGCCATCGGGAGCGTGTCGGGACGATTATAGTCCGCCTCCCGCACGACTACGCCGCGTTGGACAAGATCGCTGGCCTTTGCCGGATCACGAACCGCCGCAACGATCCGGCTCGCCGGAACTGTCTTCAGCAGCGCGTCGATCACGAGACGGCCAAGCTGTCCTGTTGCTCCAGTTATTGCGTACATCGTTCTGTCCATTTCGTGGTTGGATGGATTGAGAGCCTCAGATAGCGGCTCTCGTTACCCGCGGAAACCACGTATCTTGTAGTTACCATCATTTTCCGGTAACCAACTGGAAACTCACATGGAAGATGCGCCATGGTCCTCAGGATGCGAACGAAGGTGAAGGCGCTTCCCGGCTGCCCCATGTCGAGGTGCATGGCGCTGCTTGGCGGGTGCTGGACACCCGAGGTGCTCTGGTCCTTGAGCGACGGCCCGCGCCGGTTCTCCGAATTGCGCCGCGATATCCCAGCCATTTCGGCGAAGGTGCTGACCGGCAGGTTGCGCGATCTCGAGGGGCGTGGCGTCCTCGCACGCCACGTGATGCCGACATCGCCGCCGACCGTGGAGTATGAGCTGACGTCATTGGGGCAGGAGCTGCTCCCAGCGATCAGGTCTATCGTGGAGGTCGGATCGCGCCTGCTGCTGCGTGATTCTCCCCGCCTGATGATCGCGAGCCCATCCCTTCGCGGTTAGTCTAGATGGCCGCCGGAGTAGAATTATGAAACGGTCTCTCAGCCGCGGGCGAAAGCCGTGTTGAGCAGCGTGATCTGGTCGGAGACCGGATTGAGGCGACGGCTCGACGGCGGCACCTCGGCAAGGCCGCCATAGATCTCCTCGTCCATCCGGCGCACTAACGCCTGCAGCCGCAGCGAACGGTTGACGAGGTCGATGAAATCCGTCGGCAGCTCGGCCCAGCCGGGCGCCTCGTCATGCGCCGAGGCGGTATCGAGACGCACCTTGGATTTTTCTGAGGCCACTTGATCGCGGGTCATCTCGCCGGAATTCGCCGCCCGCTGCAAAAGCAGCCACGAGGCGACCTGCATCAGCCTGGTGGTCAGCCGCATCGATTCGGCCGCATAAAGCGTCGCCGCCAGCCTCGACAGCTTCTTGGCCTCGGCGCGGCCCTTGCCGTCGAGATATTCGGCCGCCTGCTCGACCAGGCCCATGCCTTCCTGATAGAGCGGCTTGAAGGATTGGGAGAAAACCCGGCGCTCCGCCAGCTTGATGGTTTTCGCGCTCGCCTTCGAAGGCTCGTTCATCGCTACGCCCCTGCACTTGCCTGACAGCCGGCCGATTCGGCTCTTGGCCGCCATATCCGGCAGCCTAAACGACTGAAGCTTGAAAATGCGCTTCGCTGCCAGCGAAGGCAAGCACATGTTTAACAAACGGTTAACGGCCGCATTTAGCCGGGGTTAACGGCCGCATTTAGCCGGAAGGACGCCCATGCAGGCGCACAAAAAAAGAGCCGCGGATAAGGCGGCTCTCAGGAGTTTAACAGGGAGGCGTCAAACAAAGTGGCTCCAACCACTCGGTAAGAATCCAGATCACTGGATGGACATAGTAAACGCCTGTAAAGCTTAACGAAGCCTTAACGCGGGGCATATTTTTCGATCAAGCGCCCAGCATCTGTGCCGTAACAACACAGCTGACTGGCCACGGCGCCGTTCACACCACCGCCTGGAAAGTCGGGGCGACGCGCTTGCGCCATGGTTTCCTCCAAATGGTGACCGGCTTACCGAAACAAAACGGCACTGCGCGCGACATCGTTCCGAAACAGGCGCCGCGCTAAACGCCCGTTCCTCGCAACGAGGCGGAGCAAACCTTGCGCTCCGGCAATCATGACAATCTCTCAAGGAGCGAACAATGGACTGGTACTCGGCCGTTAAATTTCTGCACATCGTCTCGGCGATCCTCTGGGTCGGCGGCGGCTTCACGCTGATGCTGCTCGCGGTACGCGCCGACCGCGCTGGAAACGTCGAAGGCATGCTGCAGGCGATGCGCGCCACCGGCGAGCTCGGCAACCGGTTCTTCGCGCCGATGTCGATGCTGACATTGCTTTTCGGCCTCATCATGTGCGGCTTCTGGGTCGGCTTTTCCGATCTGTGGGTGCTGATCGGCCTAGCCGGTTATGCGACGACCTTCTGCATCGGCATGTTCATCTTCAAGCCGACTGCCGACCGCATGGCAGGCATGATCGCCAAGGACGGCGTGACGCCGGCAGTGCTTGCCCAGGGCCAGCGCGTCCTCAGCGCCGCGCGCTTCGACTATTCGGTGATGCTGGTGATCATCGCGGACATGGTGCTGAAGCCGACGCTGCACGACATCACCATTCTGGGCTGCATGGCGTTCGTGCTGGCAACCGGCATTGCCCTGGCGCTTGGCAGGACGCGGCAGCTGCTGCCGAGTGCCGCCTGAGGTGTAAGGAATCCGGCGGCGGCCGAATGGGGCCGCCGTCTTACAGGAGGCCGGCGATGCCGTCCCACAGAAGCTTGACCGCGACGACCGCCACGGTCGCATAGGTGAAGGGATAGAACAGCTCCGGCCGCATCCGCCGCACCAGCCAGGCACCGGCGATTGTCGACAGCGGCGCCAGTGGCATCAGCACCGCCGACGCCGTCAAATTGGTGGTATCGAACTGGCCGAGCGCGAAATAAGGGATGAGCTTCAGCGCATTGGTGACGGCGAAAAAGATCGCCGCGGTGCCCGACAGCACCTTCGGATCGAGCCTGATCGGCAGCGCATAGACCTGAAAAGGCGGGCCGCCGACATGGGCGACGAAGCTGGTGAACCCGGCAACGGTACCCCAGAAGCCGGCGGCGACGCGGTTGGGCTCCGCTGCGTGGCCGGCACCGTGGCGGAGTTGCAAATAGAGCCAGCGCAGCACGAAGATCAGGGCAACCGCGCCGACGATCAGCCGCACCATCTCTTCGGTTACAAGTGCCGCCGTCAGCCAGCCAAGGGCAATGCCGATCACGGCGCCCGGCATCATGTCGGCCAGCATCTTGCGGTCGAAGATACCCCACCACGTCCACACCGAGACAATGTCCATCAGGCACAGAATTGGCAGAAGAATTGCGGCAGCCTGAACCGGCGGCATGGTCAGCGCCATCAACGGCACGCCGACAAAACCGACGGCGCCTCCGAACCCGCCTTTCGACAGGCCGACGAGGATGACGGCCGGAATGGCCGCGGCATAGAACCAGGGATCGACGAGCAGGCCTGACATGGGGAAGGGACGCTGGAGGGAAAGTTGAACTCTGGAATAGACCAGAAATGGCCAGACCGCGACCGCAAACGCAAATATGTGGGCCACGCCACCGAAATCGTCACATGTTTGGCATGTCGAGCGGCGGCGGGCGTCTCCGGATCGGCTGCGCCTTGATGATGGCGGTGCTGGTTTCGGCCTTGTCGGCGATGCGGTCGAGAATCCCGTCGAGCTCGCCGATCGAGCGGACGAACAGCCGGGCAACGAAGCAGTCATCGCCCGTCACCTTGTCGCATTCGCCGAATTCCGGGATTTCCTCGATCAGCTTCTGGACGATGTGCAGCTTGCCCGGCAATGGCCGGATGCGAACGATCGCCTGCAAGGCGTAGCCGAGCGCCTGCGGATCGATGTCAATGGTGAACGCGCGGATGACGCCGCGATCCTCAAGCCGCCGAAGCCGCTCCGAAACGCTTGGCGACGACAACCCGACCTGCAGCGCCAGTTCCTTCAGCGAGGTCCGTGAATCCTTGACCAGGATATCGAGGAGCTTTCTGTCGAGCTCGTCCAGCATTTTACAATTCCAGGAAAAAGCCGATGTCTACCTAATTAAATGAGGTTCGTCCTGTATATCACCAGCTGCAAGTCATGGAAATACCCGATCCGCCGTGGGATTATAAAATCTCAACGGGTTTCAGGAGCATCCATGGACAACACGGTACGCGGCACGATCGAAATGACGGCGGCGATGGCGATCCTCGGCACGATCGGCTGGTTCGTCGTCCTTTCCGGCCAACCTATCATGGACGTGGTGTTCTGGCGCTGTGCTTTCGGGACGGTAACGCTGCTGATCATCTGCGCGGCGCTGGGACTGCTGCGTGGCAGGCTGTCGCTTCGCATTGTCGCGATCGCGGCTCTTGGCGGTGCTGCCATCGTTATCAACTGGCTGTTGCTGTTCAGCGCGTTTTCCCGCGCGTCGATCTCGATCGCCACGGCCGTTTACAACACGCAGCCCTTCATGCTGGTGGGTTTTGGCGCGCTCTTCTTCTCCGAACGGCTGACGATGACCAAGCTGACCTGGCTCGGCATCGCCTTTGCCGGCATGCTGCTGATCGTGCAGGCCGCGCCCGATGCAGGCGATCATGGTACGGATTACTTTACCGGCATTGCGATGGCGCTGGCCGCGGCTTTCTTCTGGGCCGTTGCGGCTATCGTCACCAAGAAGCTCAAAGGCACGCCGCCGCACCTGATCGCCCTGATCCAGGTCTGCGTCGGCGTTCTCATGCTGGCACCCTTCGCCAATCTCACCCACCTTCCCGTCGATGCGCGGAGCTGGGTCATGCTGGCGACACTCGGCATCGTCCATACCGGTCTGATGTACATCCTCATGTACGGCGCCATCCAGAAGCTGCCGACGCATCTGCAGGGATCGCTGTCCTTCATCTATCCCGTCGTCGCCATCCTCGTCGATGTCGTCGCCTTCGGCCATCGGCTGCATCCGGCGCAGATCGTCGGCGCCGCCGCCATCCTGGTCGCCGCCGCCGGCATGAATCTCGGCTGGTCGCTGTGGAAATCGAAGGTGCCTGCGTAGGGGCCGCAAGCGACCGGCGGGGAGAATTTCGGCCAACGGCAGCCATGCGCCGAGCCCCATAAAATCGTTGACGGCAAACGTGATCCCCCTGCCGCCTGTTCAACTCCCGCACTTTGCTCTATGCCGCAATGCAACCATCTTCGCCCGGCATAGGCGATAACCGGGACCGAACACCAATGAATGACGCAACGCCGCCCAACCGCTGCCGCATCGTGCTGATCGCGCCGCCGAACGTGCCGGCCGAGCGCATCGCCGCGGCCTTCGACGGCGGTGACGTCGCCTCGCTTATCCTGCCGGAAAACGGTATGGACGAGGCCTCTTTCCAAGCCTTTGCCGAGCAGATCGTGCCGGTGGCGCAAGCGGCCGGCATTGCGGTCATCATTGCCGGCGACACCCGCATCGCCGGCCGCGTCCAGGCCGACGGCATTCATGTCGAGGTCGGCAAGGACGAGCTCGCCGAAACGATCGAACACTTCCAGGCCAGGATGATGGTCGGCACCGGCGGCGCCAAGACCCGCGACGATGCGCTGGAACTCGGCGAGGTCAGGCCTGATTACATTTTCTTCGGCCGTTTCGGTTACGACAACAAGCCTGAGCCGCACCCCCGCAACCTGTCGCTCGGGCAATGGTGGGCGGACGTCATCCAGATCCCCTGCATCGTCATGGCCGGATCGGATCTTGCCTCGGTGGAAGCGGTCGCCGCCACCGGCGCCGAATTCGTGGCACTGTCCAGCGCCGTTTTCGCCGACGACGTCGATCCGAAGATGGCGGTCGCCGCCGCCAACGCGCTGCTCGACGAAACCGCGCCGCGCTTCGAGGACTGACGTGCTCTCGCGGAAAATCCTTTTCAGCGCCTTTCTTGCAACGGCCGTGACGCAGGCGATAGCGGCGGAACCCGTTCCGCTGCCGCAGCCCAGGCCGGATTCCAGCGAACCTGCCGACAAGCCGATCGCCGCACAATTGCCGCAGCCCGCCACCACCACCCCGTTGCCGTCGGCCGACACCATCAACCCCGACCGCTTCGGCGCAAAGCCGTCCGATGCTGCCTACGGCGCCTTTCAGCGCGGGCTCTACAAGACGGCCTACAACCTTGCGCTCTCCCGCGCTCAAAACGGCGATCCGGCGGCACAGACGCTGGTGGCCGAGATATTGTCGCGCGGCCTCGGCGTGCCGGTCGACGCGGCAGGGGCGGCGAACTGGTATGCGATTGCCGCCGAGCAGGGCGTGCCGGAATCGCAATTCCAGTATGCGCTGATGCTGCTCGACGGCCGCTACGTCAAAAAGGACGAGAAGGAGGCCTATGCGCTGATGCAGGCCGCCGCCGAGGCCGGCAACCGCCTGGCGCAGTTCAATTTTGCGCAGCTGATGGTCGAACAGGAGCCCGGCGATGCCGGTATTGCCAAAGCCGTATCCTATTACGAGCGCGCTGCCGCGACCGGGCTTGCCGACGCACAATATGCGATGGCACAGGTCTACGCCAATGGCGCCGGCGGCAAGCCGCGCGACGATGTCCGCGCCCGCGGCCTGCTGGCACAGGCCGCGCGGCAGAACTACGACACGGCACAGATCGATCTCGCAACCTGGATGATCGAGGGGCGCGGCGGCGCCCGCGACCTGAAATCCGGCTTCAACTGGATGAAGCAGGCCGCCGAGGGCGGCAATGTCGCCGCCCAGAACCGTCTCGCCAAGCTCTACATGAACGGCATCGGCACCGACCCGGATCTGATCCTCGCCGGCGCCTGGTATGTTGTCGCCCGCCGCGCCGGGCTCATCGACCAAGAGATGGACGATTTCCTGCAGGGCCTGACCGACGAGCAGACGCAGCAGGCGCTGCAACGGGCCAACCGCCTGCCCTGACCGCGGTCTCGAGACTCATCGCACCGGGCTCGTCAGGCGGGCTCATTGGGTATGATCGAGCACGACCTTGCCGAAGGGCGAGCCGTGTTCAAGGTACCGAAAGGCTTCGGCGGCCCGGCTCCATGGCACGACCCGGTCGATCACCGGTCTCAACCGGTTGACGACAATGGCGCGGTTCATCTCTTCAAAGGATTCGCGTGAGCCCACCGGTATGCCTCGCGCCCGGACCTGCCGGCGGAAGATGTCGAGCGGGTTGATGGCGCCGTCACTGCCGCCGAGATAGCCGATGACGTTGATCTGGGCGCCGCGCGCCGCTGCCCTCAGCGATTGTGCAAAACTCTGCGGTCCGCCAACCTCGATGATATGGTCGGCGCCGCGGCCATCCGTCAATCCCAGCACGGCCGATGCCCAGTCGGGGACGCTGCGATAGTTCACGCCGTCCTGCGCGCCAAGTTGCCTCGCCCGCGCAAGCTTCTCGTCGCTGCTCGACGTCACGATGACGCGCGCGCCGGCAGCGGCGGCGAACTGCACTGCAAACAGCGAAACGCCGCCGGTGCCGAGGCAAAGCACGGTGTCGCCGGGTTTGACGCTGCCCTCCGTAAACAGCGCGTGCCATGCCGTCACGCCGGCGCATGGCAGCGTCGCCGCTTCGGGGTCGCTCAGATTGGCCGGCGCCAGCACCGCCGCCTGTTCGTCGAGCCGGGCAAATTCGCTGAGCAGCCCGTCGATCGGGCCGCCGCGTTGATAGGAGGGCTCGGCCATCGCGAAACTGCCGCCGACCCAGCGTTGCCAGAACGTGCCGCAGACCCGGTCGCCGATCTTGAACCGGCTGACCTCGGCGCCGATGGCAACGACTTCGCCGACGCCGTCCGACAGCGGCACCAGCGGCAATGCAAACTTCGTGTGATAGCTGCCGCGGACGATCTCGGCATCGCGGTAGTTCAGCGCCGTCGCCTTGACCTTCACAATCATCTCCTGGCGCCCCGGTTCAGGCATCGGCCGCTCGACCATTCTGAGGGTCTTGAGGCCGCCCGGGCTCTGCAATTCGATCGCTTTCATCGTCGTTCCTTTTCAGCTGGGTCCTGCCAGAGGAAAATCGCTTGCCATCCACCGGATTTCAAATTCATAATGTTCAGCATAATTATGCTTCTATGACATGTTCGGGTGTCGTGCTTGAAGAACTGAAAACACTGGCCCTCTTTGCCGAGGAGGGTTCGATTCAGAAGGTGGCGCAACGCCTGCCGTTGACGCAGCCGGCCGTCACCCGCCAGATCCAGCGGCTGGAGGAGATGCTCGGCACGGAATTGCTCGACCGCCGGCTAAAGCCGTCGCGACTGACCCCGGCCGGCGTAGAAGTGCTGGCACGCGGCAAGGACATTCTCGCCGCCGTCGACGCGCTGAGATCATTCGCCAAGGGCGACGAGCCGGAGGGCCTGCTGCGGCTCGGCCTCGCGCATGGACTTTGCGACAAAGCCGTGGCCGCTGCCATCGGTGATGCCGTGGCGCGGTTTCCGAAGGTCTCGCTGCGTCTGAAGAGCGGCTGGAGTCTTGAGCTGGCCGACCAGCACAAGCGCGGACAGCTCGACTTCGCCTTCATCCTGGACGGCAGCAATTCCAAACCTGGAGACGGCGTTGTCGGAACCGAGGCCCTCGGCATCATCGCTGCCGAAAACACCAGTCGGCAAGCCGACGTCAAGACCATGCCCTGGGTCCTCAGCCCTGAACCCTGCGACGCGCGCCGGCGGCTGGCGGCTGCCCTGGCCGAGGGCGGCCACAGGTTGATGGTCGGCGCCGAGATTCAGGACAGCGCGCTGCAGATCGACTGGGTTCGTCGAGGCCAAGGCCTTGGCCTGCTGCCCAGGCGGCTGCTGCGGGAAAAGCTGCCTGAGGGCATTGCCCTGGTCGACGCTCCCGGCCTCGAGCTGTCGCTGCGAATTGTCGTGCTGCGTTCGCCGCACCTGCATCTTTTGAGAGAGGTCGCCGACGCGGTGACCGAGGCCGTCACCGCGACTGTCAGGGCGGACTGAGGCCACCACGCCGCGCTGCCGGGCCAGCTTCGTTCCCGCTTCATCGGAAGGCGCTCCTTGCCTCTGCTGGCGATTTGTGGTCTTGGAGGCGCCAAATTGCCCTTTGCGGCGATCATCTCATTTCCGGATCACCTCACCATGGCCAAGATCAATGGCAACGAAATCCGTCCCGGCAACGTCATCGAGCATGATGGCGGCCTTTGGGTGGCGGTCAGGACCAACACCGTCAAACCCGGCAAGGGCGGCGCCTACAACCAGGTCGAACTCAAGAACCTGATCAACGGCACCAAGCTCAACGAGCGCTTCCGTTCGGCCGAGACGGTCGAGCAGATCCGGCTCGATCTGAAGGATTTTTCCTTCCTCTACGAGCAGGGCGACGCGCTGGTGTTCATGGACACCGAAAGCTACGAGCAGCTCGAATTGCAAAAGGAGTTCGTCGGCGATCGCGCCGCCTTCCTGCAGGACGGCATGATGGTGACGGTCCAGCTCTATGACGAAAGGCCGATCGGCATTTCGCTGCCCGACCAGGTGATGCTGACCATCACCGAGGCCGACCCGGTGGTGAGGGGCCAGACGGCAGCCTCGTCCTACAAGCCGGCGATACTCGAAAACGGCATCCGCGTGCTGGTGCCGCCGTTCATCGGCTCGGGCGAGCGCATCATCGTCGATACCAACGAAATCACTTACGTGCGCCGCGCCGACTAAGGCGTGATCCCAAAGAGTTGCAGACTTTTTGGATAAGATCATGCGTCAAGGCAAATAGGCGCAGCGACAGGAAGAACAGCAATGGCGCGTTCCGCGATCCTCAATGTCATGGTCCAGGCCGCAATGAAGGCCGGCCGCTCGCTGTCGCGTGACTTCGGCGAAGTGCAGAACCTGCAGGTCTCGATGAAGGGGCCGGGCGACTATGTCAGCCAGGCCGACCGCAAGGCCGAAGACATCGTCTTTGCCGAACTCTCCAAGGCGCGGCCCGGCTACGCCTTCCTGATGGAGGAACGCGGCGTGATCGAGGGCGACGACGGCCAGCACCGCTGGATCGTCGACCCGCTCGACGGCACCACCAATTTCCTGCACGGCATTCCGCTCTTTGCCGTTTCGATCGCGCTGGAGCGCCAGGGCCAGATCGTCGCCGGCGTCGTCTACAATCCGGCGATGGATGAGCTCTATACCGCCGAGCGCGGCGGCGGCGCTTTCATGAACGACCGCCGGCTGCGCGTCGCCGGCCGCACCAAGCTGGTCGATGCGGTGATCGGCTGCGGCATGCCGCATCTCGGGCGTGGCCAGCACGGCAATTTCCTCATCGAGTTGCGCAATGTCATGGCCGAGGTCTCTGGCGTCCGCCGTCTCGGCTCCGCCTCGCTCGATCTCGCCTACGTCGCCGCTGGCCGCATGGACGGGTTCTGGGAAACCGGCCTGTCGGCCTGGGATGTCGCCGCCGGCATTTTGCTGATCCGCGAGGCAGGCGGTTTCGTCTCCGATTTCGCCGGGGGACAGGATGTGCTGAACGCCGGTTCACTGGTCGCCGGCAACGAACTCATCCAGCGCGCGCTGTTGAAGACTATCAAAAGGCCACTCTCAGCCGGCTGATAGAGGCACGCCGCGCTGAACCGCCGCAGTCGCAAAACCGCAACCAAAGCTTGAAATACTGTCCCGCTGCCGCCCAGATAAGGTGGCGCAGGATCATCGATGACGAACAGCCGGCCCCAACCCCAGAGCGAACTCTCCCAGCTCGACATTCCCTTCATGGGGCGTTGGCATTACTCGCGCGCCGAGATCATCGCCGACGGCATTGTCCACGCCGTGGGCATCGTGCTGGCGATCGCTGCCGGCTCGACGCTGCTGGCACTGGCCGCCTATCGAACCGGCCCCGGCGAATACGTCGCCGCCGCCTTCTATGTAGTCTCGCTGCTCACCGTGCTGTCGGTTTCGCTGGCCTACAATGTCTGGCCGGTGTCGTCGCCGGCAAAATGGATATTGCGGCGCTTCGACCATGCCGCGATCTATCTGCTGATCGCTGCCACCTACACGCCTTTCCTGGCGCAGCTCGGCGGCTCGCCGCTGGCCGTTTCCATGATCGTCCTGGTCTGGACCGCCGCGGCGGTCGGCATCGCCATCAAGGTCTTTCTTCCCGGCCGTTTCGACCGGCTGGCGATCGTCTTCTACCTAGCCATCGGCTGGAGCGGTATCGTTCTGGTGGAGCCGCTCGTGCGGACGCTGCCGGCGACATCGATCGCGCTCATCGTTGCCGGCGGCATCGTCTACTCCTGTGGCGTGATCTTCTTCGCCTGGAAGGGCCTGCGCTTCCACAATGCGCTGTGGCATGGCTTTGTCGTCACCGGCGCCGGCCTGCATCTGGCCGCCATGGTCGACTGCCTGGTCATCAACCGGCTTTGACCTCCGGTCGCGGACAGTGGCAATATTGCCAAGCGCCATTCAATTTCGTCACAATTCCGTTTAGAGTCGCAAACACAAATTGATCGGCGGCGACGGCATCGGAAACGGGGCACGGATGACTCTTCTCAGATCCTTCGGCATGGGCAGGCGCTCCGACGTTCTGATCTACGACCCGCACAAATTGTCGAGCCCTCAGGTGTTTCTGCTGACCATGGTGATCTTTCTGTTCATCGTGGCCTTCATCGCCGCCATCCTGACCCGCCAGATCTCGACCGCCTTCGTCACCAATCCCGGCCTCAACGGCCTGATCATCGGCGTGCTGGCGGTCGGCATCCTGCTGGCCTTCGTCCAGGTCGGCCGGCTGTTCCGCGAGGTGCGCTGGGTCAACTCGTTCCGCGCCGGTTCCGAAACCACCGAACCGGTGCTGCTGGCGCCGATGAAGGCGATGATCGGCCGCTCCTCGACGATTGCCTTCTCGACCAGTTCGATGCGCACCATGCTGGATTCGATCGCCACCCGGCTCGACGAAAGCCGCGACACGTCGCGCTACCTTGTCGGACTGCTGGTGTTCCTCGGCCTGCTCGGCACCTTCTGGGGCCTGCTCAACACGATCGGCTCGATCCGCGAAACCATCGAGTCGCTCGATCCCGGCACCGGCGATGCCGCGGCCGTGCTCGAATCCCTGAAGCAGGGGCTTTCCGCTCCGTTGGCCGGCATGGGCACCGCCTTCTCGTCCTCGCTGTTCGGCCTCTCCGGCTCGCTGGTGCTCGGCTTCCTCGACCTGCAGGCCGGCCGCGCCCAGACGCGCTTCTATACCGAACTCGAAAACTGGCTGTCCTCGGTCACCGACCTGTCCTCCGACATCGTCGTTGCCGACACGGCCAAGACCGAACCCTCCGAGGAAATCCGGCTGTTGTCGGAAAAGCTGCGCACTCTGCAGGAGAATGGCGGCGGCTCCAATCCGCGCGTCGCCACCGCCATGGCCAATCTCGCCGACGGCATTTCCGGCCTGGTCAAGAACATGCGCTCGGAACAGCAGATCATGCGCGACTGGGTCGAGGCCCAGTCGGACGAGCAGAAGGCGATGCGCAACACCCTGGAGAAGATCGCCGACGCCTTGAAGAAGCCTGGAGTGCATTGACGTGGCGTTGGCACGAGGCCGGCGCTCCGACCGCCGCATCGATTACTGGCCGGGCTTCGTCGATGCGCTGTCGACGCTGCTGTTGGCGATCATGTTCCTGCTGACTGTTTTCGTGCTGGCGCAGTTCCTGCTCGGCCGCGAGATCTCCGGCAAGGACACGGTGCTCAACCGCCTCAATTCGCAGATCAACGAGTTGACCCAGCTTCTGGCGCTGGAACGCTCGACGACGCAGGACAAGGAGGACACCCTTGCCAATTTGCAGGCATCGCTGTCCGCATCGGAGGCGGAAAAGAGCCGGCTCGAGCAATTGCTGGCGCAAGGCGCCGGTGCCGGCGATGCCGCCAACCAGCGCGCGACGGCACTTTCCGGCGAGCTCGACAGCCAGCGCCAGATCAGCCAGCAGGCGCTGAGCCAGGTCGAGATCCTCAACCAGCAGATTTCGGCGCTGCGCAGGCAGATCGCAGCGCTCGAACAAGCGCTCGACGTGTCCGAAACGCGCGACCGCGAATCCAACACCAAGATCGCCGATCTCGGCCGCCGCCTCAATGTCGCACTGGCGCAACGCGTGCAGGAGCTAAACCGCTACCGCTCCGATTTCTTCGGCCGCTTGCGTGAAATTCTTGCCGACCGCGAGAACATCCGCATCGTCGGCGACCGCTTCGTCTTCCAGTCGGAAGTGCTTTTCCCGACCGGCTCCGAGGTGATCAACGATGCCGGCAAGCTCGAGATGAAGAAGCTTGCCGATGCCATCATCGAATTGCAAAAGGAAATCCCGCCGGAGATCAACTGGGTGCTGCGCGTCGATGGCCACACCGACAACAAGCCGCTCTCCGGTACCGGCCGCTACCGCGACAATTGGGAATTGTCGACGGCGCGCTCGACATCGGTGGTCAAGTTCCTGATCGAGAACGGCGTGCCGGCCAACCGGCTGGTCGCGGCCGGCTTCGGCGAATTCCAGCCGCTCGACCCCGCCGATACCGAAGAGGCGCGCAACAAGAACCGCCGCATCGAGTTGAAGCTGACCGAGCGGTGATCTGCAAGCCTTTGGCTTGTATCATGCGCCAGGTCGAGCCGGCTCAAGTCGGCGGCATTTAGGGCACTGGTGCGGCAGCGGCAAGAACTGAAAAAATTACCTTTTTTTAATTACACTTTGCCGCCATGGCCTTTTAGCCTTGGTCATGGGCCGAGAACCGCCGGCGGTGGAACCGCTCATCGCGACGCGACGGAACCTGACGGCCCGCGGCCGGAAGGCAGGACCCTCCCAACCACCGCCTTCCCCAGTAAAGGAGACGCAACCATGCGCTTCTTCGCTCCCAGGAATCTCAGGACTGCTACGCTCGCCACACTTCTCCTCGCCGTTCCGTTTGCTGGCGCTTACGCCGGCCCGCGTGAGACGGCCTTGATCAATCAGATCCAGAGCGTGGAGGCGGGTATCCAGGGCGCCATCCGGGCGAACAAGCTCGAGCCGGGCGAGGCACGTGACTTGCGCACGCAGGTCGCTCAGCTCGATCGGGCCGCCCAGAGGGCCGCTCGCCGTGGAACGATGCCGAGCACGCAATATCAGCAGTTGATGGCGCAGCTCGACGATATCAGCCAAAAGCTGCGCGCTGACACCGGCAGTGCCTTCCTCATCGGCAACGGCGCCGATGGCGGATACTATCCCAACGGCTATGGCCCAACTTATCCAGGCGGCTGAAATCGGCCGCAATGCACGGCGCTGTGGCAATTGATTTTGCCCATGATCCTTTTCCAGCTTTCGGTTCAGGGATCATGCGCTAGTCCAACGCCGGCGCAATCAGCGCCAGTACTGCCGGCACTGTCTCGATGAAGAGGATTTTGCGGCCCGCCGTTGCCGCGCCGTAAAGGCCGGCGACGGCGACGCAGAGCAGGAAGAAGACTTTGAACGGGAAACCGGCTTCGCCGAGGTAAAGCCCCAGATCAGCCCGGCTGCGAGAAAGCCGTTGTAAAGCCCTTGATTGTCAGCAAGCACTTTCGAGGCCCTGGCGAATTCTGGCGTCAGCCTGAACACCATGTGGCCGCGCGGCGTGTCCCACAGCACCATCTCCAGATAGGCGATGCAGAGGTGGATCACGGCCACCAGCCCGACCAGCACATTGGCGATCACGTTTCGTCTCCCCCATCGCGGTCTGCCGCCGCCGGACGACATTGATCACGCACGCCACCGCTTCCGCGAGGTGCCTTTCGACCGTTGCGGCCGGCAGTCGATGCATCGGTCGCGGACGGTCTTCAGGGGTTGCCAACAGTTTTGCATTGGTATCTTTTCCCGCCGTCAAATCAGCGGAACCCACAATGTCCTTTCAAAAACTCGACGACCTCGGCCACAAGCTCGAAGCACTGGAACACGCCCTCGCCATCCTCGGCGCCGACGAGGCGACCCATATGGCGGTCGGCGGCGGCGAGAAGCGCGCAGAGGCAATGTCGGTGCTTGCCGGCATGCACCATGCCCGGGCGACTGCGCCGGAGATTGCCGACTGGATCGCGGCGGCCGAGCAGGAGGCGCTGAACGAAGAGCAGCAGGCCGCGGTCAGGGAATTCCGCCGGCAATATACCAACCTGACCTGCCTGCCGGTCGAGTTCGTCGAGCGCCAGACGACCGCGCGCATGCGCTCCGAGCAGCTGTGGCGCGACCTGCGCGCCAAGAACGACTGGGCCGGCTTCCTGCCGGCGCTGGAAGGCGTCGTGGCGCTGGTCCGCGAGGAGGCGGCCCTTCGCGCCGAGGTGCTCGGGCTCGAGCCTTACGACGCGCTGATGGAGCAATATGATCCGGGCAATCGCACCGCCGACGTCACGCCTGTGTTTGCCGAGTTGAAGACCTTCCTGAAAGGTTTCGTGCCGGAGGCACTGGCCGTGCAGGAAGAGCGGCTGGCGAAACATCCGCTGAAGCCGCTTTCCGGCAGCTACCCCTTGGACAAACAGCGCGAGCTCGGCCTCGCCATGATGGCGGCAGTCGGCTTCGACCTCACCCACGGCTCGCTGTCGGTTTCGCACCATCCGTTCTGCGGCGGCGTGCCGAGCGACGTGCGCATCACCACCCGCTACAAGACCTCGGATTTCCTGTCGGCGCTGATGGGCGTGCTGCACGAGACCGGCCATGCGCTGTACGAGCAGAATCTGCCGAAGGCGTGGGCGCACTGGCCGCTCGGCAGAGCGCGCGGCATGGCGGTGCATGAAAGCCAGAGCCTGTTCGTCGAAAAGCAGATCGGCCGCAATCCAGAATTCTGGCGCTGGGCGCTGCCGGTGGTCGAAAGACACCTCGGCGAGCGCTGGAGGATCGACGACATCCTGCCGCATGTGCACCGGGTCGAGCGCGGCCTGATCCGCGTCGATGCCGACGAGGTCACCTATCCGCTGCACGTCATCCTGCGTTACGAGCTGGAGCAGGAGCTTGTCTCGGGACGGCTGGAAGCAGCCGACCTGCCCGAAGCCTGGGATGCCAAGATGCGCGATTATCTCGGCCTGTCGACATCAGACAATCCGGCTGATGGTCCGATGCAGGACGTCCACTGGCCGGGTGCCGCCTTCGGCTATTTCCCCTCCTACACGCTGGGCGCCATGATGGCGGCGCAGCAATGGGCGGCGCTGACCAGGGATCATCCTTCAGCCGACGAAGACCTCGCCAAGGGAGATTTCGCCGCGATCAACGACTGGCGCCGCAAAAGGATCTGGTCGCAAGGCTCGCGCTGGTCGACGCCAGAACTGCTCGAACGCGCTACCGGCGAAAAGCTCAATGCCGTGCATTTCACCGATCACCTGAAGAAGCGGTACGGGAACTGAGCCGCTTCGTCTATTCCAGGTTCTTGCCGCGGTGACTGCAGAAATCCGCGAAACTGGCCTTTACTTTGGTGGGAAAGCCTCTGAAAAAGGAGTTCTTCCAAGTTGGGCGAGCGTAGATGTCTGTCTGTTACAGTTTTCATAGGATGAAGTCTTTCTGGCCCCGCTTGGTATTTTTCATCTTATTGATCGGCCTGAGTTCTCCGGCCATGGCCGACGACATGGTTCTCAAGGGTCCGGCAGAAAGCTGGGTAAAGCAGCTTGATATTCCGGCTGCCGATCCCACCCGATCGGATCAAATCAAGAATGGCGTTTCATGGCTGCTCTCGGACGACCAGATCACGCATCGCGCCGGCGGCTATGTCGAGTACTCGCGCACCGTCTATAAGATCGTCGACCGTCCCGGCCTGGATCGTGGCGCGAGTATCGATCTGCAGTTCGATCCGTCCCGGCACAAGGTCACGCTCAACCATCTTCACATCATCCGCGATGGCGCCGTTTTGGACCGGCTGGAAGGTGTCGAATTCGACATCTTCCGCAGGGAAAGAGACGCCGAGAAGGGTGTCTTCGACGGCTGGCTGACAGCACATGTCAACATCGATGATGTGCGCACCGGCGACATCGTCGACTACGGGTCGACCTATGAGATAACGCCGCTGGTCGGCAAGGACCTTTTCTTCAAGAATTTCTCCACCGAATGGGAAGAGCCGGTAGCGCTTATCCGCACAAGCATCATTTGGCCTTCGGACCAGCCGCTCCAGATCAAGACACGGGGAACCCGACTCAAGCCCTCAATCTCCCCGACTGGACCGGACACCACCTATCTATGGGAGATTCCAAACCCGAAACCGGTCAATGTCGAGGACAACCTGCCCGTGACCTATCCAGGCTGGGGCTCCATCGATGTCGCGTCTAGCGCGAATTGGCAAAGTGTGGTCGATGCCGTTGCGCCCTATTACAAGCCAGCGACCGTTTTTCCCCCGGCTTTTGCCGCAAAGCTCGACGACATCGCTCTGCGGCATCCGGTGCCCGAAGACCGGATGGTCGAGGCAATGCGGTTGGTGCAGGACCAGATCCGCTATGTAAGCCTGTCGATGGGTGCCGGTTCCTACGTTCCGCGTGATCCCGCGACGGTCATCCTGAGCGGGTTCGGTGACTGCAAGGACAAGGCCCTGCTGCTGGTTTCGTCGCTTGTGCGGCTTGGCATTGCTGCCGACGTCGCCTTGGCCGATCTCGACGAGGGACGGGCCCTGGACCAGCATCTGCCGGCGCTCCGCGATTTCGACCATGCCATCGTCAAGGCAAGGATCGGAGCAAAGACATATTGGCTGGACGCCACGAACTATCTTCAGGGCGGCGGGGCGCACAATCTCGCACAGCCCGACTACGGCTTCGCGCTGCCGCTTTCCAGCACCGGCGGGTTGGAGAAGATGCCGAGCCCTGTGCTTACCAGCCCATCGATCCAGATCGCCGAGGAATTCGACTTTCCGCGGAAACCGGGCGATCCCCTCGTGCTGACGGTCTTCTCGACATATGAGGACGCCGATGCCGATTGGATGCGCGGCAATTTCGCCAGCCGGTCGCTGAGCGAGGTGTCGGACGCCTACCTGAAATACTACAACAAGCAATATCCGGGCATCCAAACCATCGCCAAGCCGGAAATCGTGGATCGCCGCGACGGCAACATAGTGAGCGTGAAGGAAAGTTATCGCTTGCCGGCGGAGGCGCTGGCGGCCAACGATCTGGCAAAGAATTTCCCGATCCGCGCGGCCGATCTCGGCAACAACTCTCTTCCAACCCCCACAATCGTCGACCGAACCGGGCCCGTCTCCCTCGGCCCCCAGTTCTACCGCCGCCACAAGGTGACCGTGCGCAACCTCAAGGCGAGGTTTTCCGGCGAGTCGATGAAAAACGTCGTGACGCCCTATCTGTCTCTCAAGGCATCCTGGTCCAACACGCCCACCGAATTTCAAGTTGAATGGAACTTTCAGACGCTGGCGACTGAAGTACCGGCCAAGGCGATTGCCGATTATCTGAAAACCGTCGATGACCTCGCAGACCAGGTTCGCTGGCAGTACGATTTTACCTATGAAGAGCCGCCTGCCGATGTGCAACTCAGCGATCCGGCAAAGGAGCAGCGACAGACCGTCGCCAGCATGCTTTTGTTGTCGTTGCTTGTCGGCGTTCCCCTGTTCATCGCCTATCGACGCGGCAAACGCCGAGCTTTCGGTAGCTGAAGAATCTCGGCGGCCGCTGGGCTCCATGATCCCGAAAATTGGCTGCCGGTTTTCGGAAAAGATCATGGTCAAACAAGAAGATGGAGCCTCATCCCGATTTCATCGGGATGGAGCGATGCTACTCTGCCGCGCCCCTGAAAGCACTCGCCCCGGTATCGAACTGCAGCTTGGCCAGCCGCGCATAGATGCCGCCCTTGGCGACCAGGCTCTGATGCGTGCCTTCCTCGACGATGCGGCCGCCATCCATGACCAGGATGCGATCGGCCTTCAGCACGGTTGCCAGCCGATGGGCGATGACGATCGTGGTGCGGCCCTGCATCAGCCGGTCCAGCGCCGTCTGCACCAGCGTCTCGCTTTCGGCATCTAGCGCCGAGGTCGCCTCGTCGAGCAGCAGGATGGGCGCATCGCGCAAAATGGCGCGGGCGATCGCCACGCGCTGGCGCTGGCCGCCCGACAGCGTCACGCCGCGCTCGCCGACCTGGCTGTCATAGCCCTTTTCGAGTTTCAGGATGAACTCGTCGGCAAGCGCGTCCTTCGCCGCCGCCTCGATCTCGGCCTGGCTGGCGCCAGGCCGGCCAAAGCCGATATTGTCGCGCGCGCTTGCGGCAAAGATGGTGACGTCCTGCGGCACGATGGCGATGCGCGCGCGGATCGCCGCCGGATCGGCCTCGCGCAGATCGACCCCGTCGATGACGATCCTGCCGGCCTCCGGATCGTAGAAGCGCAGAAGCAGCGAAAACACGGTGCTCTTGCCGGCGCCCGAGGGCCCGACGATCGCCACCGTCTCGCCGGGTTTGACCTGAAAGCTCAGGCCATGGACGGCGGCGCGGTCGGGCCGGGCCGGATAGGAGAAGGAGACATCGTCGAAGCTGATCGCACCTCTCGCCTTTGCCGGCAGCGGCTTCGGATCGGCGGGCGCCTGGATCGCGGGTTTCTCGGCCAGGATCTCGGTCAGCCGTTCGGCAGCGCCCGCTGCCTGGGACAGTTCGCCCCAGACCTCCGACAGGGCGCCGAGCGCGCCGGCGGCGAACACCGAATAGAGCAGGAATTGGCCAAGCGTGCCTGGCGACAGCGTGCCGTCGAGCACGTCGCGCGAACCGAACCACAGCACCGCCACGACCGAGGAAAAGATCATGAAGATGGCAAAGAAGGTGAGAAAGGAGCGGGCAAAGATCGAGGCCCGCGCCGCTTCGAACGCTGCTTCCACGGCGGATGAAAAATACCCGGTTACAAGCTTCTCGTTGGTGAAGGCCTGCAGGGTGCGCACCGCGCCGATCTGCTCGCTGGCATAGGCGGTGGCATTGGCCAGAGTATCCTGCGCCAGCCGTGACTTGCGCCGCACCGAGCGGCCGAAGGCGACCAGCGGCAGCACGATTAGCGGAATGGCCGCGATGACCAAGCCGGACAGTTTTGGGCTGGTGAAGACCATCATCGCCACGGCGCCAAGGCCGAGGATGACGTTGCGCAAAGCCACCGAGGCGGTGGCACCGACGGCCGATTTGACCTGTGTCGTGTCGGCGGCGAGCCGCGAGACGATCTCGCCCGACTGGGCCGTGTCGAAAAAGGATGGCGACAGTGTTGTGACGTGGGCAAAGACATCGCGGCGGATATCGGCAACGACGCGCTCGCCGAGCGTGATGACGAAATAGTAGCGGCTGGCCGACGCCGCCGCCAGAACGGCGGCCATCACCACCAGCATGGCGAAATATTCGGCAATGAAGCTGGAATCGGAAGCGGAAAAACCGTGGTCGATCATCCGCCGCACGGCCAGCGGCAGCGCCAGCGTCGTCGCCGCAGCGACGGCCAGCGAGACGATCGCGCCGATGACCATTTTGCGGTAATGCGTAATGTAGGGAAACAGGCGCTGCAGCGGCCTCAGCGAGCGCCTGCGCTCGTCTGCATCGCCGCTGATGTTCGCCATGACCGTTTCCTTTGGCCCTTTGAGGCTTGCGCCATCAATATGCGCTTGCCGCGGCCTTGTGATTCAATTCCGGCTGATGTATAGGCTCGCCGACCGTTTTAGAAGCCGTGGCTCCTCAATAGCTGCGGCTTCGAGTTTTAAAAAGGGGCGCATCGACGCAGGCTTCAGCCCGTCGGCAGCACCCGGCAAGCCAGGAACAGACCCATGAAGACCGATATCCATCCCGACTACCACACCATCAAGGTCGTCATGACCGACGGCACCGAATACATGACCCGTTCGACCTGGGGCAAGGAAGGCGATACGATGAATCTCGATATCGACCCGACCACCCACCCGGCCTGGACCGGCGGCCAGCAGACCCTGCTCGACCGCGGTGGCCGCCTGTCGAAGTTCAAGAAGCGCTTCGAAGGTTTCGGCCTCTAAGCCAACGACCTTTCGTACATCGAAAACCCGCCCCTCGTGGCGGGTTTTTTGTTGCCTAGGCGCGGGCCTACCGATCGAGCAACTCCCGCAGCGCCATCCGCTTGTAGGCGGCAACCAGCCGGTCGCCTTCTTGCCGCCCGACCGAGATCGCCAGCCGCATTGCGGCCTCGCCCATCTGCCAGATTAGAAACGCCGTCGTTTCGAGCGCTTCCGGATCGGCGGATGGCCGCAGCCGTTTCAGCACGGCTGTAAGGAATTCGGCGTTGGCCCGGCTATCGGCAAGCTCGAGTTCGCGCAACGCCTTGTCGGCCTGCGTGCCCGACCAGATGTCGCGCATCACCGGCTCCGCCAGGAACATTCCGTAGTAGATATCCACCAGTTCCGAAAATGCCCGGCGCAGGCCTTCGGCGTCATTGACCTCGGCTAGCGCTGCCGCAATGCAGGCCTGGCTTTCGGCGGTGTAGCGTTCGGCCAGCGCCCAGATGAGCGCCCTCTTGTCGGGGAAGAACTGGTAGAGCGAGCCGATCGACACGCCGGCCCTCTCGGCCACCTCGCCCATGCGCATGGCGTCGCTGCCTTGCTCGGCGATCAACGCCGAGGCGGCGGCCAGCATGCGCTCGACCCGCTCGCGGCTGCGCTGCTGGCTCGGCGCCCGGCGCGGCGATGCGATCTGGCCGTTCTGTGAATCCGATACGGCAGAGCCTCCCATCACTGTCTCCAGACGAACAATCAACAAATTGCCTTGACTCGCAAAATACGAGGGTTTATCACGTTTTGCAAACATGAGGATTATTCACATTTGGTGGGCGTGCCAATCAAATTGCTCGAACCCCGAAACCGGAGGAACTGACATGATCATGAAACTGCTTCCCACCCTCACCTTCGTCGCTGCCATTGGCTCAGGCGTTGCCGGCGGCGTTTTCTTCGCCTTCTCCAACTTTATCATGCCGGCGCTCGCCCGCTTGCCTGCCGGAGGCGGCATCGCCGCCATGAATTCGATCAACATCACCGTGATTACGCCGGCATTCATGACCGCGCTTTTCGGCACCGGGCTGGTCTGTCTTGTCCTTGCCGCCGGCGCTCTTATCGGCTGGAGCCAACCGGGTTCGTTCTGGCTCCTCGCCGGCGCCCTGATCTACCTCGTCGGCAACCCAATCGTGACGATGATGTTCAACGTGCCGCTTAACAACGCCCTGGCCGCGGTCGATCCGGCAAGCGCCAACGGCGCCGCGGTATGGGCCACCTATCTCAGGGACTGGGTGATGTGGAACCATGTCCGCACCATCACCGCCATCGTGGCGCTGGGCTGCTTCATCTTCGCATGGCGGTGAATGCAGGACGGAAGTCCTAAAAGGCCGTCAGGCAGGGTCTTTTGACTTATGGCCCTTGCGGTCGGCATGGCCCAGATCGCGATCCGGATCGATGACGTCGCGAACCAGTTGCTTGAGCTTTGCGGCGTCGGGAAAACCGCCGTCACGCTTGCGGTCCCAGACCAGCGTATCATTGCAGGAAATGGTGAAGATGCCGCCGGTGCCGGGCACCAGCGTCACTTCGCCCAGATCGGTGCCGAAGGTCGACAGCAGCTCCTGCGCCATCCAGCCGGCCCTGAGCAGCCACAGGCACTGCGTGCAATAGGTGATGCGGACTGTGGGCAGCGCGTGTTGGATCATGCCGCGCTGAGCTTTGCCAAGGTCTCCTCGTCGACCTCGAAATTGGCGTAGACGCTCTGCACGTCGTCGTCGTCCTCGAGCGTCGCAACCAGCTTCATCAGCGATTGTGCCCGCTCCTCGTCGACCGCGATATTGGTCTGCGGCTTCCAGATCGGCTTCACCGATTCAGCCTCTCCGAGCGCGCCCTCCAGCGCCTTCGACACTTCGCCGAGATTCTCGAAAGCGCAGTAGATCGTGTGGCCGTCCTCGTCCGACTGGACGTCGTCGGCGCCGGCCTCGATCGCCGCGTCCATCACCTTCTCGGCGCTGCCGGCCGATGCCGGATAGTAGATCTCGCCGACGCGGTCCCACATGAACGATACCGAGCCGGTCTCGCCCATCGCCCCGCCCGCCTTGGTGAAGGCAGCGCGCACATTCGACGCCGAGCGGTTGCGGTTGTCGGTCAGCGCCTCGACGATCAGCGCGACGCCGCCTGGCCCGTAACCCTCGTAGCGCACGGCTTCGTAGGTCTCGGCATCGCCCATCGACGCCTTGTTGATGGCGCGCTGGATATTGTCCTTCGGCATCGACACCGCCTTGGCGTTCTGCACCGCAAGGCGCAGGCGCGGGTTCATCGATGGATCGGGCGTGCCGCTCTTGGCGGCGACGGTGATTTCGCGCGCCAGCTTGGAAAACATTTTCGACCGCACCGCATCCTGGCGGCCCTTGCGGTGCATGATGTTCTTGAACTGTGAATGGCCAGCCATGGCACCCCTGTCATCTTCTCGGCTAGAGCATCTGCCGCCTGGTGAACCACCCGGCATCTTGCAAAAATGCTCGAATTCAAAATTTCGGAACGTCCTGCTGCGTCCCTGACGGACGGACGGCGCTCGCTGTCGGAATGGCCGGCTTATAGATAAATCGGCTCAATTCGTCCAGCCGCGCCATTGCTGCCGGCACGCAAGGCTTTCAAGATCCGAAAATCGGCAGGCTTCGGCAAACCTTTCATCCCTCAAGATCGGATTTCAGCCGGTCGAGGATGCCGATCGCGTGCGTGGCATATTGACTGATCCAGCGGTCGTGGATGTGCTTGATCGGCAGCGCGTTGAGATGGTTCCAGCGTTCGCGCCCCTCGCGCCGCGCCACGACCAGGTCGGCCTCCTCCAGCACCTTCAGGTGCAGCATGACCGTGCAACGGTCCATGTCGGGGAAGGCATCGCACAACATGCCGGTGGTCTGCGGCGCATCCTTCAGCCGGTCGAGCAACGCACGCCGGCGCGGATGCGCCAGCGCCTTGAAAACATCGTCGTCCCGCGATTGGCTTGACATGTTATATTTCTATAACATATCATTGAGCCATTCAAGGAAGGAGCTGTGGATATGTCTCTTGGATTCAGGGTTTCTGGCCGCATCGGCAAACCCGTCGCCGAAGTCTTCGATGCGGTCGTCAATCCGAAGAAACTTAGCGGCTACTTCACCACGATCGGCGGCGCCAGCGCACTGCTGGTGGCGGGCGCCACCGTCATCTGGTGGGGCAAGGTTCCCGTCGAGGTCGACGAGGTGAAGAAAGACAGCCGCATCGTGCTGCGCTGGGATGCCACCGACGCCGACGGCAAGCCAGCCTACAAGACCCGCATCGAGATGAATTTCGAGCCGCTCGACGATGGCGGCACCTTCGTCACCATCGCCGAAACCGGCTGGCACGAGAACGCGGTCGGCCTGAAGAAATCCTACCTCAATTGCGAGGGCTGGTCGCAGATGCTGGCCTGCATGAAGGCCTATGTCGAATACGGCATCAATCTGCGCGACGGCTATTACCGCAGCGAGATGAAGGGCGAGCCGGCCAACGAGAACAACATCTGAGAGCAAATGGAGTAAGAATGACCGCGAAGATCACCGGCGGCATCAACATCGCGATGAAGGTCCCGCCACATCAATACCAGGCAACGATCGCCTTCTATCGCGACGTCATCGGCCTGAAGCCATTCACGGCCAAATCGCCGGCCATCGGGTTCGAACTCGGTCCCAATCGACTGTGGATCGACGAGGCGCCGATGATGAGCCAGGCCGAGATCTGGCTGGAACTGTTCACCGATGATTTTCCAGGCGCGGCGGAGCATCTCGCCGAGGCCGGCGTCGTGCGCTGCGATGCCATCGAGGCACTGGGTGAAGGCTTTCGCGGCGGCTGGATCACCAATCCGGCCAACATCATTCACCTCGTACGCGAACCCGATGCCTGGTGAACAGGGCGGCGCCGTGGAAAGGAGGACGCTATGAAAATCCGTGAAACACCGACCGCCGAAGCCGGCATGCTGATAAGGCGGCCGGTCGCCGACGTATTCGAAGCCTTCGTCGATCCGGCGATCACGACGAAGTTCTGGTTCACCCATGGCAGCAACAGGCTGGACAGCGGCAACAAAGTTCGCTGGGAATGGCGCATGTATGGCGTCTCGACGACGATCAATGTCAGTGAGATCGTCGATAACAAGAAGATCGTCATGCAATGGAGCGATCCGCCGACTACGGTGGTCTGGACTTTCGAGGAGATGCCGGGCAACACGACCTTTGTCGAGGTCCGCAATTTCGGCTTTGCCGGCAGCCCTGACGAGCAGGTCAAGCAGGCGATCGGCTCGACCGGCGGTTTTGCGCTGGTGCTCGCCGGCGCCAAGGCGTGGCTGGAGCAAGGCGTGATGCTCGGCCTGATCGGCGACCGCCACCCGAAGGACGTTCCAGCAAATTAAGTAACGGCGAGCCAAGATCGGCTGGCAACAGACCGCGAATGCTCAGGAACGCCGCTTTTCCTGCTCTAGCACATGACGGCGGAGCACGCGGTTGATCTCCGTTTGATAGCCACCGCCTTCGACATGCTCCTTGAACCAGGACAGCACATCAGCGTCAAGCCGAATGGTCACCGGCTGCTTTAGTGGCCGGTAGAGGTGCCCTCGGCGAGCATGAACCCAATTCTCGGCCGAAGTTTCCGGAATGTCGGACGTGTCAATTTCGCTGTCAGGCAAATCTGCCAAATTGGCGAGCTGGTTGCGCTGATCTTGGCTAAGTTCCTTCCTGCTCATAGCGCCTCCATTCATGCGGCGTTGCTTTCCGGACACCGACAATCCGAATTCGTTCCTCATCTTCGAGATCGGGATAAGTGTGAACAACGAGCAGTACCACCAGCCCTCATCCCGATCGCATGCCACCTTTGCTCGCCATCTTCAAACCGGTCAGGCACAATCAGATGAAGCGGATCCTTGAAGACATCTTTGGCGAGATCGAACGCAACACCATGCTTCGCACGGTTGCGCTTGGCCTTCTCGGGATCCCATCCAAATCGCAATATGGCGGCACCGTTATTTACAAAATTGTACGCACAATTCTGTAAGAGTCAAGTCAATGCCCGCCCCCGCCCTTTGCCTTCTTCCGCCGCCGAGCCAGCATGTTGAGCCCTTCGACCAAGGCCGAAAAACCCATGGCGGCGTAGATGTAGCCTTTCGGCACGTGGTAACCCATGCCGTCGGCGATCAGCGTCATGCCGATCATCAGCAGGAAGCCGAGGGCCAGCATGACGATGCTGGGGTTCCTGGCGATGAAATCGGCCAGCGGCCCGGCCGCCAGCATCATCACGCTCACCGCCACGATCACCGCGATGTACATGATCGCGATTTCGTCGGTCATGCCGACGGCGGTGATGATCGAGTCGATCGAGAAGACGAGGTCGAGCAGCAATATCTGGAAAATCGCGCCGGCCAGCGAAAGCTGCAGCGTCTCGCCCATCATGGTGTCCTGGTGATCATCGAGATCAACCGTGTGGTGGATCTCCTTGGTCGCCTTCCAGACGAGAAACAGGCCGCCGGCGATCAGGATCAGGTCGCGCCATGAAAAGCCGTGGCCGAAGGCGGTGAATATCGGCGTCGTCAGTTGGACGATGATCGAGATGGTGGCCAGCAGGATCAGCCGCATCACCAGCGCGGCGGATATGCCGAGCCGCCGGGCGCGGGCCCGCTGCGCTACCGGCAATTTGTTGGTCAGGATCGAGATGAAGATCAGATTGTCGATGCCGAGCACGACCTCCAGCACGACCAGCGTCAGCAGCGCGACCCATGCCGTCGGGTCGGAGACAAAGGCGAAATGCGGCGCCAGGAATTCGACTAGCTGCATGGAGGTCGTCCCCTCTACGATCTAGAGCAGTTTCGCCGGCAATTGGGTACTGCAAGCGTCCATATCAATGTCACGACCAGAAGGATGGCGCCGTTTCCTCCAGCCGCGGGCCGCGGCGAAACGGCGCGATCCGTTCGGTCAGGCCGCTACGGTCGGAAATGTCGACGCCGACGCCGCACAATGTCGCCGGTCCGGTCGACGCCTCGAAGCGGCCTTTCGGCACCTTGGACAGGAACCGGTTGAGCGGCTCCTCCTTGTCCATGCCGAGCGAGGAATCGTAATCGCCGCACATGCCGGCATCGGAAATATAACCGGTGCCGCCATTGAGGATCTGGTGATCGCCGGTCGGCTGATGCGTGTGGGTGCCGACAACAAGGCTGGCACGGCCGTCGACAAAGTGGGCGAAACACATTTTTTCCGAGGTCGCCTCGGCATGGAAATCGATGACGATCGCATCGGCCTGCTCACCAAGCGGACAAGCGGCAAGTTCGCGCTCGCCGGCCTGGAACGGATCGTCGAGCTCGGGATGCATGAACACCCGGCCCATGATGTTGGCGACCAGCACGCGCGCGCCGTTCCTGGCGACGTAGACGCCTGAGCCGCGCCCCGGCGTACCCTTGGGGAAATTGGACGGACGCAGGAAGCGCTCTTCGCGCGGCGCGAAAATCAGCGCATCGCGCTGGTCCCAGACATGGTTGCCGGTGGTGACGACATCGGCGCCGGCCGAGATCGTCTCGCGAAAAATTTCCTCGGTGATGCCGAAGCCGCCGGCGGCGTTCTCGCCATTGACGATGACGAAGTCGAGCTTGAAATCCGAGATCAGGCCAGGCAGTTGTTCCCACACCGCCGTACGTCCTGTCTTGCCGACCATGTCGCCGAGGAAGAGAAGTCTCATATAAGCGTGATCCCGAACCGAAGGTCAGCGAAGCAAAAAGCTGCATGACTTTCGGAAAAGACCATGCGTCCAGGAACTTATCTACAATTTCGGCGCGAACCGGCGCAACCCGCTCTCGGTGAGTATTTCCGGAATGATCACGTCATGCGGCTCGTCCGGCACCAGGGCCACCTCCTGGCAGTCGAAGGCAATGCCGATCAGCCGCGGCTGCTGCCCCTTGTCGGCCAGCCGCGCGATCGCCCGGTCATAATAGCCGGCGCCGTAACCGATGCGGTGGCCGCGCGCATCGAAGGCGGCAAGCGGCACCAGCATCATTTGGGGATCGAGCACCTCGGCTTCCTCATGCGGCCCGACGGTGCCGAAGCCCATGTCGATCATCGGCGCGCCGCGCACCAGTTCGCGAAAAACGATGGTGGTCTTGTTGAGGATGGCCGGCAGGCAGAGCCTTGCCCCCTTTTCGCGCAAGGCAAACATCAGCGGCCGGACGTCGACTTCCGAGCGCATCGGCCAGAAGCCTGAGACGATCTGGGCCGGCTCGACCGTGATCCGGTCGCGCGCCGTCTCGGCCATTTCGAGTGCTGCCTCCACCCGCCAGAAAGGATCGAGCGCGTCGCGGCGCCCGAGGGCTTGGTTGCGGAGAGTTTTTTTCAGGTCTTTTGGGGATGTCATGCGCCGACGTTAGAAAAGGTCAGATTTGGATGGAGTTTTACGAGCGACGTTTTGGAGGAGCGGGGCGAGCTTTCGTTCGTGAGAGCACCGCACAAAGCGGCGCGACGACAAGATCCGCCAGACATTGCCTTTTCGACAGGTGACGATCCACACAACCGGTGGAGAGAGCGATCCCGGGAACCTACAAAGTAGGTGGGCGCCGTATGAGAAAACCCACGGGTCTTCCCAGGGACAGCTCCCTAGGGATCATTAAGGCCCCGGGGAAAATGTTCTCCTGCCGGGAAGCGCAGACCGTCTCCGCCAATATAGGCAGACGGCAGACCAAGCGCCAGAGAGACGACATGTTTCGAGTCTTAAATCGACGCAGAACCGCTCGACGAGGGTCGCGCCGGCAAGATCCCCGCTTTGCCAGCAGCGCCTTGCACAGCGAAGGCCGCCTCCTTAGGGTCGCGCGATGAACCCGGGAGCAAAAATGCGTTTTGAAGGCACGGCAGCCTATGTCGCCGACAAGGATCTGATGGTGGCGGTCAACGCGGCGATCGCGCTCGAGCGGCCGTTGCTGGTCAAGGGCGAGCCCGGTACCGGCAAGACCGAACTTGCCCGCCAGGTGGCGGCGGCGCTCGGCCTCGATCTGATCGAATGGCATGTCAAATCGACCACGCGGGCGCAGCAGGGCCTCTATGAATATGATGCCGTCTCGCGGCTGCGCGACAGCCAGCTCGGCGACGAGCGCTTCAACGACATCCGCAATTACATCAAGCGCGGCAAGCTGTGGGACGCCTTTGCTGCCGGCAAGAAAGTCGTGCTTCTGATCGACGAGATCGACAAGGCCGATATCGAGTTCCCCAACGATCTGTTGCAGGAACTGGATCGGATGGAGTTCTTCGTCTACGAGACCGGCGAGACCATCCGTGCCACCGTCCGGCCGATCGTCATCATCACCTCCAACAACGAAAAAGAGCTGCCGGACGCCTTCCTGCGCCGCTGCTTCTTCCACTACATCCGCTTTCCCGACGTCGAGACGCTGCACAAAATCGTCGACGTGCACTATCCCGGCATCAAGCAGAACCTGGTGCGCGCCGCACTCACGCAATTCTATGAAATCCGTGACGTGCCGGGCCTCAAGAAGAAGCCGTCGACCTCCGAGGCACTCGACTGGATCCGCCTGCTGGTCGCCGACGAGATCGCGCCCGAGGACCTGCGCGCCGACCCGAAGAACGTGCTGCCCAAGCTGCACGGCGCCTTGCTGAAGAACGAACAGGACGTGCATCTGTTCGAGCGCCTGGCCTTCATGGCGAGACGGCAGGGGTGAGGGGCCGACGAAAGCCGCCGGACAGCGCTTTCCCGGTGCTGGACCGTTGCCGCCGGCGAGGCGTGAAGGCAGCTTCGGGTTGCCGACTTCAGAGGGAAATGAAATGACCGAGATCACCATCCGCCCGCTTGTGCAATCCGACCACGCCGATTGGCGGCGTCTTTGGACCGCCTATCTCACCTTCTACGAAACCAAGCTGCCGGAAGAGGTTTACGCCGTCACCTGGAAGCGGCTGTTCACGGCGGGCGAGTTCGAGCCGAAAGGCTTCATCGCCACCCTCGACGGCAAGGCCGTCGGCCTGACGCACTATCTCTACCATCGCTCCTGCTGGTCGCAGATAAACAACTGCTATCTGCAGGACCTGTTCGCCGACCCCGATGTACGCGGCAAGGGCGTCGGCGCCGCCCTGATCGAAGCGGTCAAGCAGGAAGCCGGCAAGATCGGCGTCAAGAACGTCTACTGGATGACCCACGAAACCAACACCACGGCACGCAAGCTCTACGACCACGTGGCGCGGCGGACCGGCTTCATCGAGTACGATCTGCTATGATGAAGCCAACGATTGAAATAATCACCTGTGCGCAATATATTGCGCATGATCAGGGGCGACAGTGCCGCTGATCGAGACCAACACGCGCAAGATTGTCACGAGGCTTTTACGTGACGGCTGGGTGAACGTAGGCGGCGGCAAACACGAGAAGTACGAGCATCCGGAAAGGCCGGAGATCATGATTATCGTGCCGCGGCATCGCGAACAATCTCTGGGTGTTGCGCGGTCGATCGCCCGGCTTGCTGGATGGATTTAAGGACGAATCATGACGCACTATGTCGGAATTCTTGACGGCGCAGATGAAGTCTGGGGAGTGCGGGTGCCTGATCTTCCCGGATGTCACGGCGGTGGCGCAAGTCCCGAAGAGGCGATAGCCGATGCGACTTCTGCCGTTCGCGAATGGGCAGAGACACGAATGGCGAAGAACTTGCCCTTGCCCGCGGCGCGCACTGTGGCAGATCTGCTCCGACTGGGCGAAATCGATAGCGCTGCCGGTGAATCCGCCGTGATGATCCCTGTGCTGATCGATTCCGGACGGCCTGTCCGGGCCAATCTGTCGCTCGACGCAGGTCTTTTGGCGGCAATCGACGAAGAAGCGGGTCGGCGTGGTCTGACGCGTTCCGCCTTTATCGCTAGCGCCGCACGGGAGAAGATCGAGGGACACAGATAAAGTCGGACCATGTTCATCCCCTTCTTCCTCGAACTGGAGGCAGCGCGGGTTCCCGTCTCGCTCCGCGAATATCTGTCGCTGCTGGAGGGGTTGGAAGCCGGGCTGGTCGACTATGATGTCGAGGGCTTTTACTATCTCGCCCGCGCCGCTCTGGTGAAGGACGAGCGCCACATCGACCGCTTCGACCAGGTCTTTTCGCACATCTTCAAAGGTGTCGAGGCGCAGGCTGGCGAAAACGCGGTCGATGTCGCAAACATCCCGGAGGGATGGCTGCGGAGGCTCGCCGAAAAGCACCTGACCGACGAGGAGAAGAAGCTGATCGAGGCGCTGGGCGGCTTCGGAAAGCTGATGGAGACGCTGAAGAAGCGGTTGGAGGAGCAAAAGGGCCGGCATCAGGGTGGTTCGAAATGGATCGGCACCGGCGGCACCTCGCCGTTCGGCGCCTATGGCTACAATCCCGAAGGCGTGCGCATCGGCCAGCACGAAAGCCGCAACCGCCGCGCGGTAAAAGTCTGGGACAAACGCGAGTTCAGGAATTTCGATGACGCCGTCGAACTCGGCACCCGCAACATCAAGGTCGCGCTGAAGCGCTTGCGCCGCTGGGTGCGCGAAGGCGCCGAACAGGAATTCGACCTGCCCGGCACCATCCACGCCACCGCCGAGCACGGTTATCTTGACGTTAAGACACAACCCGAACGTCGCAATGCCGTGAAGCTGCTGATGTTCTTCGATGTCGGCGGCTCGATGGACGACCATGTCAGGAGTGTCGAGGAGCTGTTTTCGGCCGCCCGCGCCGAGTTCCGCCAGCTCGAATATTTCTATTTCCACAACTGCCTCTACGAAGGCGTGTGGAAGGACAATCGCCGCCGCCATGCCGAGGTGATTCCGACCTTCGATCTCCTCCATAAATATGGCCCCGACTACAAGGTGATCGTCGTCGGCGACGCCTCGATGAGCCCCTATGAGATCGCCCAACCCGGCGGCTCGGTCGAGCATTGGAACAAGGAGGCTGGCGCCGTCTGGTTCGGCAGGCTGCTGCAGCAATGGCCGAACGCCATTTGGCTCAATCCGGAAGACGCGAAGAACTGGGGTTTTACCCATTCGATTGCCATGATCCACGATATTTTTGGCGGCCGCATGTTTCCGCTGACGCTCGCCGGCCTCGAAGCCGCGACGAAGCAACTTTCAAGGAAGCACTGAATGGATCCACGCAAAACAGGACGGTCGACCTGTTTCCTTTGCCTGCAATGCGGTGTCCAGTTCGCGGCGACAGCGACGCCGCCGCGACATTGCCCGATCTGCGAGGACGAGCGGCAATATGTGCGCTGGGAGGGCCAGGCCTGGACCACGCCGGAAGAGCTCGCCGCCGGCCATCGGGTCGTGATCAAGGATGATGCCGGCGTGCTCGCCTTCGGCATCGAGCCACGCTTCGCTATCGGCCAGCGCGCATTGCTGGCGCAAACGCCGCAGGGCAATGTGCTGTGGGACTGCATCTCGATGGTCAGCGACGAGGCGGTGGCCGAGATCAACCGCCGGGGCGGCCTGGCCGCCATCGCCATTTCGCACTGCCATTATTATTCGGCAATGGTCGAGTGGAGCGAGGCGTTTGGCGGCGTGCCGATTTATCTGCACGCCCATGATCGTCAGTGGATCATGCGGCCGCATCCGGCAATCATCAGTTGGGAAGGCGAGATGCGCGCCATAAACCCGTCGCTGACGCTCATCCGCTGCGGCGGCCACTTTGCCGGTGGCCAGGTACTGCACTGGAAGCGCGACCGCGGCAATGCCATCCTGGCCGGCGACATCCTGCAGGTGACGCCGACCCGCCGTCATGTCAGCTTCATGTACAGCTATCCGAACTATATCCCGCTCAACGCGACGAAAGTGCTCGGCATCAAGGCCGCGCTGGAGCCTTTCGCGTTCGACCATATCTACGGCGCATGGTGGAACCAGAACGTCATCGGAGATGCAAAGGCAGCATTTTCAGCATCGGTTGCGCGCTATCTCGCGGCCATCGCCTGAGGGATTCTTCGCAGCAGGATAGGAAATACGAGCAAACGCCGTAACAAATGCCTATTTCAGGCGAAGTTGCGAAGGCAACCCAAATAGCGACATAAGCTAAGAGAAAAAAATGGACAGCCACACCTACCCCGTTACCCGCACCGATGCCGAATGGCGCGCCCGGCTGACGCCTGAGCAATATGCGGTGATGCGCAACCACGGCACCGAGCGGCCGGGAAGCTGCGCCCTGCTGCACGAGAAGCGCGCCGGCACCTTCTCCTGCGTCGGCTGCGACCAGCCCTTGTTTGAATCCAAGCTGAAATTCGAGAGCGGCACCGGCTGGCCGAGCTTCAACGACCCAGTGCCGGGTTCGGTCGAGACCACCGTCGACCGCAGCTACGGCATGGTCCGCACCGAATGCCATTGCGCCCGCTGCGGCAGCCATCTCGGCCATGTCTTCGAGGACGGCCCGCCACCGACCGGTCTGCGCTATTGCATCAACGGCGTGGCGCTCAAATTCGAGCCGGCCGCCTGATCGTCAGGCCACAACCACCAGGATCAGCCACAACGTGGCGCCAAGAGTCATCAGCGAGGCCATGACGCCACTCGATTTTCCGGCAGTTCGCCAAACGGCAAAGGTCAGGAAGATATTGTAGGGCACCGGCGCGAAATGCACCGCCAGGACGAGCGCAAGCGGCAGCTTCAATCCTAGCAGAATGAGCGCCGCCACCGACGACGCGACGTTGATCGCTGTGCCGACAACGACCAGGTCGCGCCAGAACAGCCGATCGAGCGGCACGCCGCCGAACCAGCGTGAGCGGAAGAAAGCGGCAACGCGCGACATGATCGTCATCGATCGACCGGCTCCCTGGCTGCTCACCAGAGCAACCCTTCCACAAGGATTGCGTCTGGAAACCCTGCTTTATTCCTGACCCAGAACGTCGGCAATCGCGCGCTCGAAACGTGAGGCTTCCGTCACCAGCCAGTCGGTCATCGCCGGCCAATTGTCCTCGGCAAAACAATTCACCCGCCACATCGAATTGATGCCGAGGCCGTCGCAACTTTGTTCTGGCCTGAGCTTCAGCCTGTCTTCGATGGCCGGCTGGAACGGCTTCAACCGCGACCAGGCTTGCGTGGCACCGAACTTCTCGTTGCGGCCGAAGAAGACGCCGACATGATTGTGCGCAGGCGCGACATACATGGAAAGGACCAACGCGAAATCGGGCAGCCCACGCTGCCAGAACCACGGTCCGCGCCTCGCCAACAGAGCCCTTTCATCCGGATGCCGTTCCGCGAACAGCGTCCAGAAGCTGCGTTGGCGGAATTCAGAGGCGCGGCGGGCGCCAAAATCGAATTCGCTCATGGCTGGAATCCATGGTCAGAACCGCTTCTCCCGCGATCGTCTCCGGCGCCGATGCCGGCCTTTACACCATGCCGAGCGCAGCCTTGTACAGATCGAGGATGGATTCCTCTTCCTGCCGCTCGGCCTGGTCCTTCTTGCGCAGCCTGATGATCGACCGCATCGCCTTGGTGTCGAATCCGGTGCCCTTGGCCTCGGCGAACACTTCCTTGATGTCGTCGGCAATCGTCTTCTTCTCTTCCTCGAGCCGCTCGATTCGTTCGATGAAGGCGCGCAGCTGGCCGGCGGCAACAGTCTGGCTGGTCTCGGTGATGTCGTCGGCCATATTCTTCTCTCCGCGTCGTTTCCCGCCGCGACTCGGGGTGACCCGAGCGGCGAATTGCAGCGGTTCGATGCCCGACCGGGCGCGGCGGGTCAAGGTACTATCGATGCGGCATGAAGGGCTGCTGCCAGGCGCCGACAAGGCCCTATCGATGCCGGCCTGTTTCACCCGAACGCGATCAGCAGATCCTTGGCATCGATCTGGTCGCCGGCCTTGACCAGCACCTCGGCTATGGTGCCGTCGCGTTCGGCATGCAACGCCGTTTCCATCTTCATCGCTTCGATCGACAGCAGCACGTCGCCGGCCTTCACCGCCTGGCCGGCAGCGACCGCAAGCGCCGAGACGACGCCAGGCATCGGCGCGCCGACATGCGCCTCATTGCCCGGCTCCGCCTTGCGCCGTGCCTTGGCAGCGGACGCGCCATGCGCCCGGTCCGGCACCTTCACCCGGCGCGGCTGCCCGTTGAGCTCGAAGAACACGGTGACCATGCCCTTTTCGTCGACATCGCCGATGGCAAGGCAGCGCACCACCAGCGTCTTGCCTTTTTCGATGTCGACGAAAATCTCGTCTTCCGGCTTCATGCCGTAGAAATAGGTCGGCGTCGGCAGCACGCTGACCGGCCCGTAGGTCTCCTGCGCGGCGGCAAAATCGGAAAACACCTTCGGATACATCAGCCACGACGCGAACTCGAACCCGCTGAGCTTGCGCTCGAGCTTTTCCTCGACCTCCGCGCGACTGGCCTTGAGGTCCGCCGGTTTGAGCAGCGAACCCGGCCGCACCGTGATCGGCTTTTCGCCCTTCAGCACCTTCTTCTGCAATTGCTTTGGCCAGCCGCCCGGCGACTGGCCGAGATCGCCGCGCAACATCGACACCACCGAATCCGGGAAGGCGATGTCCCTCGCCGGATTCTCGACGTCGGCGACGGTCAGGTCCTGGCTCACCATCATCAGCGCCATGTCGCCGACGACCTTGGACGACGGCGTCACCTTGACGATGTCGCCGAACATCAGATTGACGTCGTGATAGGTCTGCGCCACTTCGTGCCAGCGTGTCTCCAGCCCGAGCGAGCGCGCCTGTTCCTTGAGGTTGGTGAACTGACCGCCCGGCATTTCGTGCAGATAGACCTCCGATGCCGGCCCCTTCAGGTCGCTTTCGAAGGCTGAATACTGGTTGCGCACCGCCTCCCAGTAGAACGAGATGTTCCTGATCCACTGCGGGTCGAGGCCCGGATCGCGCTCGGTGCCCTTCAGCGCCTCCACGATCGAACCCAGGCACGGCTGCGAGGTGTTGCCCGATAGCGAATCCATCGCCGCGTCGATGGCGTCGACGCCGCTCTCCACCGCCGCCAGCACGGTTGCCGCCGACAGGCCGGATGTGTCGTGGGTGTGGAAGTGGATCGGCAGGTCCGTCGCCTCGCGCAGTGCCTTGAACAGCGCGCGGGCAGCGCTCGGCTTTAGAAGCCCAGCCATGTCCTTGACGGCGATGATATGGGCGCCTGCCGCCTGCAATTCCCTGGCCAGGCCGACATAGTATTTCAGATCGTATTTGGCCCGCGCCGGATCGAGTATGTCGCCGGTATAACAGATCGCCGCTTCAATCAGTCTGCCCTCGGCGCCGATCGCATCCATGGCCACGCGCATGTTCTCGACCCAGTTCAGGCAGTCGAAGACCCGGAACAGGTCGATGCCGCCGGCAGCGGCCTGGCGGACGAAATGCTGGACGACATTGTCGGGATAGTTGGTATAGCCAACGCCGTTGGCACCGCGCAGGAGCATCTGCAGCAGAAGGTTGGGTGTTGCCTCGCGCACCAGGGACAGCCGCTCCCATGGGTCTTCGGTGAGAAAGCGCATGGCGACGTCGAATGTGGCGCCGCCCCAGCATTCGAGCGACAAAAGCTGCGGCAGAGCACGCGCATAGGTGCCGGCAATTCCGGCAATGTCATAGGTGCGCACACGCGTCGCGAGCAAGGATTGATGCCCGTCGCGCATTGTCGTGTCGGTGACCAGCACCTCTGTTTGCTCGCGCATCCACGCGGCGAATTTCTCCGGCCCGAGCACGTCGAGCTTCTGCTTGCTGCCTTGAGGCACGTTGCCGTTGAGATATGGCACTACCGGTGGCGCCGCATCGGCCTTTGGCTGCGGCCGGCCGCGCGTCTCGGGATGACCATTGACCGAAACGTCGGCAAGGTAGTTGAGCAGCTTGGTCGCGCGGTCCTGCCGCTTCACACTGGCGAACAGTTCCGGCGTCGTGTCGATGAACTTGGTGGTGTAGGAATTGTCGGCGAAGCTCGGGTGATTGATGATCGCCTCGAGGAACGTGAGGTTGGTCGCCACGCCGCGGATGCGGAATTCGCGCAGCGCCCGGTTCATGCGGGCGATGGTCTCGGCCGGCGTCGGCGCCCACGCCGTTACCTTTTCCAGCAGCGGATCGTAGAAGCGGGTGATGACCGCGCCCGAATAGGCGGTGCCGCCATCAAGGCGGATACCGAAGCCGGTGGCACCGCGATAGGCGGTGATGCGGCCATAGTCGGGGATGAAATTATGCTCGGGATCTTCCGTGGTGATGCGGCACTGCAGCGCGTGGCCGTTGAGCCTGATGTCCTTCTGCTCCGGAACGCCCGATTCCGCCGTGCCGATGGCAAAGCCGTCGAGGATATGGATCTGCGCCTTGACGATGTCGATGCCGGTCACCTGTTCGGTGACCGTGTGCTCGACCTGGATACGCGGATTGACCTCGATGAAGTAGAATTTTCCGGTATCGGCATCCTGCAGGAACTCGACCGTGCCGGCGCCGATATAGCTGGTTTCGCGCGCGATCCTCAGCGCGTAGCCGCAAAGCTCCTCGCGCTGTGACATTTCGAGGTAGGGCGCCGGCGCCCGCTCGACCACTTTCTGGTTGCGGCGCTGGATCGAACAATCGCGCTCGAACAGGTGCACGGCGTTGCCATGAGTGTCGCCCAGTACCTGCACCTCGACATGGCGTGCGCGCTCGATCAGCTTTTCGAGATAGACCTCGTCCTTGCCGAAAGCCGCCTTCGCCTCACGCTTGCCTTCCATGACCTCGCGCGCGAGATCGGCCTCGGAGCGGATGGCGCGCATGCCGCGGCCGCCGCCGCCCCAGGATGCCTTGAGCATCACCGGGTAGCCGATCGTCTTGGCGAGTTCCTTTATCGCCGCCATGTCGTCCGGCAAGGGATCGGTGGCGGGAATTACCGGCACGCCGACTTCGATCGCGAGGTTGCGAGCGGCGACCTTGTTGCCTAGCCTGCGCATCGTATCCGGCTTTGGCCCGATGAAGATGATGCCGGCCGTGGCGCAGGCCTCGGCGAATTCCGGGCTTTCCGACAGCAGGCCGTAGCCTGGATGGATGGCATCGGCGCCCGATAGCCTGGCGACGCGGATAACCTCCTCGATCGACAGATAGCTTTCGATCGGCCCCATGTCCCTGGCCAAATGCGGCCCGCGCCCGACCTGGTAGCTTTCGTCGGCCTTGAAGCGATGCAGGGAGTATTTGTCCTCCTCTGCCCAGATCGCCACGGTTTTGAGGCCGAGCTCATTGGCCGCGCGGAAGACGCGGATGGCTATTTCGGAGCGGTTGGCGACAAGGATCTTCGAGATTGCCAAGGACAGGGCTCCGGACGCGGGAAAGGGAACTGCCGGACATGATTAGCGCGAAAATGCTGCAGTGCAAACAAAAATGGAGACGTCGGCTAAACCGATTTAAATCCTTGCGCCTATGCGATGAAGCAAAAGACAAATGAAAAATGCCCGGCGCGAGGCGCCGGGCATTTTTTGGGCTGCAGGCGTTTGCCGGCTTATTGTTCGAAGTAGGTGTACTTGCCGTCGTCACCCTTCTTCCAAGTGTAGATGACGTAGTCGGGACGGGTGATGTCGCCCTTTGCGTCATAGCCGATGTCGCCGATGGCGGTCTTCCACGGGCCACTCTTCTTGATCTCTTCCGCAACCTTCTGCGCGTCGTCGGAAGAGCCGACCTTGTTGGCGGCGGCGGCGACGATCTGCAGCGCGGCGTAGGAGTAGAGCGTATAGGCTTCAGGCTCGAAACCGGCGGCGCGGAACTTCTCCACGAGTTCCTTGGCGTTCGGGTTCTTGCGCGGATCGGGAGCGAACGTCATCAGCGTGCCGTCGACGGCATCGCCGGCGATGGAGGCCAATTCGTTCGACACGATGCCGTCGCCGGACATGAACTGGGCCTTGAGACCCTGATCGGCGAGCTGGCGCATAATCAGGCCGGCCTCGGTGTGCAGGCCGCCATAGTAGACGACGTTGACGCCGGCATCCTTCATCTTGGCGATCAACGCCGAGAAGTCCTTGTCGCCGACATTGATGCCCTCATACATGGCTTCGGTCACGCCATCAGCATTGAGTGCCTTCTTGGTTTCGTCGGCGAGACCCTGGCCGTAAGGCGTCTTGTCGTGGACGACGGCGATCTTACCGTCCTTAAAGTGCGCGGCGAGGTAGTCGCCGGCAACCTTGCCCTGCTGATCGTCGCGTCCGCAGGTACGGAACGTGTTCCACAGGCCCCGCTCGGTCAGCTTCGGGTTGGTCGCGGAAGGCGTGATGACGAGAATGCCGTTCTCGGCATAGACCTCTGACGCCGGAATGGTGACGCCCGAATTGAAGTGGCCGACGACATATTTGACGCCATCGGCGACAAACTTGTTGGCGACCGAGATGCCCTGCTTCGGATCCGACACGTCGTCGCCGACCTCGATCTTGATCTGCTCGCCGTTAATGCCGCCAGCCGCGTTGATATCGGCGGCAGCCTGTTCGGCGCCCTTCTGCAACTGCGCGCCGAATGCTGCGTTCGGGCCAGTGATCGGACCGGCAACGCCGATCAGGATGTCAGCCCACGCGCTGCCGCTGAACGCGACAAGCGCGGTCAGGGCGACGGCGGACAAAAGTGACTTTTTCATTGAAACGCTCCCATTTACCGAGTGGGCGTGGATGTTGCTTTCATGCGATGCCCACTCTTGCTCGCAGAAAGAGTACTTTGCCGATTTTCAGGCACTTGTCACGCCGATTCATCCCTGAAGCGCCGTTAATGATAAATGTCAACCTTTTGGTTTCCAGCTCAAAAGAGAGGCTCTTTCGTAAAGCCAATTATACTGCGTTACCATCTGGTTGGTGCGCGTGTATTGGTAGCCAATGAAGCCCAATATCATCAGCACGATGGTGTCGACCACGTAGTAATGCAGCGAAAACATCGTTCCGCCGAACAGCGCATGATGGATGAATCTTACGCCGATGCCGAGCCCCAGCATGTAGGCGAACAACTGGGCGAAGCTGCGCCACGTCTGCGCACATGCCTTGCCCGTCATCCACGCCGCCCAGCCGCCGAGCAGGCAGGTGACGAAGAAGAACTGCCAGATCGAGGGTTCCTCATAGACAATGCCCTGCATGATTGATGTCTCCTGAAACTCAGTGATGGCCGCCTTCGAGATAGGCGGCGCGCACCTCCGGATTGGCGAGCAACTCCTTGCCGGTGCCGCTCATCGTCACGTTGCCGTTGACCATGACATAGCCGCGCGTGGCGAGCTTCAGAGCGCCGAAGGCGTTTTGCTCGACCAGGAACACGGTCAGTCCCTGCGTGCGGTTCAGCTCCCGGATAGCGTCGAATATCTGCTTGACGATCAGCGGCGCCAGGCCAAGCGACGGCTCGTCGAGCAAAAGCAGCTTCGGCCGCGCCATCAGCGCGCGCCCGATCGACAGCATCTGCTGCTCGCCGCCGGACAGCGTGCCACCACGCTGGGCAATGCGTTCCTTCAGGCGTGGAAACAGCGTGAACACCTTCTCGACGTCCTCGTCATAATGCTCGAGGTTGTCGAGGCTGGCGCCCATTTGCAGGTTTTCCATCACCGTCATGCGCGGGAAAATGCGGCGCCCTTCCGGCGACTGGGCGATGCGCATGCGCGCGATCTCGTGGGTCGGCATCTGGGTGATGTCGGTACCGGCGAATGTGATGGTACCCGCGCGGGCGCGGGGAGCACCGAAGATGGTCATCATCAGCGTCGACTTGCCGGCGCCGTTGGCACCGATCAGCGCTACGATCTCACCTTGCTTGACCGTGACATCGACGCCGTTCAGCGCCCTGATGTTGCCGTAGTAGGTCTGGACGCCCTTGATATCGAGCAGCGTTGTGCCGGCCATTATTTCCGCCCCCCACGCCGATCAGAGGTGCCGGGAGTTTTTGACTTCACCGGAGCCTTGGAGGCCGGCTTTGCAGTGGAAGATTTTGCGGCAGAAGATTTCGCGGCCGATTTGGCTTTGGCCGGCGATCCGGACTTTGCCGCGGCGCTCGACCTTGCATCGATCTGCCCGGCTTTCGAAGCGCCCTTTGACACGGTGACGCGTTCGCCCTCGCTGTGGCCAACCGTGTCGGCAACCGGTCCGGCGAGATACGAAGACGATGTGCCTGGGCCATGGGCCGCATCCGGACCCGTATCCAATTGCTCGATGACGTCTTCGTCGCCGACTTCGGTCAGCACCGTCTCGACGTCCTCGTCTTCGACGCCGAGGTAGGCAGCGATGACGCGCGGGTCGGTCCGCACCGATTGCGGGTTGCCGTCGGAGATCTTGCGCCCGTATTCGAGCACGACGACATGGTCCGAAATCTGCATAACCACCGCCATATCATGCTCGATCAAAAGGATCGACGTGCCGGTGTTGTCCTTGATGTCCATCAGCAGTGCATTGAGCGCCGCCGATTCCTTCGGATTAAGGCCGGCGGCCGGCTCGTCGAGGCACAGAAGCTCAGGGCCGGTGCACATGGCGCGAGCAATTTCGAGCCGTCGCTGCGCGCCATATGGCAGATCGCCGGCAGGATCGTCGGCGCGGTCGACGAGATCGGCCTTTTCCAGCCAGTGCTCGGCCAGTTCAACCGATTCCGCCGAAGCCTGTCTGTATCCGCTATAACCGAACAGGCCGAGAATGGTATAGCCGGACGCCTTCATCAGCTTGTTGTGCTGGGCCACCAGCAGGTTCTCCAGCAGCGTCATGCCCGAGAACAGGCGGATGTTCTGGAAGGTGCGCGCCACCTTGGCCCGCGCCGGGATTTCATGGTTCGGCAAACGTTCGAGCAGGAAGGTCGAGCCGTCGCGCCGATTGAGCGTGATCATGCCTTCCGACGGTTTGTAGAAACCGGTGATGCAATTGAACACGGTGGTCTTGCCGGCGCCGTTGGGACCGATCAGCGCGGTGATCTCGCCGCGTTTGGCCTGGAACGACAGGTCGCCGATGGCGACGAGACCGCCGAACTTCATCGACAAATGATCGACCTGCAGGATGGCATCGTTCACGGAGGGGCTCGCGTTCATCAGCCGTGTCCCTCCTTGGTGAAGGACCCCGACACCGCCCTGCGCACCTTGAGGAAGGCTGTCGGCTCGCGGCTGCCGACGAAGCCGCGCGGCTTCCACAGCATGACGATGACCATGGCCATGCCGAACAACAGCATGCGATAAAGCTCCGGCGTGAAGTCGGGGCCGAACCCGGGTATAACCTTGATGTTGCCCCAACTCAGGCCGGTCTTGAGGAAATCCAGTTCGCGCAGGATTTCGGTGCCGCCGATCATCACCATCGCGGCGACGGCAATGCCGACCAGCGAGCCCATGCCGCCAAGCACGACGATGGCAAGGATGATCGCGGATTCCAGGAAGACGAAGGATTCCGGGCTGACGAAGCCTTGCCGCGCGGCAAAGAACGAGCCGGCGAAGCCGCCAAACATCGCGCCCGTGGCAAAGGCCGTGAGCTTGGTGGTGGTGGTGTTGATACCGAGCGAGCGGCAGGCGATCTCGTCCTCGCGCAGCGCTTCCCAGGCGCGGCCGACCGGCAGACGCCTGAGCCTCACGGTGACGAAGGCCGTCAGCAGACAGAGCCCAAGGATCAAATAGTAGAGGAATATCTTGTAGTAGGCACCCGATTGGGCGATGCCGAGCACCTTCGAGATGTAGTTCGGATCGGAGACGTTGAACGACATCAGGCCGAAGAAAGACACCTTCGGGATGCCGGAAATGCCGGCCGAGCCGTTGGTCACCTCGCGCCAGTTGATGATCACCAGCCTTATGATTTCGCCGAAGGCGAGCGTCACGATCGCCAGATAGTCACCGCGCAGGCGCAGCACCGGGAAGCCGAGCATCACGCCCCAGAACGCAGCCATCAGGCCAGCGGCGGGCAGCAGGATCCAGAAGGAGAGGCCGAAATGCGTGCCGAGCAGCGCATAGGCGTAGGCACCGACGGCGTAGAAGGCGACATAGCCGAGATCGAGCAAGCCGGCCAAGCCGATAACGATATTCAGCCCCCAAGCCAGCATCACGTAGATCAGGATCTGGATGCCGTAATTGTCGACATATTTCAGCGAGCCCTGGAAACCGGCGGCCATCGACCCGGCATATAGAGCCAGCACCAACACCACGATAATCGGGTAGAGCGCCAGTGCGGTTATGCCCAATGCCGAGAAATGAGCGTGAATGAAGGCCCGGAACCGATATATCAGCCAAGCCAGCGCATAGATGATTGCGAGCGCCCGCAGGAACCGCACAAAATCGGAAAGTTCCGGCCCTAAGGCCTCGGTCAGAAAGCCGCTGAGCGCGACCAGAATAACGGCGACGGCGAGCGCCACGATGAACGCGGGAAGGCGGAAGAATCGCGAAGCCAGGCTGACCGGCAGCAGGCCGGTGGCGACGTCGACGATCTTCTGGTTCGCCAGGAAGGGCTGGCCATAGGCGACATAGAGGAAGCGTCCTGCCATGGTGGCGATCACGACGCCGGCGAGCAAGCCCCAGCGTTGCACCAGGATCAGTTCGTTGGAGATATTCTGGTCGGTTTTCAGGCCGATGAACAGCACGAACAGGCCAAGCGAGATGGCGCCGGCATAGAGCGCTTCGCGAAAAGCGCGCTGGACCGGGGTGGCGACGACGGTGCTTTCCGGAGACACGGTAACCGCCATGATCTCAGACCTTTTCGACTTCTGGCCGGCCGAGAATGCCGGAAGGCAGGAAGATCAGCACGATCGCCAGGATGGAGAAGGCGGCGACGTCCTTGTAGTCGATCGAGAAATAAGCCGACCACATGCTTTCGATGAAGCCAATCATCAGCCCGCCGAGCACGGCGCCGGGCAGTGAGCCGATGCCGCCGAGCACCGCGGCAGTAAACGCCTTCACACCGGGCGTAAAGCCGTCGGAAAACACCACAACGCCGTAATACATCAGGAACAACGTGCCGGCGACGGCGGCAAGGGCGGCGCCCATGATGAAGGTGATCGAGATGGTGCGATCGACGTCGACGCCGAGCAGTGCGGCCATCTTGCGATCCTGCTCGCAGGCGCGCTGTGCCCGGCCGAGCGAGGTCTTGTTGACCAGGTACCAGAACAGCGCCAGCAGGACTATGGTGACCAGGACGATGATGATCTGCTTCAGCGAGACGCTGATGCCTTCGATGTTGTAGACCTTGGACACCATTGGCGGGACCGGCTTGTTGCGCGGCCCTTGCGTCACCTGGACGAAATTGGACAGCGCAATCGACATGCCAATCGCGGTGATCAGCGGCGCCAGCCGGAATGAACCGCGCAAAGGCCGGTAGGCCACCTTCTCGATCGTCCAGTTATACAGGCTGGTCAGCAGCATCGCGACGATCATCATGATCAGCAGCGCAACGACGATCGGCAGCGAATAGAACAATGCACCGAGGATAAGGAAAACGATGAGCGCGGTGAAAGCGCCGATCATGAAAATGTCGCCATGGGCGAAATTTATCATGCCGATGATGCCGTAGACCATCGTATAGCCGATCGCTATCAGCCCATAGATCGATCCCAGCGTCAGCCCGTTGATAAGCTGCTGGACAAAATACTGCATGCTGTCGTGGCTCCCCTGGAATGTCGCCCATGCAGACGCATTCCTTTTCGTATTTTCCCTAGTCGTAAAGTTTCGAGCCCGGATTGCAACGTGATTTTTCGATCATTACGCGTGTTTTCGCCGCACGTCGTCCGATTGCCCGTTTGGTTCCCGTCCGCCCCCTGGACCATCGCGGACCCTACCATTGGCCTAACGCAATGTCTTTGACGATTCAATCGCAGCATGCGACCCATTTCGAAGAAATCGCCGTCAAAATAAGTTGATGAGCGGGATCGTTGCGCCGTCGAAGGCAATCCGTTTGCGCTCTCTTTCTTTCGCTTGCGTCAGCGTTTTCTCTATTTGACGACGAAGCCGTGCGCGAACGGGTCGCGGTCGTCGATGAAGATCGTGTTCAATCCGGTCATCCGCGCCCACCCGCCGATCGACGGAATGATTGCCGGCTTGCCGGCGACGGTGACCTCTTTCTCGACCCTGCCCTTGAACAGCGACCCGATGATCGATTCGTGGACGAAGTCGTCGCCGACCCCAAGCTTGCCCTTGGCGTGAAGCTGCGCCATGCGCGCCGAGGTGCCGGTGCCGCAGGGCGAACGGTCGATTGCCTTGTCGCCGTAGAAGACGGCGTTGCGGGCATCGGCTTGCGGGTTGGTCGGCGCGCCGGTCCACAATATGTGCGACAGCGTATTGATGCCGGGATTCTCCGGATGCACGAAGGTATATTTTTCGTTGAGCCGCTGCCGCACCACCGGGCTCCAGGCGATCAGTTCGCCGGCCGAATGGTCGGCCATGTCGCGATAGGTCTTTTGCGGTTCGACGATGGCGTAGAAATTGCCGCCATAGGCGACATCGACGCTGATCTCGCCGAGCCCGGGGCATTCGACCGTCAGTGCCTCGGCATAGAGGAAGGAAGGCACATTGGTGATGCGCACCTCCTCGACATAGTCGCCGACTTGGCTGTACTCGGCTACGACCACGCCCGCCGGCGTATCCAGCCTGAGCACGCCCGGTGTCTTCGGCTTGATCAGCCCATGCTCGACGGCAAAAGTTACCGTCCCGATGGTGCCGTGGCCGCACATCGGCAAGCAGCCCGAGGTTTCGATGAACAGGATGGCGATGTCGCAATCTTCACGCGTCGGCGGATAGAGGATCGAGCCGGACATCACGTCATGGCCGCGCGGCTCGAACATCAGCCCGGTGCGGATCCAGTCATATTCGGCCAGGAAATGCGCTCGCCGCTCCATCATCGTCGAGCCCTTGAGCAAAGGCCCGCCGCCGGCGACCAGCCGCACCGGATTGCCGCAGGTGTGGCCGTCTATGCAGAAGAAGGAATTCTTGGCCATGCCGGCTCCCAACTGACTGTCTTCGAACTCAAAACCGTTGCGGGCTGAACGGGCCGAGATCGAGCGATGGATTCTGCCCGAGAACGAGCTCGCGGATCAAGCGCCCGGTCACCGCGGCCTGGGTCAGGCCGAGGTGACCGTGGCCGAAACCATACACCACCGACGGCGTTTGTTGCGACCGCCCGATCACCGGCAGCGAATCCGGCAGCGACGGCCGGAACCCCATCCATTCGCGTCCATTGGCCGGATCCAGTCCCGGCAGGAATTTCTGCGCCTTTTCGAGCAGCGCTTTCGAGCGCGCATAATTGGGCGGCCTCTCAAGGCCGCCGAGTTCGACCGCGCCGCCGACGCGCAGGCCCGTCTCGAGCGGCGTGATGACGAAGCCATGCCCGGAGAAGATCAATTGCCGCTTTACGTCGAAGGCAGTCTTCGGCAACGTCGTGTTGTAGCCACGCTCGGTCTCCAGCGGGATTCCGTCGCCGAGATGTCTCGCCAGCAGATGCGACCAGGCCCCGGCAGCGATGACGACGTGCTTCGCCCGTCGCCGCGTGCCGTCGGCCGTGGTCAGGATCGCGCCGTCCTGTCCCGCCTCGACACGCTCGATCCGGGCCCTTTCGAACACGGCGCCCAACCTCTCGGCATAGGCCCACAAGGCCTTTCCAAGCAGCTTGGGATCGGCAACGGTTTTCCACCCCGGCACGAACGTTCCCTTGACGAAGCGCGGCGACAGACCGGGCTGCAGGGCTGTGAGAGCGCTCCCCTCGACATGGCCGAAGCCGATGCCGAAGCGCTGCCTTGCCGCCCAGCCGGGCAGTGAAGCCTTGAACTCGGTCTCGCTGTCGTAGAGTTCCAGCGAGCCGTCCTCATGCAGCATCGGCCGTGTGCCGGAACGGTCGAGCAAGCCCATCCATTCCGCCTCGGCGAGCTTCATCATCCCGGCCTGCGCGGCAAGGCCGGCTTCATAGCGGTCGCTTCGGCCGGCGCGCCAGAAGCGGACCAGCCAGGGCAGCAGCTTCGGCAGATACGCGGGTGGGATGCTGAGCGGGCCGAGCGGGTCGGCGAGCCATTTCGGCAACTGCTTGATCATGCCCTTGTGGGCGAGCGGCAGCACATCGGAGAAGGCAAAGGCAGCGGCATTGCCGGAGCTGGTTTCCTCACAGATCCCCGTCCGATCGAAGATCGTCACGTTTCGCCCCGCCTCTGCCAGAAGGGCGGCGGCGCAGATGCCGATGATGCCGCCACCAATGATGGCGACATCGAGCGTAGCATTATCATTCATTGCCGTGCGCCGCGCTGCACATCTGCAAATGCCTTCAAAGCGACTGGATCAGAATGTCGGCAGCTCTGGCCGCACCGCCAGCGCATCCCTGACGATCTTTTCGACTGCCTTGCGCCGCTCGCCCGACAATGGCTGGCGCGGCATGCGCACGCGGTCGTTGGTGTTGATCGCCAGCACTTCGGCAAGCTTGATGTTCTGCACCAGATAGGTCGAAACGTCGAGGTCGAGCAGCGGCCGGAACCAGCGGTAGATCTTCAACGCCTCCTCGCGGCGGCCCTGTCGCATCAGCTGGTAGATGGCGACGGTCTCGCGCGGGAACGCGGTGACCAGGCCCGCCACCCAGCCGATGGCGCCGACCGACAGCGCCTCGAAGGCGAGATTGTCTACGCCGGTGAACAGGTCGTAGCGGTCGCCGAGGCGGTTGATGATCTCGGTCGAGCGGCGGATGTCGTCGGAGGACTCTTTTATGGCGACGAAGCGTTGGTCCTTCGCCAACTCCTCCATCTGGTCGACGGTAACGTCGACGCGGTAGGCAAGCCGGTTGGAGTAGATCATCACCGGCAGGTCGCCGGCCGCGGCGACGGCGCTGAGTGCCGCGACCGTCTCCTCGGCATTGGTATGGTAGATCGGGCTCGGCACCACCATCAAACCGTTGGCGCCTTCCTTGGCGGCGCGGCGCGCGATCGCCGCCGCCTCGCGTGTACCGGCCTCGTTGACCGTCAACAGCACCGGTTTCTTGCCGGCGATCTTCTGCGCGGTCTTCAGCACCGCGATCTTCTCGTCGTGCGACAGCATCGGGCCTTCGCCGAGCGACCCGCAGACGATGATGCCGTCACAGCCGGCCTCCATCTGCAGCGCAAAGCAGCGCTCCATCTCGGCATGGTCGAGGCCGTCGTCCTCGGTGAATTTGGTCGTAACGGCGGGGAAGACTCCGGCCCACATGTCGATCGCTCCATCTGATATATCAGTCGTATATTTCTTAAGAAGCCGGCTGTCAACGTTGAATCTGATATGATATATCAACAATATATCAGGAGATGCCGCATTGGTATATGACAGCCCGGGCTCCGAGCCGGCAACTGCGAAGGCCTACCGCAGGCTCGAGCACATGATCGTAACTCTCGAACTGGCGCCGGCGAGCTTCATCACCGAGGGGGCGCTGATTGACAGGCTCGGCCTCGGCCGCACCCCGGTTCGCGAAGCAATCCAGCGGCTGGCCTGGGAGGGCCTGCTCGAGGTCCGGCCGCGCGCCGGCATCGCCATCGCGCCGCTTCACCCCGGCGACTGGCTGCGTGTCCTCGACGCCCGCCGTGGCGTCGAGGTGGTGCTTGCCCGCTCGGCCGCCCGCTTCGTCACCCGCGAGGCCGCCGACCTGTTCCATGACGCTGCCCTTGCCATGCAAAAGGCGGTGATTTCGGAAAATGTGTTCTACTTTATCCAAGCCGACAAGGCGCTCGACGAGGCGCTGGCCCTGGCTGCCGACAACCCGTTCGCCGCGCGCCTGGCGGCACCCTTGCAAACCCATAGCCGTCGCTTCTGGTTCCGCTACAAGGCCGATACCGGCTTGGCCGAATCCGCCGAGCATCATGTCGCACTGATCCGTTCGATCCTCGCCGGCGACGAAGATGCCGCGGCCAAGGACGCCAAGCGCCTGATGGCGCTTTTGCGCGGCCATGCCGAGGCAGCTGCCACACGCTGAGCCTGCCATTTCGTCATGCGCCCTGGCCGGGCAGGGCCATCACGTTTTCCCAATTGTCGCCGGCCGCGACGATGCAGCTTCTGCCGGCGATATCGGTGACGACGATGGTCCAGGTTCCGGTCTCGGCGACAAAGACTTCCATGACCGCCTCATGACCGATCAGCCCCAAAGCAAACTGCCTTTCCTGGAACTTCTCGCTCAAATGGGCGACGAGCTCGCCATGTTCAACGCAGTGTTGATATTGCGCGCCTGCGGTGTTCGTACCCACCGCCAATGCGCCAGCAAGAACCAGGGTTTTCACCCATCTCAACAGCGATTTGCGTGCCATAGGGCACCTCCTTTGCCATCACGTTCCGGCAAAGGAGGGGTTTGACGGCCTCATTTTGCCGGAGCGATCCAGGCCGGTTCCGACGTCATCATCATCGCGTCGTTCCTTTCTGTGTTCCGGTCTGCCATTGGTGGGAACGATTTAAGATGTTCCCATTATGTTCTCGATATATGGTATCGATAATGGAAAAGCGCAAGCAGGCGCCCAAGCGGGCGCCTGCAGATCCGTTTTACGGCTGTCGCCGAAAGAATGAGCCACAGGCCGCGCGGCCATGCCGAGGCGCGCAGACCCGTGATAAATCGTTCAGGTGCCTGGCAGCGCCGCTTTCGTCATCGCGCTCTCCCAGCCTTCGCCGACTGAAATCACGCAGCTTTGACCTTTTGTGTCGCTGGCGAGGATGGTCCATGTGCCCTTGTCGGAAACGAAGACTTCAAGCACCACATTCGGATTGACGACGCCGACCGCGCTCGGGTTTTCATGAAACTTCTCGCCGAGCGCCTTGACCATATCGGCGCGTGCCGCACATTGCTCGGCAGCCATTGCCGGGACGGCGGAAAGGGCCATCGCAGCGCAAGCTATAGTCGCCATGAGACGTGCCATCTGACACCTCCTTTGCGCCGGACGATATCCCCCGGAGCCGTCACCAGCGCCGTTGGTTGATCTGCCAGCATCTCCTTCGCGGCAGGACTGCAACCTAAGAAGATTGCTGCCTTCTTGGTTCCATCACATTAGTGTTCATGCCGATGAAGACCGCGACAAAAAGGCCCGAGCTTGGTGCCCGGGCCTTTTCTTGCTTTCTGCGATTTGGATCAGTTCATCGTCGGGGTGACGAATTCGGCGCCATCCTTCACGCCGGCCCGCGCGCCCCAAGCCGAAGGTGAGGACGCGCTGACAGGAAACCGTTCGGTCAGTTCATCGTCGGGATGACGAACTCGGCACCGTCCTTCACGCCGGACGGCCAGCGCGACGTTACCGTCTTGGTCTTGGTGTAGAAGCGGAACGCGTCCGGCCCGTGCTGGTTGAGGTCGCCGAAGGAGGACGCCTTCCAGCCGCCAAAGGTGTAGTAGGCGATCGGCACCGGGATCGGCACGTTGATCCCGACCATGCCGACCTGAACCCGCGAGGCGAAGTCGCGCGCCGCGTCGCCGTCGCGGGTGAAGATGGCGACGCCATTGCCCATCTCGTGCTCGTTGGCGAGCTTGATGGCGTTCTCGTAGGTCGGTGCGCGCACCACCGACAGCACCGGCCCGAAGATCTCTTCCTTGTAGATACGCATGTCGGCGGTCACGTTGTCGAACAGGCAGCCACCCATATAGTAGCCGTTCTCGTAGCCCTGCATGGAAAAGCCGCGGCCGTCGACGACCAGCTTGGCGCCTTCCTTGACGCCGGTGTCGACATAGGACTTGACCCGTTCCAACGCCTGCGCCGTCACCAGCGGGCCGAAATCGGCGGAAGAATCCGTCGACGGACCGACCTTCAGGCTCTCGACGCGCGGCACCAGTCTTTCCATCAGCCGGTTGGCGGTGTCGTTGCCGACCGGGACGGCCACCGAGATTGCCATGCAGCGCTCGCCGGCCGAGCCGTAGCCGGCGCCGATCAGCGCGTCGACGGTCTGGTCCATGTCGGCATCCGGCATGATGATCATGTGGTTCTTGGCGCCGCCGAAGCACTGCACGCGCTTGCCGGCCGCGCAGCCGCGCGAATAGATGTACTGGGCGATCGGTGTCGAGCCGACGAAACCGATGGCCTTGATGTCGGGATCGTCGAGGATGGCGTCGACCACTTCCTTGTCGCCGTTGACGACATTAAGGATGCCCGCCGGCAGACCGGCCTCGATAAACAGTTCGGCAATGCGCATCGGCACGCCCGGGTCGCGTTCGGACGGCTTGAGAATGAAGGCATTGCCGCAGGCGATGGCCGGCGCGATCTTCCACAGCGGGATCATCGCCGGAAAATTGAACGGCGTGATGCCGGCGACGACGCCGAGCGGCTGGCGCATCGAATAGACGTCTATGCCGGGGCCGGCGCCATCGGTGAACTCGCCCTTCATCATATGCGGCGCACCGATACAGACCTCGACCACTTCGAGGCCGCGCTGGATGTCACCCTTGGCGTCGGCGATGGTCTTGCCGTGTTCGCGCGCCAATATCTCGGCCAGCGCGTCATACTCTTTGGCGACCAACTCGAGGAACCGCATCAGGACGCGTACGCGCCGCTGCGGATTGGTCGCCGCCCAGCCGGGCTGTGCGGCCTTGGCGTTTTCGACCGCCGCACGCAATTCCGCCTGCGAAGCCAGCGCCACCGTGCCGCGCACCGTGCCGTCCATCGGCTGCATGACGTCCTGCTTGCGGCCGCTGGTTCCGGCGACGCGCTTGCCGCCGATGAAATGACCGTATTCGATCATGGTCTCTCTCCCTGGTTCGTGATGAGGCATTGTCCGCCTTTGCGGGAGCGATGGCAACGCGAGCGAAAACGCAACCGTTGTGCAGAAAATAGATAGCGGTTGACCGCAGAGCATCAATTCTCGCAAATAGGAAGAATGCAGGTCCCCAGCAGCAAGGATTGAGATTGAGTTCCTTCACCGCCCCCCTCTGTCCTGCCGGACATCTCCCAAGAAAGACGCCTGCGGCGAAACTGCCAATCTCCCCCCTTGAGGGGGAGATGTCCGGCAGGACAGAGGGGGGCGCGAAGGAACGCGGTTTTGATCGTTATCGCCAGGACCCTCATGAACTGGGATGATGCCCGTATCTTCCTTGCCGTAGCGCGGGCCGGCCAGATCCTCGGCGCCGCCAGGCGGCTGGAGCTTAATCACGCGACCGTCTCGCGCCGCATTGCCGCCCTCGAGGCAGCGCTCAGGACAAAACTGTTTCGCCGGCTTACCACCGGCAGTGAGCTGACGCCGGCGGGCGAGCGTTTCCTCGAGATTGCCGAACGCATGGAGGGCGACATGATCGCCGCGCGCTCGACCGTTTCAGGCGAAGGCGACGACTTCTCGGGCACCGTGCGCATCGGCGCGCCGGACGGCTTTGGCGTCGCGTTCCTGGCCAGGCGCCTCGGCGCGCTGACCGCTCTGCACCGTGAGCTCACCATCCAGCTGGTGCCGGTGCCACGCTCCTTCTCTTTGTCCCGGCGCGAGGCCGACATTGCCATCACCGTCGAACGACCGACGGAAGGCCGCCTGGTGGCGGGAAAGCTGGTCGACTACACGCTCGGCCTGTTCGCGTCGCGTGCCTACGCCGACACCCATGGCCTGCCCGGAACCGCCGCCGAGCTAGGCCAGCATACGCTGATCGGCTACGTGCCGGACCTGATCGTCAGTCCCTCGCTCGACTACGCGGCCGAATTCAGCCCCGACTGGCGGACCAGCTTCGCCATTTCCTCGGCGCTCGGCCAGGCCGAAGCGGTGCGTTCCGGCGCCGGCATCGGCATCCTGCACACCTTCGTTGCCCGCTCGATGCCGGAGCTGGTGCCTCTCGATATCGTCGCACCCATCCGCCGCGCCTACTGGCTGGTCTATCATGAATCGGTCAGGCCGCTGCGCCGCGTCCAGGTCGTCGCGAGCTTCATTACCAAGGCCGTCGAACGGGACAGGGGTTTGTTCGCGTGAGCCTGCCGGCCGCTGGCTGTCTTAGCTGGTGGGCGTCTTACTTGGCGTATCGTCCGGGCCCGAGATCGCCGACGTCGATGTCGGGCACCCGGCTGGAGATGATGTCGGCCAGAACTTTGGCCGAGCCGCAGGCCATGGTCCAGCCGAGTGTGCCATGGCCGGTGTTGAGATAGAGATTGGAGAAATCGGTGCGGCCGATCAGCGGCGGCCCGTCCGGTGTCATCGGCCGCAGCCCGCACCAGAAGGTCGCCGATCGCATGTCGCCGCTGCCCGGAAACAGGTCGCCGACCGAATGTTCGAGCGTGCGGCGCCGCGATTCATGCAGCCGCAGGTCGAAGCCGGAAATCTCCGCCGTGCCGCCGACCCGGATACGGTCGCCGAGCCGGGTGATCGCTACTTTGTAGCTCTCGTCCATCACGGTCGAGACCGGTGCAGCGGCGGCGTCCTTGATCGGCAGGGTGATCGAATAGCCCTTGACCGGGTAGACCGGGATGGGCCGCTTCAGCATGCGCATGAACCGTGCCGAATAGCTGCCCATCGCCATCACATAGGCATCGGCGACCATCCAGCCCTTGCTGGTGCTGATGTTGGTGATGCGATCGCGCTTCTTGACGACGCGCCGTATCTCCGTGTCGTATTCGAAGGTGACGCCGCGTGCTGCGCAAAGCTCGGCAAGCCTGTCGGTGAACATCTTGCAGTCGCCGGTTTCGTCGCCGGGCAACCGCAGGCCACCGACGAATTTTTCGCGCACGCCGGCCAGCCCAGGCTCGGCCGCAATGCAGCCGTCGGGGTCGAGGACCTCGTAGGGGACGCCATAGGCCTTCAGCACCTCGACATCGCCGCCGACGCCGTCGAGCTGCTTTTGCGTTCGGAAGAGCTGCAGCGTGCCCTTGGCGCGCTCGTCATAGGCGATGCCGGTCGCCTCGCGCAGCGCCTTCAGCGTGTCGCGGCTGTATTCGGCCAGCGGCACCATGCGCGCCTTGTTCAGCGCGTAGCGTTCAGCCGTGCAATTGCGCAGCATCTTGACCAGCCATATCCACATATGCGGATCGAGGGCCGGTCGCACCACCAGTGGACCGTGCTTCATCAAAAGCCATTTGATGGCCTTCAGCGGAACGCCGGGCCCGGCCCAGGGCGAGGCATAGCCGGGCGAGATCTCGCCGGCATTGGCAAAGCTGGTTTCCAGCGCCGGGCCTTTCTGGCGATCGATCACCGTCACCTGATGACTGGCCTCGGCAAGAAAATAGGCGGTGGTGACCCCGATCACGCCGCCGCCCAGCACGAAGATCTTCATCGTTTGGTTCTCCGCGGCGGCATCTCGTCGGGATTCGAGACCGGGATCATCGCCGCCTCATGTCTGCCGGATTCTGTGGCGTCAGCCAAGTGCCGATGCTTAGGGAAAAGACATGCGTGAGGACAACAACCTTGCGTCCTAGCCATTCACATAGCGCCGGTGGAAACGGTGGCCGAGGCTGGTCAAGACCTCATAGCCGATGGTGCCGGCCTGGCCGGCTACCTGGTCCACCGTCTGCGACGACGGTCCGATCAGTTCGACGAGGTCGCCGGCCTTCAGCCTGCCGGGCGGCAGTGCGGAAATGTCGAGGATGATCGAATCCATCGAAACCCGGCCGACGAAGGGCAGCCGCACATTTTCGAGCCAGGCGGAGGAAGCGGCGCGTCGATGCCAGCCATCGCCGTAGCCGAGCGAAATCGTCGCCGCGGCAAGCGGAGCCTTGGTGTGGAAAGTGTGGCCGTAGCCGACACCGGCGCCGGCCCCCAATATCCGCGTCTGGATGACCTTGGCTTGCAATCGCACCACCGGCAGCATCGGATTGTCCTTCGCCGGCGTCGGATTGACGCCATAGAGAGCGGCACCCGGACGAACGAGGTCGTAGTGATAGCGCTGCCCGAGAAAAATGCCTGATGAATTGGCAAACGAAGCCGGCGCTTCCGGCAGCATCCGGCGCAGCCGTTCGAATTCGAGCCGCTGCCGCTCGTTGGCCGGCTGCTCGGGTTCATCGGCGCAGGCGAGATGGCTCATCACGAACGTCAGTTCGACACCGTCGAAAGCCTGCGGATCCTGCGCGACTGCCTTCACCTCGGATGGCGTCATGCCGAGCCGCGACATGCCGCTGTCGACCTGGAGGGCGGCCGGCAACTTACGGCCCACCCGCCCGGCCATCTCGCGCCATGCCGCGAGTTGGCTGGCGCTGTTGAGTACTGGGCAAAGCCCTGCCGCAACCGCTTCCCTTTCCGCACCCGGCGGAATGCCGTTCAGCACATAAATGGCCGGGACTGAGCCGAGCGCCTTGCGCAGCAAGATGCCGCCGGCCAAATGCGCAACAAAGAAAGTATTACAGCCCTCACCCATCAGCGCCGCCGCCACCGGCGCCGCGCCAATCCCATAGCCGTCGGCCTTGACCACTCCAGCACAGCCGACGCCGCCCAGCCGCGCCTTCAGCCGCCTGTAGTTCTCACGGACGGCGCCGAGATCGATGGTCAGGATCGCCCCTGCCGCGGCTTCGCTGATCGGTTCGCCCAGGGTGACGGTCGGCGGAAGAGATTTGCTGGAGACGTCGTTCATGCCGACCTGTTTTAACGGAAGGCCGGCGGCTACGCCACCAGGTGCCGGAACGCCGCCACCACGTCTTCGTAGACCTTGCGCTTGAACGGCACGATCAGGCCCGGCAATTCCAGCATCGGCCGCCACGCCCACCGGTCGAACTCGGCCTTGTGGCCACCCGGCGGCGGATTTATCGCGATCTCGCTTTCGTCGCCGTGGAAACGGAAGGCAAACCATTTCTGCGTCTGGCCGCGATATCGTCCCTTGAAGGCGACGCCGACCAGATGCGCCGGCAGGTCGTATTTGATCCAGTGCGGCGCCTCGGCCAGCAGCGACACCGAGCGCATGCCGGTCTCTTCGTAAAGTTCACGCGCCGCCGCGGGCAGCGGCTCCTCGCCATCATCGATGCCGCCCTGCGGCATCTGCCAGAGCTGCGTCGTTCCAGCGAATTCGCTGTCCGGCTCGGCAATGCGACGGCCGACCCAAACCAGGCCGGCTTCATTGAGGACCATCACCCCTACGCAGGGCCGGTAGGGCAGCGTCTCGGGCTCAACGAGCTTGTTCTTTGCCATCTCAGCCTTTTTCCGGATCTATGGCCACCGCCGAAACCGGCACGATCTCGATGCCACGCTTCTTGGCCTCGGTCACCCAGGAAGACACCGTATCCACCGTCAGGTCGAAAGCCGAGCCGATGCCGACGGCAAAGCCTTTCGCCCGTGCCGTCGCTTCCAGCCCATCCAGTTTCTTCAATATGGCGCCGCGGTCCTGCACCGCATCGATCGCCGTATCGCCGCCGACGAACGGCACGCCGTCCTTCAGCGCCAGTTCGGGTGCCAGGCTGCGCGCCGACGAACCGTCGTCGACATAGGCCAGACCACGCTTGCCAAGCTCGGCCATCAACGGCCCCATCGCCGTCGCGTCGGCCGAAAAGCGGGCGCCCATATAGTTCATGACGCCGGTGTAGTTGGTCGTTCGCGACAGCGCCCAGCGTAAATTCTTCAAATTCTCGTCCGGCGTTGCAGCCACGGTCAGCGTGTTACGGCCGGGATTGACGTTCGGATAGTCGAACGGCTCAAGCGGTACCTGCATGATGACCTCATGGCCGCTCTGCCGCGCCACCTGCATCCAGCGGCCGATGCTGTTGCCTTGCGGCGCGAAGGCCAGCGTCACTTCCGCCGGCAGCTTGGCGATGGCTGCCTGCGTGCCGGTCTGCGACACGGCAAGCCCGCCGATGACGAGCGCCACGCGTGCACCGCGAGCCCCGGACCACGGCCGCGCATAGACATCGAACGGGCGCCTGCCGTCGGCGGCGCGGATCGGCAACGGACCGGTTTCGCTGGCCTCGACCAGCGCCTTGTCGGGAATATGCGCGATCCTGAGGTTCTGGCCGATCGTCGAAGGGTCGCGAATGACTATGGCCGCCTCGGGTGGACCGTCGCCCCCCTCGGTCTGGACATGGATGATCTGCGGACCGCCCGTCTTCGGCCCGCTTATGTTGGCCCCGCTTGCGTTGCTTGGCGCAGCCATTTCGGGCGTCGCCTTGGCGGGCGCGGCGGCGGTATCCGCCGCCGGCGTCTTCGGCGTCGAAACGGCTGCTTCTTGCAGCTTCCGGAACGGCTTGTCTCGCAAGGCGATGGCGCTGGAGACGCCGACCACGGACAGCACGACAAGAGCGGCCGCGACCGCACCGGCGCTGATCCCGCTGCCTGAGCGCGGCAGCCGGATCGCCTGTCCGAGAGGTCGTTCTATGTCCTTGCCGATATCAGCCAAGCCCGCATCCCCGGCGCGCATCCCCGAAGTGAAACCTTCTCCGGCGGCGCAAAATCCAAAATGTCGGCGCGTCCCCTTGCTTCACTGGACGCGCAGCATGCCGGCCGCGGCCCCCGAATCAAACTGCCGGAGCCTCGCGGCCCCGGCAGCATCGCATCGCTTCGCTCAGGCAGCCAGACCTGTTTGGCCCGGCTTGCCTGCCCTTACTGGTTCAACACGGCCTTTTGCGGATTCGGCGGGAACGCCGGATCCGTCTTCTGGCCGCGCAGCAGCTGCTCGGCATAGATGAGCTGCAAATCGTCCTTCGGTTCCGGCGGCACATAGGCTGCCGAACCCGAACCGGTCGTGCTTTCGTCGGCGCCCTTGATATGGCCCTTGAGGTCCGATTCGCCGCGCGTCAGGTCCCTGCCCTGCAGTTCCGCCGGCAGCGGCTGGTCGACCTTGATGTCGGGCGTGATGCCCTTGCCCTGGATCGACTTGCCGGACGGCGTGTAATAGAGCGCCGTCGTCAGCCGCAGCGCCCCGTTCTCGCCAAGCGGGATGATGGTCTGCACCGAACCCTTGCCGAAGGATTGCGTGCCGACCACCGTGGCGCGGCGCAGATCCTGCAGCGCGCCGGCGACGATTTCCGAGGCACTGGCCGAGCCGCCATTGACGAGCACGATCAGCGGCTTGCCGCCGATGTCGTCGCCGGCCCGCGCGTCGAAGCGGGTGACGTCCTTCGGGTCGCGGCCGCGCGTCGAGACGATCTCGCCACGGTCGAGGAAGGCATCCGACACGCTCACCGCCTGGTCGAGCAAACCGCCCGGATTGAGGCGCAGGTCGAGCACGTAGCCCTTGAGCTTGTCGTTCGGCACCTGCTTCTTGATGGTGTCGATGGCATTCTCGAGGTCGTCATAGGTCTTTTCTGTAAAGGAGGTGATCTTCATGTAGCCGATATCGTTTTCGACCCGGAACTTGACCGCCTTGACCTTGATGATGTCGCGCACGACCGTCAGTTCGATCGGCTTGTCGGCGCCCTGGCGCAGGATGGTGAGCTTGATCGGCGTATTGACCAGCCCGCGCATCTTCTCGACGGCGTCGTTGAGCGTCAGGCCGCGGACCTCCTCGCCGTCGATCTTGGCGATATAGTCGCCGGCGAGCACGCCTGCCTTGGCGGCCGGCGTATCGTCGATCGGCGTGATCACCTTGACCAGGTCGTTCTCCATGGTGACCTCGATGCCGAGGCCGCCGAATTCGCCCTTGGTCTGCACGCGCATGTCCTGCGCTTCTTCGGCATTCATGTAGGAGGAGTGCGGGTCGAGCGACGACAGCATGCCGTTGATGGCATTTTCAACCAGCGACTTGTCGTCGGGCGGCGTCACATAATTCGCCCGCACCCGTTCGAAGATATCGCCGAAGATCGCCAGTTGCTTATAGGTCTCGGAGCCCGCAGCTTTCGCTGTCGAGCCGGGCGCGCCATAGACCAGGCTCATCGCCGATGCACCCATCAGCGCACCGGCAAACAGAAGCGACAGTTTCCGCATCATTCACGTCCTTCCAGAAAAACGGTCCGCCCACCATGGGGCCGGATCGACGGGTTTTCCATCCTTGCGGAACTCGACATAGAGCTCCGGCGTGGCATTTCCATTCTTCGATGCCGAGGTGCTCGCCACCCGGGCCTCTCCCATCGCGCCGACCGGCTCACCTGCGAGCACCGACTGGCCAGACGCGACGCTGATTCTGCTCATCCCCGCCAGGACGACATGATAGCCGTCACCCGCATTCAGGATCAAGAGTTGACCGTAAGAGCGGAAAGGCCCCGCATAAAGCACATTTCCATCCGCCGGCGCTGTGACGATGGCTCCCGATTGTGTCGCAACCATGTCACCGAGCATCACCGCGCCGTTACCGTCGTCGGCCCCGAAGCGCCGCTTGATCCTGCCGGTGACCGGCAGCGCGATCTGCCCTTGAAGCGCGGAAAACGGCGCGGCAGCGGTGAGCCTGTTGCTCTCCGGCACCGGCAGCGAGGCCAATTCCGTCGGCGCCGTAGCCGATACCGGGCCCTTGTCGGCGTCGGCCGTCTTTTGCTCGGCTGCCTTGGCCGCATCCGCCGCCTTGCGGGCTCTGTCGGCCTCGAGCGAGGCGATCAGTTCTTTCAGGCTGCCGGCCTTGGCCGCCAGCGTCGCGGACCGCTGCTTTTCGACGGCCAGCGCGGTTTGCGTATCGGCGGCGAGCTTCTGCTTGGCTTCGAGCAGCATGCCGAGCCGCTTTTTTTCCGCCGCCTGCTCGCCGACAGCTGCCGTCAGCCGCGCCCGCTCGGCCTCGATCGAGGCCGTCACCCGCGACTGCTCCTTGAGGTCGGCCAGCAACATGTCGGTCTGCTGGCGCAGTTCCGGCACCACGGCACCGAGCAGGATGGCGCTGCGCACCGACGACAATGCGTCCTCCGGCTTGACCAGGATCGCCGGCGGCGGATTGAGCCCCATGCGCTGCAGCGCGCCGAGCACTTCGGCCAGAACGTCGCGTCTGGCGGCCAGTGAGGCGCGGATCTTCTGCCCCTGCGCCTTCAGCCCTTCCAGCTTGCCGCCAATGTCCTCGATGTCCTGGCCGAGCTTCTGCTCGGTCATCGCCGACTGGATCAGCGCCGCGGTGATCGAGGCGTGGTCCTTCTTGACAGCCGCTATGTCGGCGGCGAGCTTGGCCAGCCGCTCGGACGACAGCGTGATCTCTTTCGATACTTTTTCGTATTCGGCGCGGCTCTGGTCCGGGTCGGGCGCCAGGTCGAGCGTGTTCTCGGCCCGCGCGACGCCGAGCGAAAGCGCGATCGTCGCCACGGCGATGCCGCAGCGCACGCGCCAGGAGCCCGTTCGTGATTTCCAGTCTTCAGACATTGAAGCCCAACTCTATGCGCGGCTTCGTTAACGAACCATCAACCATGTTCGAGCCCCGGCCGTCATCGACAAACCCCATGAGCCCAAACTGTCGATGAGCATTGGGGCAAAAATCCGGGCGGCTGGCATCAATTCGCCGACGGAGCCGAGTTCATGAACGATGGTAGGGGTGACCGGAAAGGATCGTGGCCGCCCGGTAAAGCTGCTCGCCCAGCATCACGCGGACCAGCTGATGCGGCCAGGTCAGCGCGCCGAGCGACACCGTCAGATCAGCCAGGTCGCGCAGTGACTGGTCATGGCCGTCGGCGCCGCCAATGGCGATCACCAGCGCCTTGCGCCCGCCATCGCGCAGCGAACCTATGCGGCCGGCGAAATCCTCGGAGGAAAGGTTCTTGCCGCGCTCATCGAGCAGCATCAGCGCCGTGCCCGGTTGCAAGTGCGTCTGCAGCTTCTGGCCTTCCTCGCGCCGGCGCTCATTGGCCGTCTGCGCGCGACCTTCGGCAATCTCGACGATCCCGGCGAATTCGAGGCCTACGGCAGGACCGCTCCTGGCAAAACGCTCGAAATAGCGGTCGGCCAACTGCTTCTCGGGGCCGGCTTTCATTCGGCCCACGGCATGAACCGTAATCTTCATCCCTGCCTCGAAGAGCCGCTGATGCATGTCGGACGACGACATGCATCAAGACGAGTACGGCTCAGTGGAGGGTCTCCTCCTCGAGATCAGGCGCCTGCCACATCTTTTCGAGATTGTAGAAGTCGCGGACCTCGGGACGGAAGACATGGACGATGATGTCGCCCGAATCGATCAGGACCCAGTCGGCGCCAGCCAGCCCCTCGACGCGCGCCGTGCCGAGCCCGGCATCCTTCAGCGCCTTGAGGAGATGATCGGCAACAGCCGAGACATGACGGTGCGATCGGCCCGATGCGACGACCATGTAGTCGCCGAGGCTCGATTTCCCCTGAATGTCGATTGAGACGATATTTTCGGCCTTGGAGTCTTCCAGACTGGCAAGGACTGTCTTGATGGCGCGGGACACGGCGTCGTTTACGCTGATCCCGGCCGGCGAAGGCACGATGTCGGCCTTCTTCCGCAGTGCTGTTCTCAGTGTATTTCCTTTCGCAGCAAGAACAACCAAATCACCTCTGAAATCAGGTGACACTGCTTAGATAGGCAGAGTTAGGTTGCAGTTTCAAGACACCGCTCACAAGCAGACGTCCGGTAACGGCCGAATTTGCGGCTTTTCCGGGCCAGAAATTCGGAACCGCCTCGCCCCGCAGCGGTTATCGGCTCATCCACGAACCGGAATCCCGACATGCCGATCGATCCCCAGAACGCCCTCCTCACCGTGCAATCCGGCCTTGCGCAACTCAGCATGCTGATCGTCTCCTACTCGCTTTCGGCGGTCGGCGCCGTCATCCTGCTGGTCATCGGCTACATCGTCGCCGGCCTCGCCGAGCGTTCGATCTATGCCGGCCTCGGCCATATCAGCGGCTTCGACGAAACGCTCCGCCATTTCTTCTCGCAGGTCGTCCGCTACGCCATCCTGGGGCTGGTCGTGATCATGGTTCTCGGCCAGTTCGGCGTGCAGACGGCTTCGATCATTGCCGCTATCGGTGCCGCCGGCCTGGCCATCGGCCTGGCGCTGCAAGGCACGCTGCAGAACATTGCCGCCGGCATCATGCTCTTGGCACTGCGGCCGTTCCGCATCGGCGAATATGTCGAAGTCGGCGCGATATCCGGCACCGTCGAGGAGATCGGGCTGTTTGCCACAACGCTGAGGACGGTCGAAGGCGTCTACGTGCTTGCACCCAACTCGACCCTGTGGAACCAGCCGGTCCGCAACTTCACCCGCAACGGTGTGCGCCGCGGCGACATCACGCTCAGCATCGGCTCCTGGAACGACATCGATTTTGCGCAGAAGACCATGCTCGGTGTCGCCGCCGCCGACCGGCGCGTCAGGCGGCAGCCGGCGCCGATCGCCTTTGTCGCGACTGTCGGCGACAGCACCGTCGCCATCACCTTGCGCTACTGGACGGCGGCTGCCGATTTCTTCGCCGCCCAGATCGACCTCACCAAGAGCGTCAAGCAGGCATTCGATGCCGAAGGCCTTTCGGTCCCGGCGCCGGCACCGAAAGCGCCTCAGCCGGATGCCTCAGCCACGCGGCAATAGAGGATTTGAAACCAGCTGGAGGGTGTTCAAAGTCCTTCGCGCCGGCGCTGATCTTCAGGCGCGAAGGCGAGATCGACAGGCAACGGCGCCTGCGCCGTCATTGGCGCGAAACTGCCGGTCTCGGTGGCGGGCACCGGCCGCACCATGACGACGCGCCAGAGAACGAACAGGCAGTAGGCGGCGGCAATGACGATTGCCACATAGATGAAGGCCTGCGTGCCGTAGACGGCGGAAAGCCCGGTCACAATGCCGGGTACGACGAAGCCGGACAGCGACCAGGCAAACAAAAGCGAGCTCGACAGCGCCACCATGTCGTCCTTGCCGGCGCGGTCGCCGGCATGGGCGCTGGCCAGCGAGTAGATCGATTCCGAGGCGCCGTCCCAGACCACATAGATGACAAGCAGCGCCGCCAGCGCGCCGCCGTCGAAACCGAGGGCAAACAGGCCCGCCGCGGCGGCAAGCGCCGACGCCGCGATCAGCACAAAGCGCCGGTCGGTGCGGTCGGAAATCCAGCCGAGCGGAATCTGCAGGATCAGCGTGCCGGCCGGCATTGCCGAAAGCAGCAAGGCGACGTCGGCCTGGCTGTAGCCCTTGGTCGTGGCATGGATCGGCGCAAAACCCGAGATCGTCATCGACAGGCCGCCGACGGCAAGCATGCCGGCAACGCCGACCGGGGAGATCCGCCAGGCGCGGCCGAGCGCCACGGACGCCGCTTGCGGCGCCGGCGGCTGCGCAAGCCGCGTCAGCCCGACGGGAAGGATCGACAGCGCGGTGAAGGCGATGCCGATCAGCGGCGCATCGGCCGCGCGGATATCGATCAACGCCAGCGTCGAATAACCGACGCCGAGCCCGGCGACATAGGCAACGTAGAAGATAGCCATGACCCGGCCGCGGATGGCGTTGGCGACGACATCGTTCAGCCAGCTCTGCGCGACGATGAACAGGCCGCATATGGCAAAGCCGTAGAGCGCCCGTGCAGCGATCCATGGCAATGGGTGCGGCCCGGCGCCGACCGCGGCGTTGGACAGCACGATCAGCGCCGACAGCACCATGAATACGCGGGCATGGCCGACACGCCGCACCAGCGGCCCGGTCAGGATGCAGCCGGCGAGGCCGCCAGCCGAAAGGCCGGTGACGATCAGCCCCGCCCATGTCGGATCGAAGCCCTCGGCGCCGAGCCGGACTGGGATGTAGGCGAACATCAGCCCATTGCCGACGGCGATCAGCGCCATCGACAACAGGATGCTGGCAATGGCGATCGACGGCGCCGGCTGCCCTAGACCGTTCTTGTCCTGGTCGCGCTCGAGAATCGTCATGACCGAGGATCGCCCATCAAGCAGGTCAAGGCAGCGGCAAAAGCGACATCACCGGACTTGCCTTCTCCCCTTCTTGTGGGAGAAGGTGGATTGCCGCGTAGCGCCGAGACGGATGAGGGGTGCTGGAAGAAATGCAGCGTAAAAAGACCGAGGGATTTTAAGTGCTTAGTTCTTCAAGCTAGCGATCATTCCAGCACCCCTCATCCGACCGAGCTTCGCTCGGCCACCTTGTCCCACAGGGGGGAGAAGGAGACTCCTATCCCTTTGCCACCTTGCGGATCGCGCTCGACGACAGCGACGAACGCGGGCCGTGGATGAAGGTCCAGGCCGGCGCCGTCATGCGGGCGAGCCGCGGTGCGTCGCCCTCGTCGACGCGAGCATAGTCGAAGGTCTTGGCGACCACCGACGACAGGAACGACAGCGTCGCACCTGGCCGGTCGACCACCGCGATCGGGAACGTCATGACGATGCGGCGCCAGCGCTGCCAGCGGTGGAAGTCGCGAAGCGAGTCGGCGCCCATGATCCAGACAAAATCGACGCCCGGGTTACGCGCCTTGACCAGCGCCAGCGTGTCGGCGGTGAAGCGGACGCGGTGGGCCGCCTCGAATGCGGTGACCTTGATCTTCGGGTTCTTCGCGATCTTTTCGGATAGCTGCAGCCGCTCGGCCAGCGGCGCCAGGTCTCCGGCATTCTTGAGCGGATTGCCGGGCGTCACCATCCACCACAGCTGATCGAGCGCAAGGCGCCTGAGTGCGATCTCGGCGACCAGCGCATGGCCGGCATGCGGCGGGTTGAACGAACCGCCGAACAGCCCGACCGCCACGCCTTTCCCGGCATGCGGCATGTGCAGATAGTGGGAGGATACGGATTCCTTACCCTCCCCCTTGTGGGGAGGGTCGATCCGCGAAGCGGAGCGGGGTGGGGGTGTTGCAGAGTTCAGCGTCGCACCCCCACCCGGCTCGCGATGCTCGCCACCCTCCCCACAAGGGGGAGGGTAAGACCGGCGCTCAAGGCCTCACCTGTCCCGACCCGCGTACGCGGTATTTGAACGAGGTCAGTTGCTCGACGCCGACCGGCCCGCGTGCATGCATCTTGCCGGTGGCGATGCCGATCTCGGCGCCCATGCCGAACTCGCCGCCATCGGCAAACTGGGTCGAGGCGTTGTGCAGAAGGATCGCCGAATCGACCTCGTTGAAGAACCGGTCGACCGCTGTGGCGTCCTCGGCGATGATCGCCTCGGTGTGATGCGAGGAAAACGTCTCGATATGCTCGATGGCGCCGCCAATGCCGTCGACCAGCTTCACCGCAATGATGGCATCGAGATACTCGGTCACCCAGTCTGCATCGGTCGCGGGCTGGGCATCGGCATAAAGCCTCAGCGCCTCGGCATCGGCATGGATCTCGCAGCCTGCCGCCCGCAAGGCCTCGAGGATCGGCACCAGGTGCGTGCCGGCGGCGGCACGGTCGACCAGCAGCGTCTCGGCAGCACCGCACACCCCGGTGCGCCGCATCTTGGCATTGACCGCGATCTTGACCGCCATGTCGAGATCAGCCGATCGGTCGATATAGAGATGGCAGATGCCCTCGAGATGCGCGAAGACCGGCACCCGTGCCTCGTTCTGCACACGCTCGACCAGGCTGCGGCCGCCGCGCGGAATGATGACCTCGAGATTGCCGGAAAGTCCTTTCAGCATTTCGCCGACGGCGGCGCGATCGGTGGTCGGCACCAATTGTATGGCATCCTCCGGCAGCCCGGCTGCCTTCAGCCCCTCGACCAGGCAGGCATGGATAGCGGCGGAAGAATTCGCCGAATCCGAGCCGCCGCGCAGGATCACCGGATTGCCCGCCTTGAGGCAGAGCGCGCCGGCATCGGCGGTCACGTTAGGCCGGCTCTCATAGATGACGCCGACGACGCCGAGCGGCGTGCGCACCCGTTCGATATGCAACCCGTTCGGCCGGTCCCATGCGGCAATGACATCGCCGACCGGATCGCGTAACCCGGCGATCTCGCTGATACCGTCTGCCATGGCGCGGATGCGGGCGGGATCGAGCTTCAGCCGATCCATCGACGCTGCCGATAGGCCAGCCTCCCTGCCATTTCTGATGTCGATGGCATTGGCGTCGAGGATGTCCTGCTCATGCCGAAGGATCGCCTGAGCCATGCCGAACAGCGCCGCGTGCTTGCGCTCGGCCGCAGCTATGGCCAGCGGGCGGGCCGCGGCACGCGCGCGGCGGCCGATATCGGCCATCAGCGCCACGGTATCATCCCGGGATTTTTCATGCAGCGTCAGCATGGCTCATCCTCCGCTATGTAACCTGGTCACCGACTACTTGCTCGCCACCGGCATGGCTCACCACAAGATCGTCGCGGTGGATCATCGCCGAACGCGCCTCGTAGCCGAGCACGGTTTCGATCTCGGCCGTCTTCAGGCCAGCGATCCTTACGGCATCGGCGGCATCATAGGCAACCAGCCCGCGCGCGATCTCGCGGCCCTCGGGCGACAGGATCGCCACCGTGTCGCCACGCGCAAAATTGCCGCTGACCAGTTTGACGCCGGCCGGCAGCAGCGACTTGCCGGAGAGCAGCGCGCCGATGGCGCCGGCATCGACGGTCAGCCGTCCTGCAGGTTCGAGCTGCCCGGCGATCCAGGTCTTGTAGCCCTTGACCGGATTGGCGCTCGGCCGGAAGAAGGTGGCACGCTCGCCGCGCTCGATTGCCAGCAGCGGCGACAGCCGCGTGCCCGATGTGATGATCATGGCGGTGCCGGCGGCGGTCGCGATCTTGCCGGCGTCGAGCTTGGTGCGCATGCCGCCGCGCGACAATTCCGAAGCAGCGGCACCCGCCATCGCTTCGATGTCGGGAGTGATGCGGTCGACGACCTGAATGAATCGAGCTTGCGGGTCACGCGCCGGCGGTGCCGTGTAGAGCCCGTCAACGTCGGAGAGCAGCACCAAAAGGTCGGCGCCCATCATAGTGGCGACGCGCGCAGCCAGCCGGTCGTTATCGCCATAGCGGATTTCGGAGGTGGCCACCGTATCGTTCTCGTTGATGACCGGCACCGCCTTCATCTTGAGCAGTGTCGAGATCGTCGCCCGCGCGTTGAGATAGCGGCGGCGCTCTTCGGTGTCGCCGAGCGTCAGCAGGATCTGGCCCGATTTCAAGCCATTCTTGCCGAGCGCATCCGACCAGGCGCCGGCTAAGGCGATCTGCCCGACGGCAGCAGCAGCCTGGCTCTCCTCGAGCTTCAGCGCCCGCTTGCCGAGGCCGAGGATGGTGCGGCCGAGTGCAATCGCCCCGGAAGACACGACGAGAATTTCGGCGCCGCCACTGGCCAGCACGGCGATGTCGTCGGCAAGCGAGGCCAGCCAGTCGCGCTTCAGGCCCGTCGTGCGGTCGACAAGCAGCGCCGAGCCGATCTTGACGGCAATGCGCCGATAATTTTTCAGCGATTGCGCGGCCATGGCTATGCGTTCCAGCGCGTCTCGACCGGCGCGGCGACGGCTTCGCGTGCCTCCGCCACCACCCCCATCAGCGCGCGCAGCACCGCCTCGACGCCCTCGCCGGTGACGGCGGAAAGCAGCATCGGCGCGCGGCCGGCCGCGCGTTTCAGCGAGGCGGCTTTCGCCTTGCGCGCGGCGGCATCGAGTATGTCGACCTGGGAAAGCGCGACGATCTCGACCTTGTCGGTCAACCCGTTTCCATAGGCGCCGAGTTCGGCGCGCACGGTCTTGTAGGCCTTGCCCGGATTTTCTTCCTGCGCCGAGACGAGGTGCAGAAGGACGCGCGTGCGCTCGACATGGCCAAGGAAGCGGTCGCCTATGCCGACACCTTCATGCGCGCCTTCGATCAGGCCCGGAATATCGGCAATGACGAATTCGCGACCGTCGATGCGGGCCACGCCAAGGCCCGGATGCAGCGTGGTGAAGGGATAGTCGGCGATCTTCGGCTTGGCCGCGGTGACCGCCGCCAGGAAGGTCGACTTGCCGGCGTTGGGCAGCCCGACAAGGCCGGCATCGGCGATCAGCTTCAGCCTGAGCCAGATGTTGAGCTCTTCGCCCGGCAGTCCGGGATTGGCGCGGCGCGGCGCCTGGTTGGTCGAGGTCTTGAAGTGCTGGTTGCCGAAACCGCCATTGCCGCCCTTGGCCAACAGAAAGCGCTGGCCGACGACCGTCAGATCGCAGATCAGCGTCTCATTGTCCTCGGCAAAGACCTGTGTTCCGGCCGGCACTTTCAGCGTTACGTCGGCACCCTTGGCGCCGGTCATGTTGCGGCCCATGCCGTGCGTCCCGGTCTTGGCCTTGAAATGCTGCTGGTAGCGATAGTCGATCAGCGTGTTCAGCCCATCGACCGCCTCGACCCAGACATCGCCGCCGCGACCGCCGTCGCCGCCGTCCGGGCCGCCGAACTCGATGAACTTTTCGCGCCGGAACGACACCGAACCGGCGCCGCCGTCGCCGGAGCGGATGTAGACCTTGGCTTGATCGAGAAATTTCATCGGATTGTATGGTTTCTGCTATTGGCTTTGCGGGATTGCTCTAAACCAAGGCGGGTCGAAGGGCGAGGGCCGTTTTTGCTACTGTAACGTCGCGCGTAGCTCTGGACGCGTACCATTTGGTTGACCCTTGCCGAAAAATCGATCCTCGGCTTTCCAAGCGCGAGATGTCGGAATGAAGCTGGTAACTTACAATATCCATTACGGCGTCGGCCTCGACGCCCGCTATGATATCGGCCGTATCGCCGATGCCGTGCGCGGCGCCGACGTGATCGCGCTGCAGGAGGTCACCCGCGCTAACCCGAAGAATGGCGGCCGCGACATGGTGGCCGACCTCGGCGAGGCGCTGCCCGACTATTTTGCCGTCTACGGCAGCAATTTCGAAGCCGACGCTGGCTCGCGCCTGGAGAACGGCCGCGCCATCACGACCACCTTCCAGCTCGGCAACATGGTGCTGTCGAGGACGCCGATCCATCTGTCGCGCAATCTCCTTTTGCCGCGCAGCCGCAGTGTCGAGGCGATGAACTTCCAGCGCGGCGCGCTGGAGGCGCTGGTCGAAACGCCGCTTGGTCCGATCCGCTTCTATTCCACCCATCTCGACCATCGCAGCCCGGTTGAACGCCTGAGCCAGATCCGCTTTCTGCGCCAGCGTCTGTTGAAATACCCGCTCGAGGGCGGCGGGCTCTCCGGCGTCGCCGAGATCGGCTTGCCGGAGCTGCCTTCTCCCGAAGCCTTCGTCGTCATGGGCGACTTCAACATGCTGGCCGGATCGCCGGAACATGTCGAACTCGCCGGCCAGCCTGACCACGAATTCGGCATGCCGGTGACCGCCGACCTCGCCATCGATGCCGCCGCACGCCTCGGCGCTGCCGGCGCCGATCTCGTCACCTGGGTCGACCCCAAGCAGCCGGGCGATACCAGCCGCTACAAGCGCATCGACTACATCTTCACCAGCGCCTCGCTTGCCAAATCGCTGAGGCGCCTGTGGGTCGACCGGCAAGCGGCCGGTTCGGATCACTTGCCGGTCTGGCTCGAGATGACGTGAGCCGCATCCATCAAAAATGCACCCAGTTCCGCAGGCTGGTCCAGGTCTTGCGATCGAGGCGGTAGCGTTCGACCGGCACCTGACCGGCAACGATCGAATTCAGCATGCCCTGGCCGGCATACTGGAAGCCGCATTTGTGGATGACCCGGCGCGAGGCCGGATTGATAACCCGCGTCGAGGCGTGCAGCACCTGGATCGTGGTTCTCTGGAAGGCAAGGTCGACCAGTGCGTGCGCTGCTTCCGTCGCGTAGCCGCGCTTCCAGTACGGCTCGCCGATCCAGTAGCCAAGCTCCAGCCCGCGATCCGTGGTGTTGAGCCCGGCACAGCCGACGAAGGTCTCGGTGCCGGCCAGCGTCAACGCATAGGCGATTCCGGCCCGGCGCGATGCCGTCATGGCCAGGAAAGCGCGTGCCTCCGCCTCGCCATAGGGATGCGGCATGCGAGCCAGCATTTCCGCGACATGGCGGTTGTCGGCGAGCGCCACCAATTGCTCGATGTCGCTTTCACGCGGGGCACGCATGACCAGCCGCTCGGTCGCGAGCACCGGGCAATCTATCGTGTAACTTTCGTCGTCTGTCGCTTCCGCTTCGGCAACCATATCAAAGTCCTCCAGGCACAAGAAAAAGGGGAGATGGAAACCCATCTCCCCTGATCCATTTCCTGGCTTGGCCAGACACCGGTCCCGAGATGGGTGCCGGTGTTCTCGTGCGGAACCGGCTACTCCGCTGCCTTCGTCATCGGGTTCACCGATACGTAGGTTCGGCCATTGGCTTTTTTGTTGAAGGTGACTGCGCCAGCTTCGAGCGCAAACAGCGTGTGGTCCGTGCCAATGCCGACATTGGTGCCGGGATGCCACGTCGTGCCACGCTGACGAATGATGATGTTGCCCGGAATCACGGCTTCGCCGCCGAACTTCTTCACGCCGAGCCGCTTGGAATGGGAGTCGCGACCATTGCGCGACGATCCGCCAGCTTTCTTGTGTGCCATCTAACTACTCCGATGCGCCGCGAGGCGCCTAAACGATCTTATGAACGCGTTCGCGTTCCGTTTCAAGTCCGATCCGGCGACGATTGCGTCGGTTCGTTCTACTTCTTCGCCAATTCCTTGGCCTGCTCACGCCAGTCCTTGATCTGGTCGGCGCTGAACGGCAAGTGCTCGTCGATCTTGGCGACGTCCTTGTCGGACAGCTTGGCGATCTGGGCAAAGGTGGTGATGCCCTGTTCGTTGAGCTGGCCGGCGGCGACCGGGCCGATGCCCTTGATCACGGTCAGGTCGTCCGGCTCGCCCTTCGGCGCCTTGAACAACGGTGCGGCGGCTTCGGCAGCCTTGTCCTCGGTCGTCTCGGCCTTGGCTTCCTTCTTCGGCGCAGCCTCTGCCTTCGCTGCTGCCTTCGGCGCGGCTTCAGCCTTCGCCTCGGTCTTGGCTGCAACTTCAGCCTTCGCTTCGGTCTTGGCGGCGGCCTTCTTCGCCGGCTTGGCGCCACCCAGCAGGATTTCAGCAATCCTGACGGTGGTCAAAAGCTGGCGATGGCCGATCTTGCGGCGCGAATTCTGCCGGCGGCGCTTCTTGAAGGCGATGACGGTGCGGTTCTTGCCCTGCTCGACGACTTCGGCGGTGACCATCGCACCATCCACGAACGGTGCGCCGAACGTGACGTTTTCGCCCTCGCCATGCGCGAGCACACTACCGATCTCGACGATGTCGCCGACATTGGCTTCGAGTTTTTCGATCTTCAGGAGATCGTTGGCGGCAACGCGATACTGCTTGCCGCCCGTTTTGATGACTGCGAACATTTTTTGCCTTTCGCTGTTCGGTCGGCCTTGATGAACCGCTTCAGGCGGTTCGGCCGTCTTTTTGTCAGTCTGCGGGTTCAAAAAACAAGCGGCGCGGAAGACCCCTCCACGCCGATTGCGCGCTGTCCCTAACCGAAGGTTCGGCTTGAGTCAAGGCAAGCGCCGCGGGCAAGCTGCGAATGGGTTAAGCCCAGACCTTGCAAATATCGAGCAACGGCCACCGGAGCCTCGAAGAAGCATGGACAGAAGCTGCGGCGCCGGGGCAGATTGGCCCTTGTAACCTGCCTGTCCAGCCGTTATCTAGTGCGCCGCGCCGGCAACGGCGGACCATGACCGCGGAGAGGTGGCAGAGTGGTCGAATGCACCGCACTCGAAATGCGGCATGGGTGCAAGCCCATCGGGGGTTCGAATCCCTCCCTCTCCGCCACTTCGGAATGTGTCCATTCCGGACCCATAGGTAACAGCATCTCTCATCGCGCCGGTGCTGGCTCAAGATGGCACGCTATGCAGCTTTCCGCCGCAATTGGCTCACGCTCAGCCACACCGCCGAAACCAGGAAGTAGAGGGCGCCTACTGCGGCATAGCCGGCCACGTTGGTGATCGATGGCGGCATCGGCATCCGCGCCTGCGCGATGAAAAACGTGCCTGCCAGTGCTGATTGCCCTCCGCTCAGGACCATCGCCCACTGCGCACCAGAGCTCTTCCAACGGCGGACAGCGGTACCGAGTTGAAGCAGGCCGGACAGGATCGCCCATAGGCCGAACACGCCCAGCACCCAGTTCATGCTCATCTTCTGCGCAACAACGACCGCGAACGTTGTCGCCACACTGACCACGACGTTGATGGCCTGGGTGCGATTATGTCCCAATCCTCCGCTGCGCGATGCGTCGACAAAATTGGCCAGGGCATCCCATGCAGGATAAGCCACGAGCAAAACCGCCGCGACCACCCCGGAATGCTGTCCCACCGTAAAGGCAGCCGCCACCCAGACAGCCGAGAACGTCGTCCGAGCGAAGTAATAGAGCTTGAGCCATTGTTCCTGGCTGGCGCGGGAGAGATCGCCACTGTGAACCGTCATTGGATTGTCCTTTCGACTAGTAGGTAGGGTCTCTCGACGAACGTCGCGGAGTGATCGCTAGTATGGTTAGTTGAGATTTAGGCTGGTATCCGGGGGGAAGCGCGGAGCCGCTCCAGGAGCGGGCCGGTCACGACGGCGAATATCTTCGGATCGCCATAGGCCCGGGCTGAAAGCATCGCGCCGTGAACGGTCGCCATGAACGCTTCAGCCTCGGCACGAGGGGTACTCATCAGTCGAAATTGGCCGTGCCGCGCACCGCGCTCCATCACCGATGTCAGCCAAGCCGACAGCGAGCGGAAATGCGCCCGGACCTCAAGGCTAACTTCCTCGGGCAGCACGGGGAGCTCGCTTGCCAACAGCGCGCAGATACAAAACGGGGCGCTGGCGTTCGCGATGCAGGCTTCCCAATACCCGGCATAGATCCGCAACTGTTCGAGCGGATCGGATTCGTGAAGTTCGACATTTGCCATCCCCGCTTCAGTTTCTTCGCGATACCGCGCAACCAGCGTCCGAACCAGATCGACCTTGCTTGGGAAATGGTGATGGATGCTCGCCTTACGGATCCCGACCACATCAGCAACGTCGGCATAACTGAAACCGTTGTAGCCGCCAGCCACGATCAGCGAACGCGCACAAGCCAGGATGTCGTCAGCGGTGGTAGACAAGTTGCTCATGCTTTTACCTACCTTCTGGTAGGATGGCTGTCAAGCCTTATTGCAACGCGAGCGACAAACAGAGAGCAGTAGCGTGGAATTAGGTAGCTATGGCGTAGACGTAGGTCCCATCTTCGTCGTTCACGGCCCTCCATCCATTCAGAAAGCTCCGGGTGTTTGTCGATCGAGGTAGCCATCCCGCTTCGAGGACGAGGCAACACCCTCCGGCCGACCGGACCACCGCCAATCGCCGTGCGGCACTAGGCGTTTGCACCGACTGCGCTATCTCCCCATCGTCAGCTTGTTCTATCGCTGGTTGAACACTGGGAGGTTTCCATGGATCGGCGACTATTTTTGACAGGAATGTTTGGCATTGCCGGGGCCGCGGCCCTTGCAAGCACGGTTCGGCCAATCAATGCGGTGGCCGGCGTTCCAACTGCCAGAAGGGGCATTCTCGATGAACTCGAGGCGCCGGATGTCGAGACCTTCGACGACGACGAAACTCAAGCAGAGTTGCAACCAGTCTATCATCGCCGGTGGCACATGCCGCGCCGGCGCCGCCGGCGCGCCTGGAGAAGGGTCTGTCGCGTTTACTGGCGAAACGGCTATCGGCGCAGGCGGTGCTTCCGCAGGCGCGTTTGGGTCTGGTTTCGATTCTAGCAACTGGCCGGCTTGAACCCTGGCCATCGCGGCCGGGGTTTTCGCCTCAGGCGGCCGTTAGCGCCCTTACGGAGCTTTCCTAAGGGCGCGGAGGAGGCTGACGGTGTTTGCAGGTTTCAGAGCCACCAGCCTACGACTGGACGATACGACGATTTTCGCAAGGGTCGGAGGCACCGGTCCGCCGCTGCTGCTTCTTCACGGTTTTCCAGAAACGCATCTGATGTGGAGGGATATCGCCGCAGCCTTGGCGCCCCGCTTCACGGTCGTCGCCGCCGACCTTCGAGGCTATGGGCAAAGCGGATGCCCGTTTTCCTCTGCCGATCATAGCCCATACGCCAAGCGCGCCATGGCCGGCGACATGGTTCAGGCCATGAAGCAAGTGGGGTTTGAGCGGTTCATGGTTGCCGGGCATGATCGTGGCGGGCGGGTTGCCTATCGCCTGGCGCTGGACCATTCCGACAAAGTGCTCAAAATCGCCGTCCTCGACATCATCCCCACCGCCGCAACATGGGATCGGGCGGATGCCAGACTGGCGCTTGGCTTCTGGCCCTGGAGCCTTCTTGCCCAGCCGGAGCCCCTGCCGGAGCGTCTGATCGGAGCGGCTCCCGATGCTGTCGTCGACGATGCAATAACGCAGTGGGGATCGTCAGCGAAAATGGTCTCCAAAGAGGTCAGGAACGCCTATGTTGATGCGCTTCGCGATCCCGCGCATATTCATGCCATCTGCGAAGAGTATCGCGCCGCTGCGACGATCGATCGTGAACATGACGCGTTGGACCGCGCAAACGGTCGTCGCATCGACTGTCCGCTACTGGCGCTATGGAGTGGCGAAGGCGCCCTGGAGAACTGGTATGCGCAAGAAGGCGGGCCGCTGGCCATCTGGAGGAAATGGGCCGACAGAGTGGCAGGACACGCTGTCCAAGGCGGGCACTTTTTCCCGGAAGAGCACCCCGACAAGACGGCAGCGGCTCTCTCGGAATTCTTCGAGGACAAACAGGTCGGTCAGCACAGGGTATTGTAGAGGTCACATGCTTCAGTTACGCGGAACCTCGGGAGCGCTTCGCCGCCTGAGATCGAGAACCCTCCGGAAATCCGCCCGTCCGGCATCAATGTGCTTGATAAGGGAATGAAGGCGATCTCCACGGCCACGCCTCTGATATGCAGCCTCATGTTTGTCGGAAGTTGCGCATCGCCTTTGCCGGCATCCTTTGATGCTGCGAAATACGACAAGATGAGTTGCGTCGAGCTCAACGTGGCGATGGGCGCTGTCGCCGACGAAATGTCGGCGACAGCCATCGCTCGTGGCAAAGTCGTCCACACCAACATTCCGGGCTGGCTGTTGGGAGGGCAGCGTGTCGCCTCGACCGTGGCTGCCCGCCAGAGTGCGAAGATCGAGCGCTTGCGGCAGCAGGAGGCTGCGATTGCCGCGGCGAGACGAAGCCGGTGCTGATTGCGTCACTGAAGTGGGTCTTCAGCCCGCCACCCCGGATTGATGCGCAGCGATCGCGCCGAGGAATATCTCGCCGAAATCCTTGAGCTTGGCGGCGCCGACGCCGTTGACCGCGGCGAAGGCGTCCAGATCACGCGGGCAGCGTTCGGCCATATCGATCAGCGTACGATCCGAAAAGATCACGAAGGCCGGCACCTGGCGTTCCCGGGCAAGACGCAGCCGCACAGCCTTGAGTGCGGCCAGCAGCGCCGAATCCAGACCTTCCGTGCCTGCTGCGGTATCCTCAGGACGTATCTTGCGTCGCGATGACTGGCGCGCGTCCACGCGATACCGGAACGAGGCCTCGCCCCGGGCCAGCGCACGGCCCTTCTCGGCAATGGCGAGGCCGCCATGGCCGGCTGAGTCCAATGTCAGGAACCCTCCCGCGACGAGTTGGCGGAGCAGCGACAGCAAGAAACTCTTTTTATGCGCCACACCGGTGCCGAAGCTGGCAAGCCTGTGGTGGTTCCTGTCCAGGACCTTCTCGGTTTCATGGCCGAGCAGGACATCGACGACATGGGCGGCGCCGAAGCGCTCGCCGGTCTGTGCGATCGCCGCCAGGATGATCCGCGCCTCCGCCTCGCCATCCGCATGCGGCGCCTGGTCGAGGCAGTTGTCGCAATTGCCGCAAGGCGAAGCACTTTCGCCGAAATAGCCAAGCAGGATCTGACGGCGGCACTGCGTCGTCTCGCAATAACCGATCAGCGTTTCGAGCCGGCCATGCGCGCGCCTTTTGTGCTCAGCCGGCGCATCCTCGTCTTCGATGAAAAGCCGGCGCATGCGTATATCGCCGAGACCGAACAGCATATGTGCCTCGGCCGCCCGCCCGTCGCGGCCCGCGCGCCCGATTTCCTGATAATAGGCCTCCAAGCTGCCCGGCAGGTCGGTGTGGAAGACATAGGCGACGTCGGGCTTGTCGATCCCCATGCCGAAGGCGATGGTCGCCACCATCACCACGCCGGACAAGGTCATGAAAGCGTTTTGATTCGCTTCACGCGCGTCCTTGCTCATGCCGGCATGATAGGCGAACGCGCGTACGCCGTTCCGCTCGAGAAACGCCGCCATCTCTTCGGTCTTCTTGCGCGACAGGCAATAGACGATCCCGCTGCGGCCTGCATGGCGCTGCACGAAGTTTAGCAATTGGCGCTTGCTGTCTTGCTTGGGCTCGATGCCTAGCTTGATGTTCGGCCGGTCGAAGCCGAGCACCACGGTATCGACGCGCCCGTCGAACAGTTGCGCGGCAATGTCGGTGCGCGTCGTCTCGTCCGCCGTCGCCGTCAGCGCAATGATCGGCACTTTCGGGAAGATATCACGTAGTCTCGACAATTCTTCGTATTCGCGCCGGAACGCCGGTCCCCATTGCGAGATGCAATGTGCCTCGTCGATGGCGATCAGCCGGACATCGAGCTTGGTCAACGCCTCGAGCATTCGCACCGTCATTAGCCGCTCCGGTGCAAGATAGAGCAGGCGCGTCTGGCCTGCCGCGACACGGCGCCATGCAGCGACATTGGCATCGCGGTCGAGCGAGGAATTGATGGTATCGGCCGCCACGCCGGCAAGGCGCAATGCGGCGACCTGATCCTGCATCAGGGCCACCAGCGGCGAAACGACAATGGTGAGCCCGCCCAGCACCAGCGCCGGGACCTGGTAGCAGAGCGATTTGCCGGCGCCGGTCGGCATGACAGCCAGCACATGATGCCCGGCCAGCAGCGCCTCCATCACGGCCGCCTGGCCGAGACGAAAGTCATCGAAGCCGAATACATCCCTGAGGACGCGCCGCTTGGAATCCTCTGTCGGGATGCTCGCTGCAACCTGCATTACAGAACTTTCGGGGATACGACCTGCCGAAATTCCCCGGCGAATCGCCAGGTGATTGCCTGGACAGCAGATTCGAACATTTATCGACCCCTCTGGTCCTGTCCGCGGCACCGCCTGAGGCGAACTTCTCTCTCATTGGCCGATATCAGACCGTCGTTCCAGCCCCTATTCGCCTTGGCTGTGAATATCGCACCGCCTCGGAGCGGTTAATTCTATCTTCACCATCATTCGGCAGGTTCAGGTTCTGCGGTGATGTTTTGAGTACCGCGGCGCCACAAGCGCCCAGGCAACACGCCCGCGTCTCTCCGGAGGCGCGGGTTTTTTCGTTCTGAGAACCGGCTGCCTGATCTTCGGGCCCGCAGCTCAGTCGAGGAAATCGGCGCGGTGCGGCGTAAAGCTGTCGACTAGTCGTCCCGCCTCCAGCGCCTTGACGCCATGGACAAGGTTGGACGGGACGATGAAGCTGCTTCCGGTCTCTAGGATTTCGGTCCTGCCGTCGATGGTGACTTCGAAGCGGCCTTCGGCGACATAGCTCGCCTGGACGTGCGGGTGCGAGTGCAGCGCGCCGACGCCGCCCTTGTCGAAGGCAAACTCGACCATCATCAGTTCATCGGTGTGCAGGAGAACGCGCCTGCGGTTGCCATCCGGCGTCGGCGTCCACGCAGCCTGGCCGGCATGCGAGAAGATTTTGGTTCCGGTCATCGCCAAACTCTCACCTTTTGTTGTTCATCGTGCCAGCCAGCCGCCGTCCACCGGCACCACCGCGCCATGCATGTAGTTGGACGCCGGCGCCAGCAGGAAGACGGCTGCGTCGCCGATGTCTTCCGGCCCGCCCCAGCGGCCGGCCGGAATGCGCGCCAGGATCGAAGCGCTGCGGTCGGGATCGGTGCGCAGCGCCTCGGTGTTGTTGGTCTCGATATAGCCCGGCGCAATGCCGTTGACGTTGATGCCCTTTGCCGCCCATTCACATGCCAGCAGGCGGGTGATGCCGAGCACGCCGTGTTTGGAGGCGGTGTAGGAGGCGACGCGAATGCCGCCCTGAAAGCTCAGCACCGAAGCGATGTTGACGATCTTGCCACGCCGTCCAGATTCGGCAAGCACGCGCCTGGCAAAACTCTGGCTGAGGAAGAACACCGTCTTCAGATTGACGCCCAAGACGTCATCCCAGTCGGCTTCGGTCAGGTCGACCGCATCGGCACGCCGGATGATGCCCGCATTGTTGACCAAGCCATCGAGCGGTCCGGTGCCGTCCCAGACGCGGTCAAGCATCGCCTGGGCAGCTGCATCATCACCAAGATCGCAGCGGACCGCCTCGAAGCGGCCGCCGACAGCCGCAATCTTCTCCGCCGTCTCGTCCATCGCCGACCGGCCGACGCCGACCACCGCGCCGCCGGCGCGCACGATCGACACGGCGATGCCCTGGCCGATGCCGGTATTGGCGCCGGTGACGAGGATGCGCTTGCCGGCAAGGCTGAAGGCCGAGAGCTCGCTCACTTGAGCTCCTCCATCGCCACCAGGTCGACATCGGTATAGTCGACATTATCGCCGGCCATCGCCCAGATGAAGGCGTAGTTCGAGGTGCCGGCGCCCGAATGGATCGACCATCCCGGCGACAGCACCGCCTCCTCGTTGCGCATGACGAGATGGCGCGTTTCGTCCGGCTCGCCCATGAAATGAAACACCCGCGCCGCCTCCGGCAGATCGAAATAAAGATAGGCCTCCATGCGCCGGTCATGCACATGGCATGGCATGGTGTTCCAGACGGAACCGGGGGCAAGCTGCGTCATGCCGACGACAAGCTGACAGGTCTTTACGCCATCGGCATGGATGAACTGAAAGATCGAGCGCTCGTTGGAGGTTGCCTGGCTGCCGAGATCGAGCCGCTTGGCATCGCCGATGCGGATCAGCCGGTTGAGATGGCTCTGATGCGCCGGCGCGCTGAGCAGGTAGAACTTAGCCGGCTCAGCCGGATTGGTCGCAGCGAACGACACCTCATCGGTGCCCATGCCGAGATAGAGCATGTCGCGCCCCTGCAGCTCGTAGGATTGGCCGCCGGCTTTGACGACGCCTGCACCGGCGATGTTGACGATGATCATCTCACGGCGGTCGAGAAAATTCTTGGTCCCGGTCGGCTTGATCGCCTGCAGCGGCAGCGGTGCGCCGGCGGGCATGGCGCCGCCGATGATCATGCGGTCGTAATGGGTGTAGGTCAGGCTGATGCTGCCGGGCCGGAACAGGCCTTCGATGAGAAAATTGTGACGGAGCTCGTCCGTGCCCATCGCCGCGGCAGAAACAGGGTCGATGGCGAAGCGGGAGGTGAAATCCGTGTGATTGTCGGTGTGATTCATTGCTGTCCCATGGGGCTGCCTCAATTGCTTATTCAGTTGCCGCGGCCTTGACCGAGTCGGCATAAAAAATCTGGCGCGCGTGCAGGCGCTCGCGATAGCGCTGCTGGCTGGCACCGAGATGCGCGCGCATCGCCTCCCGCGCCGCTTCGGCATCGCCTGCCGAGATGGCGTTGAGGATCATCAGGTGTTCGCGCTGCAGGCCGCGCTGGTAGGCGTCGGACTGTGCGAACTCCGTCGACCAGGGCGAGGTCACGTCGCAAGGAATGGCGCGCCGGCCGAGCACGTCGAGCATCTCGACATAGAACGGATTGTTGGTGGCGCTGGCGATTGCGCGGTGGAAGGCAAGGTCGGCCGGTCCAGTCGGCTCGCTGTTGAGGAGCAGCCGTTCGAACTCGAAGAAGGCTTCCTGGATTGCCGCTTCCTGCGCGGCGTTGCGCCGGATGGCGGCGAGCCCGGCGGATTCGATCTCGATCGCCAACCTGACTTCGAGCACGTTGAGGGCAATCGAATCCTTGCTGCCCATCTCTGCTGCCAGAGCACCGAACGCTGTCGAGATATGCTCGGTGACGAAGACGCCAGCGCCTTGGCGCGGTTCGACCAGGCCGTCCGCGGCAAGCTTGGCCAGCGCCTCGCGTATCACGGTGCGGCTGACCCCGAAGGTTTCCGTCAGCTGGCCCTCGGTAGGCAGCTTTTGCCCAGGCTGGATCTCGCCCGCCTGCAGCTGCTTGCGGATCGCCGCGACGACGGTTTCCGAAAGCTTCGGTCTTCGTTCGACGCGGAGCCCGACGGCAGTGTCCGATGCCATGTCGCACCCCCTATTTGAAGACGCTCGGCAGCCATAGCGAAATGGCCGGAATGTAAGTGACGAGCGCCAGCACCACGAGGCCTGCGCCATAGAACGGCCAGATCGAGCGCATCGATTCCCACACGGATATCTTGCCCACGGCACACGCCACGAACTGCACTGCGCCCACCGGCGGCGTGTTCAGCCCAATGCCGAAATTGAGGATCATGATGACGCCGAAATGCACCGGATCGACACCGTAGGCCTGCGCCACGGGCAGGAAGATCGGCGTGCAAATGATGATCGTCGGCCCCATGTCCATGAACGTGCCGAGGAACAGCATCAGGAGGTTGAGCAGGAGAAGCACGACCAGCGGATCGTCCGAGATCGCATTCATGGAGGCGATGAGCGCTGCCGGCACTTTCAGGAAGGCCATCAGCCACGAGAACGCCGCCGCCATGCCGATGATGAGCAGCACCATGGCCGTGGTGCGCACGGCGCCATGGGTAGCATGAACGAACCCTTCCCAGGTCATCTGCCGGTAAACGAAGACGGTCACGAGCAGCGCATAGATGACGGCGATACAGGAACTCTCGGTGGCGGTGAAGACGCCCGATCGCACGCCGCCGAAGATGATCGCGATCAACAGCAGGCCGGGCACGGCGACGGCGAAAAGATGCGCGACCGCGGTGAAGCCCGGAAACGCCTCGGTCGGATAGCCGCGGGAGCGCGCCACGATATAGGCGGTGACCATCAGCGACAGGGCCAGCAGCAGGCCCGGGATGATGCCGGCCGTGAACAAATCGGCGATGGAGATCTTTCCGCCTGCCGAGATCGAGTAGATGATCATGTTGTGCGACGGCGGCAGCAGCAGCGCGATCAGTGCCGCCATCGACGTGACGTTGACGGCGTAGTCCGCTCCATATCCACGCGCCTTCATCTGCGGGATCATCAGGCCGCCTACCGCCGCTGCCTCCGCCACCGCTGAGCCGGAAATGCCGCCGAACAGTGTAGCGGTTGCAATGTTGACCTGCCCGAGGCCGCCGCGCAAATGGCCGACGAGCGAGCCGGCGAAGGCAACGATCTTGCTGGCGATGCCGCCGCGCACCATCAAGTCGCCGGCGTAGATGAAAAACGGAATGGCCAGCAGTGAAAAGACGCTCATGCCGGAATTCAGGCGCTGGAACACGATCAGCGGCGGCAGGCCCATATAGAGGACGGTGGCGAGGCTTGCGACGCCGAGGCAGAAAGCGATCGGCGTGCCGATAAGCATCAGCAGGGTGAAGACGCCGAAGAGAATCCACAGTTCCATGGCGTCAGACCTTCACGTTGGCGGTGTCGAGTTCGGCCGCGACTTCGGCCGGCGGCAGTTCATCGAGGGCATCGTCGATCGGCGCGCCGGAGAGGCGAAGCACAATGCGCTCCAGCGTGAAGAGCACGATGAGCGCGCCTCCCGCCACAAGCGGGACGTAGTCCCAGCCCCCCGATATGCCGAGCGACGGCAAGACAGAGCCCCAGGTCAATGCGACCAGCTGACTGCCGTACCAGATCATGCCGATGCCGAAGGCGAGCGCGACGAGGTCCGAAGTCATCCGCAGCCAGCGCTTGCCGCCTTTCGGCAGCACGTAGAGCAGGACGTCAAAGCCGAGGTGATAGTTCTCGCGCACGCCGACGGCAGCGCCGAGGAAAATGAACCAGCTCATCAGCATCACCGAGCCCGGCTCGGTCCAGCTCGGCGAACGGTTCAGAACATAACGGCCGAATACCTGCCAGGCGACGAAGGCGGTCATCAGCACCAGCCCGATGCCGGCGATCGACAGCGCCGCCGTGCTGACGCGCGACATCACTTGCGCGACGCCGGACAGAAGCGGTGTTGGTCTTGGGCTGGAAGTCACCGGTTTTCTCCCCAGGAGGATGGCGGCACGGAATGTCCGCGCCGCCGCTTGATCACTGCACGGCCTTGATGGCTTCGACCATGGCCTTCAGCTTGTCGTCCTTGACGTGCTTCTCGTAGACCGGCCCCATCGCGTCGATGAAGGGCTGCTTGTCCGGCGTCGTGATCTGCGAACCGGCCGCCTCGACCTTGGCGCGCGATTCCTTGACCTTGGCGGTCCACAGCTCGCGCTGCTTGGCGACGCTCTCCTTGGCGGCCGCCTTGAAGATCGCCTGGTCTTCCGGCGTCAGCTTGTCCCAGCTCGACTTCGCCATGACGAAGGCTTCCGGCACCATCGTGTGCTCGTCGAGCGAATAGTACTTGGCGACTTCCGCGTGCTTGGCGGTGTCGTAGCTCGGAAAATTGTTCTCCGCGCCGTCGATCACCCCGGTCTCGATCGCCGAATACACTTCGCCATACGGCATCGGCGTCGCGTTGGCGCCGAGTGCCGCCACCATGTCGACGAAGATGTCGGACTGGATGACGCGGAACTTCATCCCGGCCATGTCGGCTACGGTGTTGATCGGCTTCTTCGAATTGTAGAAGGAGCGCGAGCCGCCGTCGTAAAAGGCGAGCAACACCAGCCCGACCTGGTCGAACGCCGCCGCGATCTGGTCGCCGATCGCCCCGTCCATGACCTTGTGCATATGCTCTTCCGAACGGAAGATGTAGGGCAGCGAGGGCACGGTGGTCTCCGGGATGAGCCCGTTGAACGGCGCCATCGAGACGCGGTTGAGATCGATCACGCCGGTGCGCACCTGCTCGATCGTGTCCTTTTCCTCGCCAAGTTGCGCGGAAGGATAGATCTCGACCACATAGCGGCCGGCCGTGCGCTCCTTCACCAGCTCGCCGAAATATTTGACTGCCTCGACCGTCGGATAGCCATCCGGGTGGGTGTCGGACGAGCGCAGGACCGTCTGGGCGCTTGCCGATCCGGCCAGCAGTGCGGCGGCAACTAGCGTAGCTCCCGCCAGTCTCGAAAAATGCAGCATTGGTTTCCTCCCTTTTTGAACGATGGCGGCAAGCGCCGTTAGAGCCGGTACGCCTTTTTCGCGAGCGCATAGGCAAGTTCGTGCGCCAGCTCGTGCGCCTCGTCTTCGCCGAGCCGATGCTCGGCGACGAGACGCGCCAGAAAAGCGCAATCGACCCGGCGCGCCACATCATGGCGGGCCGGTATGGATGGAAAGGCGCGGGTATCGTCGTTGAAACCGACGGTGTTGTAGAAACCGGCGGTTTCGGTGGTCATCTCACGGAACCTGCGCATGCCTTCGGGGCTGTCGTGGAACCACCAGGCCGGCCCGAGCTTCAATGCCGGGTAGACGCCGGCGAGCGGCGCCAGCTCGCGCGCATAGCTGGTCTCGTCGAGGGTGAAGAGGATGATGGTGAGGTCGCGCTCCAGCCCGACGCAGTCGAGCAGCGGCTTCAGCGCCGTCACATAGTCGGTTCGCGTCGGAATATCGAAGCCTTTGTCCCTGCCGAACTTGCGAAAGATAGCCGGCGAATGATTGCGCCAGGAGCCGGGATGGATCTGCAGGACCAGCCCGTCGTCGCGGCTCATCTTGGCCATCTCGGTCAGCATCTGGGCGCGGAACAGCTTTCGCTCGCGCTCGTCGTCCGAGCCCCGGCGGATGCGGTTGAACAGCTCCTGCGCGGCGGCATCCGAGAGATTGGCGGTTTCGGCCGTCGAATGGCCGTGATCGGAGGAAGTCGCGCCAAAGCTCTTGAAGAAGGCGCGCCGCTGGCGATGCGCATCGAGATAGCCGGCCCAATTGCCGGTGTCGCAGCCGGTGATCTCGCCAAGCCGGTCGAGATTGGCCGAGAACCCTTCGAAGTCGGGATCGACGATCGCATCCGGCCGATAGGCGGTGACGACGCGGCCCTCCCAGCCGCTGTCGCGGATCATCTGGTGCCATCTGAGATCGTCGAGCGCGCCTTCGGTCGTTGCGATGACTTCAATATTGAAGCGCTCGAACAGCGCTCGCGGGCGAAAATTCTCCCACTGCAGCAAGGTCGAGATCATATCGTAATGGCGGTCGGCGGTTGCGGCCGTCAGCGGCTCGTCGATGCCGAACAGATGGGCAAGCACATGGTCGAACCACAGCCGGGTCGGCGTGCCGCGGAACAGGTAATAATGCTCGGCGAAGCACCGCCAGATCGTTCTACCGTCGGTTTCAACCGGCGAGCCGTCAAGCGTCGGCACACCAAGCTCCTCAAGCCGAACGCCCTGGCTGAACAGCATGCGGAAAATGTAGTGGTCCGGCACGATCAGCAACTGCGCCGGATCGGGAAACGCCTCGTTGAGCGCATACCAGCGCGGATCGGTGTGGCCGTGCGGGCTGACGATCGGAAGGTCTTTGACCGCGGCATAGAGATCGCGGGCCAACGAACGCGGGCGCGCCTCGGCGGCAAACAGCAAGTCCGGATCCGTCAATGCGGCCACGTGAATCCTCCCAATCCGAACATCGGTAGGGTTGGAAAGAAATAATGTCAACATACAAAAACTGGGTTGTTGTATGATGACTTTTCGTCGGCCATTGCCCATTGTGCGTGACGGCATCGGGTGTTACGCCGCCTGCCAGCAGTGACCCAACAATCTCGATCAGACACGTGGCGCAATGACCAATAGACGCCTTTCCAACAGCACGCTGAAAGCACTGCCGGCTTCGGTCGCGGTCCCGCGCTACGCCCGCGGCGCTATTGCACCGGGCATCGTCCATCTCGGCGTCGGTGCCTTCCATCGCGCCCACCAGGCGGCCTATGTCGACGACTGCCTGGCGGCGGGCGAGGCGGACTGGGGCATTGTCGGCGTGTCCTTGCGCAGTCCTGACACGCGCGACGCACTGGCGCCGCAGGATGGCCACTACACGCTGGCGATCAGGAGCAGCGTCGGCGAAGTGCTGCGCGTCGTCGGCTCGATCCTGTCGCTCCTGGTGGCGCCGGAAGATCCGGCTGCGGTGCTCGCCGCCCTGACCGATCCGCGCACCCGCATCGTCACGCTGACGATCACCGAAAAGGCCTATTTGAGGGCAGCCGGCGGCGGCCTCGACAATACCCACCCCGACATCGTCCATGATCTGGCCAACCCGCAAATGCCACGGACGGCGCATGGTTTCCTGACCGAGGCGCTGTCGCGCCGCCGTGCCGCCGGCATCCAGCCTTTCACCGTGCTCTGCTGCGACAACCTTCCGGCCAATGGTGCCACGCTGCACCGCCTGCTGGTCGAATTCGCCGCACTGCGCGATGCCAGGCTCGCCACTTCAGGCGATGCCAGGCTCGCCACTTCAGGCGATGCCAGGCTCGCCACTTCAGGCGATGCCAGGCTCGCCGCACACATCGCCGACGGCGTCGCCTTCCCGTCGAGCATGGTCGACCGCATCGTGCCGGCGACCACCGATGCCGACCGGGCGCGTATCGCCGTCGAGCTCGGCGTCGAGGATGCCTGGCCGGTGATGACCGAGCCGTTCTGCCAATGGGTGGTCGAGGATGATTTCCCGGCAGGCAGGCCGGCCTGGGAAAAGTTCGGCGTCACCATGGTCGGCGACGTCGGGCCCTTCGAGGACATGAAGCTGCGGCTGCTCAACGGTTCGCATTCGGCAATCGCCTATCTCGGCCTGCTCAGCGGCTACGACACGGTCGACCGCGCCTTTGCCGATCCGGCGATCCGGCAATTCGTCGACGGACTATGGGCCGAGGCCATCCCGACGCTGCCGCAGGACGCCGGGCTCGATACGGCCGGCTACACGGCCCAGCTCGCCGAACGCTATTCGAACACCGCGCTCGCCCATCGCACGGCGCAGATCGCCAATGACGGCAGCCAGAAGCTGCCGCAGCGCATCGTCGCCTCGGCCCTCGATCGGCTGGGCGCCGGTGACCCGCCCGCGCATCTGATGCTGGTGGTGGCGGCCTGGATCGCCGCTTGCGAGGCGCGCGGCAAAACCTTGCCGGAAGCCCATTTCACCGACCCGATCGACACTCGGCTTACGGCGCTCGGCAGCCGACCGGCTGGTGAAACGGTGACAGCGATATTCGATTTCGCCGGCTTCGCCAAGGACCATGCCCACCGCATGACACTGATCGATCTGACGGCAGCCCATCTCGAGCGCCTGCGGCGGGGCGGACCTGCCGCTGCCTTCGCGGCGCTTGGCATAGGCAGTGAGAAGCCATGAGACAAACCTGGCGCTGGTTCGGGCCGGACGATCCGGTGACGCTTGCCCATGTCCGTCAAGCCGGCGCCGTCGGCATCGTAAGCGCGCTGCATCACCTCAATGACGGCCGCGCCTGGCCGGCGGACGAGATCGCCAGGCGCAAGGCCGAGATCGAGGCAGCAGGCCTGACCTGGGATGTGGTCGAGAGCATCGTCGTGCACGAGGACATCAAGACCCGCAGCGGCAACTGGCGCAGCCTGATCGACAATTACAAGGCGTCGGTCCGCGCCGTCGCCGCCGCCGGGATCAATACCGTCTGCTATAATTTCATGGCGATCACCGACTGGACGCGCACCGACCTCGATTACCCGATGCCGCATGGCGGCACGGCGCTGCGCTTCGATGTCGTCGAGCTCTGCGCCTATGACGTCTTCATCCTTGAGCGAGAAGGGGCGGAGGCCGATCACTCACCGGCCCGTATCGAGGCCGCGCGTGCGCGGCTGGAAGGGATGAGCGACAGCGACAAGGCAAGGCTGGAGCGCAACCTGATCGGCTGGGTCCCGGCGCGCGAATTCATCTTCGATCGGGCAAGCTTCCGCCGCGCCCTCGACCTCTACAAGGACGTCTCCACCGAAGGCCTGCGCGAAAACCTGTTTGCCTTCCTGCGCGAGATCGTGCCGGTGGCCGAAGAGGCCGGCGTCAGATTGGCGATCCACCCCGACGATCCGCCCTTTTCGCTGTTCGGCCTGCCGCGCATCGTTTCCAACGCCAATGATGCCCGCGCGCTGCTCGACGCGGTCGCTTCGCCAGCCAACGGGCTGACGCTGTGCACCGGCTCCTACGGCGCGGGCGCGCAGAACGATCTGCCGGCAATGGCAAAGGCATTCGCCGAAAACATCCATTTCGCCCATCTGCGCAACGTCACCAAGGAGCCCGACGGCTCCTTCCACGAAGCCGAGCACCTCGACGGCGACACCGACATGGTGGCGGTCGTGTCGGCGCTGATTGGCGAAGAGCGGCGGCGCAAGGCGGCAGGCAGGGCGGACTGGCAGATGCCGATGCGTCCGGACCATGGCCATGCCATTGTCGATGACATCGGCAAGAAGGTGAACCCCGGCTATTCCTGCATCGGCCGCCTGAAGGGCCTCGCCGAACTGCGCGGCGTCATGCGCGCAGTAGAGGCACTGACGGTGTGACCAGCCCCCCTTCTCCCCTTGTGGGAGAAGGTGGCCGAGCGGAGCTCGGTCGGATGAGGGGTGCTCCAGGGATCGCCGCCGTCTCAGTTCTTCCAACACCCCTCAACCGTCTCGGCGCTGCGCGCCGATCCACCTTCTCCCACAAGGGGAGAAGGCAAGGGACGCCTGTTAAGCCGGCAACAGCGCACCTTCAAGCGTCGTAAGCTGGTTGAGGAACTGCTCGGCCTTGCTGCGGGTCTGGTCGTCCTTGGCGTCGGCGGCGTCTTCCCTGGCCTCCTGGATGCGGCGGGCAAGGTCGGCGCGGTCGATGTCGCCGACGGCCACAGCCGATTCCGCCAGCAGCGTGCAGCCGGCCGGAACGATGTCGGCAAAGCCGCCGAACACCACATAGCGCTCTTCCTTGCTTTGCGCGGTCTTTAGCGTGACGACGCCCGGCTTGATCGTCGTCATGACCGGCGCGTGATGCGCCATGACAGTCATTTCGCCCTCGGCGCCCGGAATGACGACGGATTCGACCTGCTCGGAAACCAAGAGGCGCTCCGGCGAGACCAGTTCGAATTTGAAAGCTTCAGGCATGATCAATTTAGCGACTGGTGAATGGTGAATGGTGAATAGTCAGAAAGAATGACCTTCACTCAACCCCGATTTCCTATCCGCTACTCCCCATTCACAATTCACTATCGACCATTCACCATCAGGCCGCTTCAGCGGCCAGGCGCTGTGCCTTCTCGACCGCTTCCTCGATGCCGCCGACCATGTAGAAGGCGGCCTCCGGCAGATGGTCGTAATCGCCGTTGCAAAGGCCCTTGAAGCCCTTGATGGTGTCGGCGAGGTCGACCAGCTTGCCCGGTGCGCCGGTGAACACTTCGGCGACGAAGAAGGGCTGCGACAGGAAGCGCTCGATCTTGCGGGCGCGGGCCACGGTCTGCTTATCCTCTTCCGACAGCTCGTCCATGCCCAGGATGGCGATGATGTCCTGCAGCGACTTGTAGCGCTGAAGGATCGACTGCACCTGGCGGGCGACCTGGTAATGCTCTTCGCCGACAACCATCGGGTCGAGCATGCGCGAGGTCGAATCGAGCGGATCGACCGCCGGATAGATGCCCTTTTCCGAAATCGCGCGGTTGAGCACGGTCGTCGCGTCGAGGTGGGCGAACGAGGTCGCCGGTGCAGGGTCGGTCAGGTCGTCGGCCGGCACATAGATCGCCTGCACCGAGGTGATCGAACCCTTGGTCGTCGTGGTGATACGCTCCTGCAGCGCACCCATGTCGGTGGCCAGCGTCGGCTGGTAGCCCACGGCCGAAGGAATGCGGCCGAGCAGCGCCGACACTTCCGAGCCCGCCTGCGTGAAACGGAAGATGTTGTCTACGAAGAACAGCACGTCCTGGCCCTGATCGCGGAAATATTCGGCAACCGTCAGCCCGGTCAGGCCGACGCGGGCGCGGGCGCCCGGCGGCTCGTTCATCTGGCCATAGACGAGCGCGGCCTTGGAGCCTTCGCCGCCGCCCTTCTTGTTGACGCCGGACTCGATGAACTCGTGATAGAGGTCGTTGCCTTCGCGGGTGCGCTCGCCGACGCCGGCGAACACCGAGAAGCCGCCATGCGCCTTGGCGACGTTGTTGATCAGTTCCTGGATCAGCACCGTCTTGCCGACGCCGGCGCCGCCGAACAGGCCGATCTTGCCGCCGCGGGCATAGGGGGCCAGCAGGTCGAGCACCTTGATGCCGGTGACCAGGATCTGCGCTTCCGTCGACTGCTCGACATAGGTCGGCGCCGGCTGGTGAATCGAGCGCATCTCGATGCCGTCGACCGGGCCTGCCTCGTCGACCGGCTCGCCGATGACGTTGATGATGCGGCCGAGCATGCCCGGGCCGACCGGCACGGTGATCGGAGCGCCGGTATCATAGACGTCCTGGCCGCGGACCAGACCTTCGGTCGAGTCCATGGCGATGCAGCGCACGGTGTTTTCGCCCAGATGCTGGGCCACCTCTAGCACCAGGCGATTGCCGACGTTGATCGTCTCAAGCGCGTTCAGGATCGCCGGCAGATGTTCGCCGAACTGGACGTCGACAACGGCGCCGATGACCTGGCGAACCTTGCCTGCCAGGCCGGTTTTCTTGATGGTGGCGGCCGGCGCATTCACAGCGGCGGCCTTGGTTGCTGCCGCCTTCTTGGCCGGAGCGGCCTTTGCTGCCGCCGGAGCCTTCGCTGGTGCCGCGGCCTTCGGGGCTACCGTCTTCGGGGTCGCTGCTTTCGCCATCGTTCTTACCCTTTTCGTCTCTTTGTTTCTCACACGCTTGAGGTCGATGACCTCCTTGTGGGCGTGCCTAGAGCGCCTCGGCGCCCGAAATGATTTCGATCAATTCCTTGGTGATCTGCGCCTGCCGCTGGCGGTTGTAGGTGATCGACAATTTGTTGATCATGTCGCCGGCGTTGCGCGTCGCATTGTCCATGGCGCTCATCTTGGCGCCCATCTCGCCGGCAGCATTCTCGAGCAGCGCGCGAAAAACCTGCACGGAAATGTTGCGCGGGATGAGATCGGAGAGGATCTCGCCCGGCTCCGGCTCGTATTCGTAGACGGCGCTGCCGCCATCCCTCACTTCCGCGCCAGCCGCAGGCGCGCCCGCCGGGATAATTTGCTGCGCCGTCGGGATCTGGCTGATCACCGACTTGAACTGCGAATAGAACAGCGTGCAGATATCGAAGCCGCCTTCGTTGAACAGGTGGATCACCTTCTTGGCGATGGCATCGGCATTGACGAAGCCCAGCGTCTTGACCTCGCGCAGGTCGACACGCTCGATGATCAGCGCGCCGTAGTCGCGGCGCAATATGTCAAACCCCTTCTTGCCGACGCAGATGATCTTGACCTGCTTGCCGTCGGCCAGAAGCTTGCGGATGTGGTCGCGGGCAAAACGGGCGATCTGCGAATTGAAGCCGCCGCACAGGCCGCGTTCGGCCGTGCAGACAACAAGCAGATGCACGTCGTCCTTGCCGGTGCCGGTCATCAGCGCCGGGGCATCGCCGCCGCCGCCGATCGCCTGGGTGATATTGGCCAGCACCGCGCCCATGCGCTCCGAATAGGGACGCGCCGCTTCCGCCGCTTCCTGCGCGCGACGCAGCTTCGCCGCGGCGACCATCTGCATCGCCTTGGTGATCTTCTGCGTCGCCTTGACCGAGGCGATACGGTTACGAAGGTCTTTTAACGAAGGCATGCTTCAAACCTGATCCCGTCCGTCCTGCTCAAGCAAAGGTCTTGGCGAAGGCGTCGATTTCTGCCTTCAGCCTGGCGCGCAGATCGTCGGACAGCGCCTTCTCCTTGCGGATGCCGTCGAGCACGTCCTTGCCGGCCGAGCGCATATGCGACAACAGGCCATGCTCGAACTTGCCGACCTGGTTGATCGTCAGCTTGTCGAGATAGCCGTTGACGCCGGCGAAGATCACCGCGACCTGCTCCTCGACCTTGAGCGGCGAGAATTGCGGCTGCTTCAACAGCTCGGTCAGGCGCGAGCCGCGGTTGAGCAGGCGTTGCGTGGCGGCATCGAGGTCGGAGCCGAACTGCGCGAAAGCAGCCATTTCGCGGTACTGCGCGAGCTCGCCCTTGATCGATCCGGCAACCTGCTTCATCGCCTTGATCTGCGCCGAGGAGCCGACGCGCGACACCGAAAGGCCGACATTGACCGCCGGGCGCACGCCCTGGAAGAACAGATTGGTTTCCAGGAAGATCTGGCCGTCGGTGATCGAGATGACGTTGGTCGGGATATAGGCCGAAACGTCGTTGGCCTGCGTTTCGATGATCGGCAGCGCCGTCAGAGACCCGCCGCCATTTTCGTCGTTGAGCTTGGCAGCGCGCTCGAGCAGGCGCGAGTGCAGGTAGAAGACGTCGCCGGGATAGGCCTCGCGGCCCGGAGGACGGCGCAGCAGCAGCGACATCTGGCGATAGGCGACGGCCTGCTTCGACAGATCGTCGTAGCTGATCAGCGCGTGCATGCCGTTGTCGCGGAAATATTCGCCCATGGTGCAGGCGGTGAACGGCGCCAGGAACTGCATCGGCGCCGGATCGGAGGCGGTCGCGGCGATGATGATCGAATAGTCGAGCGCGCCGCGCTCTTCCAGGACCTTGACGAACTGCGCCACCGTCGAGCGCTTCTGGCCGACGGCGACATAGACGCAGTACAGCTTTTCCTTCTCAGGGCCGTTGTCGTGCACCGATTTCTGGTTGAGCATGGTGTCGAGGATGATCGCGGTCTTGCCGGTCTGGCGGTCGCCGATGACCAGCTCGCGCTGGCCGCGGCCGACCGGGATCAGCGCGTCGATGGCCTTGAGGCCGGTCGACATCGGCTCGTTCACCGATTTGCGCGGGATGATGCCGGGCGCCTTGACGTCGACGCGCTTGCGTTCGGTGGCCTGGATCGGGCCTTTGCCGTCGATCGGGTTGCCGAGCGCGTCGACGACGCGGCCGAGCAGGCCCATGCCGACGGGCGCATCGACGATGGCGCCGGTGCGCTTGACGGTGTCGCCTTCCTTGATGTCGCGGTCGGCGCCGAAGATGACGACGCCGACATTGTCGGCTTCGAGGTTGAGCGCCATGCCGCGGATGCCGCCGGGGAACTCGACCATCTCGCCGGCCTGGACATTGTCGAGGCCGTAGACGCGGGCGATACCGTCACCGACGGACAGCACCTGGCCGACTTCGGAGACCTCGGCCTCCTTGCCGAAATTCTTGATCTGGTCTTTCAGAATTGCGGAAATTTCCGCGGCGCGGATGTCCATCAGCCGACCTCTTTCAGTGCAAGCTTGAGCGAATTGAGTTTGGTTTTGAGCGACGTATCGATCTGGCGCGAGCCGATCTTGACCACCAGTCCGCCGAGCAGCGACGGATCGACGGTGACCGTGATCGCCACGTCCTTGCCGGCGACGCTTTTCAGCGCTGCTTTCAGCTCGGTTTCCTGGGCAGGCGTCAGCGCATGCGCCGAGGTGACCTCGGCAGCGGTCTCGCCGCGGTGTTCGGCGGCGATCTGGCGGAACGCCTTGATCATGCCGGGCACGGCGAACAGCCGGCGATTCTGGGCAACGACGCGCAGGAAATTGCCGGTGAGGCCGGTAATCCCTGCTCTGTCGGCGATCGCGGCGATCGCCTTGGCCTGGTCCTCGCTGGAGAAGACAGGGCTCCTGATCAGCCGCGAAAGGTCAGCGCTGCCTTCGAGCATCGTTTCGAACCTGTTGAGGTCGGCCTCGACGCCGGCGACCGAATTGGCCTGCAGCGCGAGTTCGAACAGCGAACCCGCATAGCGTTCTGCGACACCTGAGATTGGCGATGACGATTGGGCCACGGACCGTCTTTTCTCTTGTCTGACAGGCCGCAGATTGTTGGCGCGAGCAAAAACTCTGGCTAAATCTTTGACCTTACTGCATTTTTCCAAGCACGGAGGCGCGGCTTCCGCTATCCCCGGTCGAAAGTCGATTGCCGTCTAGCACAGGCATTTTCAGACCGCAATGCGTCGTCCGGCATGGTTTTCAGGCACTATTGTCGCATCCGCCGGGCGAGTTCAGCAACCAACCCCGGATTGATCCCTGATTCAGGGCAAAAAGCCGAAGGCGAAGGCAAGCGGCAGCGCCGCCAGCACCAGCTCGACGACGATGGAAGCCCAGTTGAACGGCGTGTTGGCGCCGTCCGACATCATCGACAGCAGCCGGCCGAAGGCGGTGAACAGCCAGGAGAAGCCGAGCGCCATATAGAGCAGCGGCTGCGCCAAGAGGATGCAGCACAGGCTGACACCGAGATAGAAGCCCGACATCCTGCCGCGACCTTCGGCGATCGCCGCCGCCTTCTCGGGCTTGACCTGCAGCCTAAGAATCCGGAAGGCCAGCCCTGGCGCCAGGAACAGCAGCAGCCCGAAAAGCAAGGTCACGACGGCGCTTGACCATGCCAGCCACTCGCCCTGGCTCATCGGCCATGGAAACGCAAATTCCATCTTGTCCCCCTCGTAGATGCATCCCTGAAATCTCGGGCAGTTTAGCGAAGCAAGAGACATTCGCCAGATAGATATTGGACACTCACGCACGATCTCTTTCAGCGGGCGATAAGAGGTCGCCGCCGATTCCAGCTCATCCCGTCGAGCAAGCTAGGCCTGTTCCTTTCCTGTATAGTTGCTATATATTATGACCACATGAGACCACAGGAGAGCGGTTGTGAAAACGATGCAGGTTCGGGATGCCAAGGCAGGATTCTCGGCGCTCGTCGAGGCCGCGGAGAACGGCGAACCAACCATCATTACGAAGCATGGTAAACCAGCGGCGGCGATCGTCTCGATCGAGGACGTTCAAAAGCTGTATCCCGTCAAGCGCCGGAACTTCGGGGAATTTCTTTTGACCTATCCCGGAGGGATAGAACTTGAGAGGAACGAAGCACCCTCGCGGGATGTCGATCTTTGAATGGCTATCTCATCGATACATCGATTCTATCCGCCTTCGCGCCCGGAAAGCCGGAGCTTGCAAAAGATGTTTCCACATGGATTGTAACGCAAGGCGAAAAGCAGACGCTGTTCGTACCTGTAATAGCAATCGTTGAAATCGAGAAGGGCATACGCAAGCTCGATCGTGCGGGTGCTACAAAACGGGTGGAGAGTCTTACTACTTGGCTCAATGATATCATCGAAGGGTTTGCTGGTCAGATTCTGGAGGTCGATACCGATATTGCGCGAAGAGCAGGCCAAATGGAGGAAGCAGCCTCTGCGCAGGGGAGAAATCCAGGCTTAGCTGACATACTCATCGGCGCCACGGCAGCAATCAAAGAGCTTACTGTGATAACAGCCAATATCCGACACTTTGAAGCGCTCGACGTGTGGTGCTGGAACATACTGCAAGACCCGCCTGCGGCCGATTAATACACTCAAGCGAGTTACAAAAAGCTCTGCGGGTCGATGTCGACCTGGACTCGCACCGAGCCCCTTATCCTCGGCCCCTCAGCCAGCATGGTGCGAATGAACCCTTGCATGTCGGCGCGCCGTTCGCCTTGGATCAGCAGGCGAAAGCGATGGCGGCCGCCGATCAATGACAGCGGCGCCTCGGCCGGGCCGAGCACGAACAGGTCGGTGGCTTGCGGCGCGGCGCGACGCAGGCCACGGGCGTGCGCTTCGGCTTCGGCCCGTGTCACCGCGCTGACGATGACGCCGGCGAGCCTGCCGAAGGGCGGCAGCCCCGCCCGCTCACGCTCGGCGATCTCGCGCTCGTAGAAGGCCTCGGCATCGCCTGAGACGATCGCGCGCATCACCGGGTGGTCGGGTTGGAAGGTCTGCAGCAGGCCGAGGCTTTTCTTGCCGGTGCGACCGGCGCGGCCGGTCACCTGGCTGAGCAGTTGGAAGGTGCGCTCGGCGGCGCGCGGGTCGCCATTGGCAAGGCCGAGATCGGCATCGACCACACCGACCAGCGTCATATTGGGGAAGTTGTGGCCCTTGGCGACGAGTTGCGTGCCGATGACGATGTCGGCCTCGCCATTGGCGATGGCTTCAAGCTCGAGCCGCAGCCGCCGCACGCCGCCCATCAGGTCCGACGACAAGACGATGGTGCGGGCATCGGGGAAATGCGCGACGACCTCCTCGGCGATGCGCTCGACGCCTGGCCCGCAGGCGACCAGATGATCGAGCGTGCCGCATTCCGGACAGGCTTCGGGCCGGCGTTCATTGTGCCCGCAGTGGTGGCAGACGAGCTGGCCGCGAAAGCGGTGCTCGACCAGCCAGGCCGAGCAGACCGGACAGCCGAAGCGGTGGCCGCAGACCCGGCAGAGCGTCAGCGGCGCATAGCCGCGCCGGTTGAGGAACAGCAGCGACTGTTCCTTTCTTTCCAGCGTCTGCCGCATATGGCCGAGCAGCACCGGCGACAGGAAGCCGCCGCGTGCCGGCGGCGCGCGGCGCATGTCGACCGTCTTGAGATCGGGAAGTGCCGCCTCGGCAAAGCGCGCCGAAAGCACCGCCCTGCTGTAGCGGCCCTGGCTGGCATTGACCCGGCTTTCGACCGACGGTGTCGCCGAAGCGAGCACGACCGGAAAACCGCCGATATGGCCGCGCACCACGGCCATGTCGCGCGCGTTGTAAAAGACGCGATCCTCCTGCTTGTAGGCGGGGTCGTGCTCTTCGTCGACGACGATCAGTCCAAGCTCCCTGAACGGCAGGAACAGCGCCGAGCGCGCGCCGGCGACGACCCGCGCGCCGCCTTCCGCCACCTGCCGCCAGACCTTTTCGCGCATCCTTGGCGGCAGATCCGAGTGCCATTCCGCCGGCTTGGCACCGAACCGCTCCTGGAAGCGTTCGAGAAAAGCGTGGGTCAGCGCAATTTCCGGCAGCAGGATCAGCACCTGCTTGCCGCGATCGAGCGCGGCCGCAACCGCCTCGAAATAGACCTCCGTCTTGCCGGATCCGGTTACACCATCGAGCAGGGTGACGCCGAATGTGCCGGTCGCGACGTTGGTGCGCAGCATCTCGGCTGCTTCGCTCTGGTCGGGCATCAGTGAAGGCACGGCGTAGCCGGGATCGGGTGCTGCGACCACCGGCCGCGGCGGGATCATCACCGTCTCGAATACGCCCTGCGCCCGCAGCCCGTCCACCACCGTCGACGACACGCCTGCCGCATGCGCCAGGCCGGATCGCGTCCAGGCAAGTCCGCCTTCGGCTGTCTCCAGCACGCGCATCCTCGCCTCCGTCATCCGGTCGGGCTTGGCGAAGGTGCGCTGCAGCCCTTCGATCCACGGCTCCGGATCGAACGCCTCCGGCGCCCTGAGCAGCATGCGCGCCACCATGCCGGGCGGCGACAGCGTGTACTGCGCCACCCAATCGACAAAACGCCGCATCGCGCGGTCGATCGGCGGGCAGTCGAAAACCTGCTCGATCGGCCGCAATTTCTTCGCGTCGACCTTTTCGACGGCGCCGTCCCAGACGATGCCGGCGACCTGGCGAGGCCCAAGCGGAACGCGCACGATCGAGCCCGGCACGACGCGCATGCCAGCCGGCACGGCATAGGTGTAGGGGCGCTCGGCGGGCATCGGCACCAGCACCGGTGCGGCCGCGACAAAGGGCGAATCTTCGATCATGAGGCGTGACCTTGCCCCGACTTTGGTCTAGATCAAAGTCCGACCCCAAATGTGCATGACGTGCACATGAAAAATCTTCAGGAGACCGCCATGAAATTTTTTGTCGACACCGCCGATGTCAAGGAAATCCGCGAGCTGAACGATTTGGGGCTGCTCGACGGCGTAACCACCAATCCGTCGCTGATCCTGAAATCCGGCGGCAAGATCGCCGACGTCACAAGGGAGATCTGCGAGATCGTCAAGGGCCCGGTCTCGGCCGAAGTCGTCGCCACCGAATACAAGGACATGATGGCGGAGGCCAAGATCCTGGCCAGGATCGCCGACAATGTCTGCATCAAGGTGCCGCTGACGCTCGACGGCCTGAGGGCCTGCAAGGACATCCGGTCGGACGGCCGCATGGTCAACGTCACGCTGTGCTTCTCGGCCACCCAGGCGCTGCTCGCCGCCAAGGCCGGCGCCTCCTTCATCTCGCCCTTCGTCGGCCGCATCGACGACAGCGGCTGGGACGGCATGGAGCTGATTGCCGATATCCGCACCATCTACGACAATTATGACTTCCAGACTGAAATCCTGACCGCTTCGGTGCGTACCGTGAACCATGTCAAGCAGGCGGCGCTGATCGGTGCCGATGTCATCACCGCGCCGCCGGCGACGCTCAAGGCGCTGGTCAAGCACCCGCTGACCGACAAGGGCCTGGAACTGTTCCTCGCCGACTGGGCAAAGACCGGGCAGAAGATCGGCTGAAGCGACTGTCCTACGAACAAAAAAGGCCGAGCAATCGGCCTTTTTTTGCAGATTGCGCACTCTGGAAAGACCTAGCTTGCCGCCGGCCTGCCGTGCTTGATCAGATCCTGGGCAATCGACAGCCGCAGCACATCTGCCAGCTCGCGCGCCGCACGGTTCTCGGCGTCGATCTGGGCCCGGTATGACGCGAATTCCTGGCGCGGCCTGTCGTATGACGACGGAATCGAGCGCTTGCCCCTCGCTATGACCGTGCCCGTCTTGGCATCGCTGAGCACATAGTTGGCAGTCAGCGTCACAGTGCCGGCGGTCGGCTCGTCCTCGTCGGTCGTGACCTGCTCGATTGCCGCCGATTCGACGAGTTCGGAGACGCCGAGATCAAGCGAATAGACCGGCGAAGCCGGCTCGCCGGCGCCCTGGCCGAGCGCGAAGATCAAATTGTTGCGGACCTGCTGGGCGTAGCGGGTCTTGACCGGCTTGACCGAGATCAATGCCAGCTCGGCAGCGGCGCCGACCTGCGAGCCGGCGATCAGCGGCGCGCTCGAATAGAGCGGGCGCACCGTGCAGGCGGAAACCAGCGCCACCGAGGCGAGCAGCCCGTAAAGCACGACACGGCGCAGCGTCAGCTCCGCTTTTTTCGGATCAGGCAACGACATTGACGATCCTCTGCGGCACGATGATCACCTTGCGCGGCGCCTTACCTTCGAGCGCTTTCTGCACGAACTCGAGAGCCAGAACCGCTTTTTCGACCGCACCTTGGTCCGCGTCGCGGGCAATTGTCAAATCACCGCGCTTCTTGCCGTTGACCTGGACCGGCAGCACGATCTCGGCGTCGACGACAAGCGAGGCATCGTAGTCCGGCCAGGGCCGTTCGGCGACAAGGTCGGTGCCGCCGAGCGTCTGCCAGCACTCCTCGGCCAGATGCGGCATGACCGGCGCGATCAGGTGCACCAGGATCTCGACGGCCTCACGGCAGGCCGCTTGCAGGGCCGGACCGGCCTTGCCCTCTGCCGCCTCGTTGAGCGGTACGGTCAAGGCATTGGCGAGCTCATAGATGCGGGCGATGGCGCGGTTGAAGGCGAGCTTTTCGATATCCTCGCCGACCAACTTCAGGATCTTGTGCGCGGCCTTGGACACTGTCCCGGCCTCGCCGTCCTTCGCCGCCTCTGGCCGGACTCCGGCGAGCGATTCGGCAGCCGTCGACACCAGGCGCCAGATGCGCTGGATGAAGCGATGCGCGCCGGCCGCACCCTCGTCGGTCCATTCGACATCGCGCTCGGGCGGCGAGTCCGACAGCATGAACCAGCGCGCCGTATCGGCGCCGTAGCCGTCGGTGATCTCTTCCGGACTCACCGTATTCTTCTTCGACTTCGACATTTTTTCGAGCGGACCGATCACCGCCTCTTCGCCGGTGGCGATTTCGAAGGCGCGGCGCTTGCCGTCGGCGTCTTCCAGCCTGACCTCGCTTGGCGCAAGCCAGCGGCCGTTCGAGGCGCCGCCAACCCGATAGGTCTCGTGTACCACCATGCCTTGCGTGAACAGGCCCCTGAACGGCTCGGCGAGATCGACATGGCCGGTCTCGCGCATGGCGCGGGTGAAAAAGCGCGAATAGAGCAAATGCAGGATCGCATGCTCAATACCGCCAATATACTGGTCGACCGGCAGCCATTCAGTCGCGGCCTCGGGATCGGTCGGATCGTTTGCCCACGGCGCGGTGAAGCGCGCGAAATACCACGAAGAATCGACAAATGTGTCCATCGTGTCGGTTTCGCGCCGCGCATCCTTGCCGCAACGCGGGCATTTGACGTGCCGCCATGTCGGATGGCGATCGAGCGGATTGCCCGGCCGGTCGAACTCGATGTCGTCCGGCAGCTTGACCGGCAGGTCGGCTTTCGGCACCGGCACCACGCCGCAATCCTCGCAATGGATCATCGGGATCGGGCAGCCCCAATAGCGCTGGCGCGAAATGCCCCAGTCGCGCAGGCGGAAATTCACCTTGCGCTCGGCCATCGGCCGGTTGCCGATGGTCCTTTGTTCCAGCAGCTTCGCCACCTCGTCGAATGCCTGATCCGGCTTCATGCCGTCGAGGAAGCGCGAATTGATCATCGCGCCATCATCGACGTAAGCCTCGTCGATGACCTGGAAGCTTCCTTGATTCTCGCCTTCCGGCATCACCACCGGAATGACCGGAAGGCCGTATCTGTTGGCGAAGTCGAGGTCGCGCTGGTCATGTGCCGGGCAGCCGAAGATGGCGCCGGTGCCATAGTCCATCAGCACGAAATTGGCGACGTAGACGGGTAGCGTCCACCTCTCGTCGAACGGATGGACGACGCGAATGCCGGTATCGAAACCCTTCTTCTCGGCCGTCTCCAAGGCCGCCGCCGAAGTGCCCATATGGCGGACTTCGTCGATGAACTTTGCCAGTGCCGGATTGTCTTCGGCGGCCTTTTTGGCCAGCGGATGGTCGGCCGCAATCGCCATGAAGGACGCGCCGAAGATCGTGTCGGGCCTTGTCGTATAGACTTCGAGCTCATGCTCGCCGGCGATTGGCTTGACCAGCGGCCAGCGGATCAGCAGCCCTTCTGAACGGCCGATCCAGTTCGCCTGCATCAGCTTCACTTTTTCCGGCCAGTCGTCGAGCTGATCGAGCGAATCCAGCAGATCCTGCGCATAATCGGTGATCTTGAAGAACCACTGCGTCAGCTCGCGCTGTTCCACCAGCGCGCCTGAGCGCCAGCCGCGTCCGTCGATGACCTGCTCGTTGGCAAGCACCGTCATGTCCTCCGGATCCCAGTTGACCTTGGAGGATTTGCGCGTCACCAGCCCCTTCTCGACGAAATCGAGGAACAGCATCTGCTGGCGGTGATAGTAGTCGACATCGCAGGTGGCGAACTCGCGCGCCCAATCGAGCGACAGGCCCATGACCTTGAGCTGCTCGCGCATGGCGGCGATGTTCTGATAGGTCCAGTCCTTGGGATGGACCTTGTTCTGCATCGCCGCGTTTTCGGCTGGCATGCCAAAGGCGTCCCAGCCCATCGGGTGCAGCACATTGAAACCCTTGGCCCGCTTGTAGCGCGCCACCACATCGCCCATCGTATAGTTGCGGGTATGGCCGATATGGATGCGCCCCGACGGATAGGGGAACATCTCCAGCACGTAGTATTTCGGGCGCGGGTCGTCATTGTCGGCTTCGAACAGCTTCTTGGCGTCCCAGGCCTTCTGCCATTTGGGCTCTGACGCGCGCGGATTGTATCGTTCGGTTGCCATCGGGTGTTTTTCACTTAAAAGCATGCGCGAGCCGCCGGACAATGCCCGGGCGGCTCAGGAAATATCGTCGCGGTGTTCACCATGGATTGCCGGACCCGTCAACTGCGGCGATCCGGCGAAAAGCCAAACACAGGCAGGATATAGGCATGGCGAGCGCCGCCGAACAGCTTTTCACGGTCAAGGCAAGGATCGCTGCCGCCGAGCGCGAGGCAGGCCGTGAGGCCGGAGCGGTGACGCTGGTCGCGGTCTCGAAAACCTTCGACGCCGCCGATATCCGCCCCGTCATCGAGGCCGGCCAGCGCGTCTTCGGCGAAAACCGCGTCCAGGAAGCACAAGCCAAATGGCCGGCACTGCGGACGGCGTTTCCCGACGTCGAGCTGCATCTGATCGGTCCGCTGCAATCGAACAAGGCCAAGGAAGCGGTGGCATTGTTCGACGTCATCGAAACCATCGACCGTGAAAAGATCGCCGCAGAGCTGGCCAAGGAAATCGCCAGGCAGGGCAGGACGCCAAGGCTCTATGTCCAGGTCAACACCGGCTCCGAGCCGCAAAAGGCCGGCATCGAGCCACGCGAGGCTGTCGCCTTCGTCGCCCGCTGCCGCTCGGTTCACGCCCTCGCCATCGAAGGGCTGATGTGCATTCCGCCGGCCGACGAGAACCCCGGTCCGCATTTCGCGCTGCTGGAAAAGCTTGGGCTCGAGGCCTGCGTCGACAAGCTCTCCATGGGCATGTCCGGCGACTACGAAACCGCGATCGCCTTCGGCGCGACCAGTGTCAGGGTTGGATCGGCGATTTTCGGCGCCAGATGAGGCGCAGCCGACCTTAGGCCACAGGCTGACATTGACTAAGCCAGCGTATAGAAACGGAACGTTTCGTTCCTATATGGGTCGAGTTATTCTCAACCCGTCTGGAGCCACCATGCGTTACAATCAACTTGGAAATACGGGGATGTTCGTCTCCGAACTTTGCCTCGGCACGATGACGTTCGGCGCGGCCGGCGAGAATGCCCAATGGGGCCTGATCGCCAGCCTCGACCAGAAGGGCGTCGACGAGATCGTTGCCCGCTCCCTCGCCGCCGGCGTCAATTTCTTCGACACGGCGGATGTCTATTCCTTCGGCGCCTCGGAACGGCTTCTCGGCCAGTCGCTCAGGAACCTTGGCGTCAACCGTCAGGACGTGATCATCGCCACCAAGGTTCATGGCGCCATGGGCGGCGGCCCGAACCAGCGCGGTTCCTCGCGCGGCCACATCATGGATTCGGTCGAGAGCAGCCTCGAGCGGCTACAGCTCGATCACATCGATCTCTACCAGCTGCACGGCACCGACACGGTGACGCCGATCGACGAAACGCTGCGGGCGCTCGACGACCTGGTTGCCGCCGGCAAGGTCCGCTATGTCGGCGTCTCGAACTGGCAGGCCTGGCGCATCGCCAAGGCGCTGGGTATTGCGGAGCGCAAAGGCTTTGCCCGCTTCGAGACCGTGCAGTCGTATTATTCGATCGCCGGCCGCGATCTCGAGCGCGAAATCGTGCCGCTGCTCAACGAGGAGAAACTCGGGCTGATGGTCTGGTCGCCGATGGCTGGCGGCCTGCTCTCCGGCAAATACGGACCGGGCGCCCCCGGCAATGGCGAGGGCCGTCGCGCCAGCTTCAATTTCCCGCCGGTCAATGAGGACCGTGCCTGGGCAGCGGTCGCTGTCATGCGCGAGATCGCCGTCAAGCACGGCGTCAGCGTCGCCACGGTGGCGCTCGGCTATGTCCTGGCCAAGCCATTCGTGATGAGCGTCATCATCGGCGCCAGCCGCATGGAGCAGCTGGAACAGAACCTTGCAGCCACCGAGTTGCAGCTCGATGCCGATGATCTTGTTCGCCTCGACGAAGTCAGTGCCCTGCCCGCCGAATACCCGGGCTGGATGCTGGAGCGTCAGGCGGCCGGCCGGCGGCCGGCGCCCTTTGTGCCGAAAAAGTAGTTCAATTTACCTTCGATTTGATGCTTCGGGAGCCGGCAGGCTCCCTATCTTTTTTTGGGCTCAAGTCAGCCGAACAGTCTCGACCAAAAAGTCCAAAAACGCCCGCACCCGCGCCGGCAGATACTTGCCTTGGCCGACATAGACGGCGTGGGTGAGTTCCTCGTCGCCGGGATTGAAATCTTCCAGCAGCGGCAGAAGCCGGCCGGCGGCAATGTCGGCCTCCACATGCCAGCGTGCCAGCCGGGCGATGCCCGCCCCCGAGAGCGCCATCAGCCGCATCGCCTCGCCGTCGCTGACCAGCGTATTTCCGATGATCGACAGGGTGATCGGTTTGCCGGCCGCGTCGATAAAAGGCCAGCCCTCGAGGTGACGAACGAAACGGAATCCCATCCGGTTGTGACGATCGAGGTCGGCGGGCGTCTTGGGCGTGCCACGCGCTTCGAGATACGATGGCGCCGCAACGACGACCACCCGGCTCTGCCCGAGCTTGCGCGCCACCAGCCGTGATTCGCCAAGCGGCCCGGCGCGGATGGCGACGTCAGCGCGCTCCTCCATCAGGTCGATGACATCGTCGGTCAACACCAGATCGACCGAGATTTCGGGGTAGCGCTCTAGGAAACGCGGCAAAAGCGGGATCAGCCGATGCTGCCCGAAAGGCACGTAGCTGTTGATCCGCAGCCGGCCACGCGGCGCGGCACCCGCCGCTGCCTCGCGCTCGGCCGCCGCCATGTCGGCAAGGACGCGCACGCCGCTGTCGAAGAACGCCGCCCCCTCCGGCGTCAGTTGCAGCTTGCGCGTCGAACGGCTGACCAGCCGCGCACCAAGCCGCGCCTCCAGCCGCGCGATCAGCTTGCTCACCGCCGACGGCGTCATCCGCAACGCGCGGGCAGCGGCTGAAAAGCTGCCCGCCTCGACGACGCGGACGAACACTTCGATCTCGCCGGAGCGATTGATGTCGGGCCTGGCCATTGGTGAATCTATTTCACAGACGATGTGCCCGATGCAAGGCTGGTTCACAGCACATCGCGGCACGATCTTCCGGATCGGGGCGTGGGAGGACACGGCGCCCGTCGTCAAAACTGGTCGTCATCGAAGTGGGAACCGCCATGCCCCTTGCTCTTTACGCTCTTGCCGCCGGTGCCTTTGGCATCGGCGTCACCGAATTCGTCATTATGGGCCTGCTGCTCGACGTCAGCACCGATCTCGGCGTCTCGATCTCAGCTTCCGGCCAGCTGATTTCTGGCTATGCGCTGGGCGTCGTCATCGGCGCGCCGCTGCTGACGATCGCGACCGGCCGTTGGCCGCGCAAGACCGTGCTTCTGGCGCTGATGGCGATCTTCACGCTGGGCAACCTCGCTTGTGCGCTTGCCCCAGACTACTGGACGCTGATGGGTGCGCGCGTACTGACCGCCTTCGCCCACGGTACCTTCTTCGGCGTCGGCTCGGTCGTGGCGACCGGACTGGTGGCGCCCAACAAGAAAGCCTCGGCGATCGCCCTGATGTTCACCGGCCTGACCATCGCCAACATCCTCGGCGTGCCCTTCGGCACATGGCTCGGCCAAGCCTTCGGCTGGCGCGCGACCTTCTGGGCGGTGACCCTGGTCGGCATCGCCGCCTTTACCATCATTCTGCTGCTGGTGCCGCGCAGCCGAACAGAGCCTGAGAAGAGCAATTTGCGCGCCGATCTCGCCTTGCTCGGCCGCGCGCCGGTCCTGCTTGGCTTTGCCACCACCGTGCTTGGCTATGCCGGCGTCTTCGCCGTCTTCACCTACATCGCCCCGTTGCTGACCGAGATCACCGGTTTTGACGAGACAGCGGTGTCGCCGATCCTGCTGGTCTTCGGCGGCGGCCTCATCGCCGGCAACCTCGCCGGCGGCAAGTTCGCCGATCGCTGGCTGGTACCGTCCGTTCTCGGCAGTCTCGTCGTGCTGGCGCTGGTGCTCGGCACCATGACCTTCGCCCTGCACAACCAGGTCATGGCCGTTATCTATGTCGGCCTGCTCGGCGCCGCCGCCTTCGCCACCGTCGCGCCGCTACAGTTATGGGTGTTGCAGAAGGCGCAAGGCGCCGGCCAGAGCCTAGCTTCATCCTTCAACATCGCCGCCTTCAACCTCGGCAATGCGGCCGGCGCCTGGCTCGGCGGCGTGGTCATCGCCCATGGTCCCGGCCTCGGTGCCGTCACCTGGGTCGCGGCGCTGTTGCCACTTTCAGCGCTTGCCGTAGCGGCGTTTGCGCTGCGTCTCGACCGAGATCCTGTCCTCGCTACACCGGAAATCGCGCGGTCATAGAACGCAAACCTCAGCCAATCTTTGAAACAGCCATCCTTCCACAAGGAGCAAACCCATGGATTATCGAAATCTTGGCGCATCAGGCCTGAAGGTCCCGGTGCTCTCGTTCGGCGCTGGAACCTTCGGCGGTTCAGGCCCGCTGTTCGGTGCCTGGGGCAACAGCGATGCGGCGGAAGCACGGCGGCTGGTCGACATCTGCCTTGAGGCCGGCGTCAACCTGTTCGACACCGCCGATGTCTATTCGAATGGCGCTTCCGAACAAGTGCTCGGCGCTGCCATCAAGGGCCGCCGCGACGCCGTGCTGATCTCGACCAAGACCTCGCTGCCGATGGGCGACGGTCCCAACGATGCCGGCTCGTCACGTTCACGCCTGATCAAGGCCGTCGAAGACGCGCTGAAGCGTCTTGGCACCGATTACATCGACCTGCTGCAACTGCACGCCTTCGACGCCGCAACACCGATCGAGGAGGTGCTGTCGACGCTGGACAGTCTCGTGCGCGCCGGCAAGCTGCGTTATGTCGGCGTCTCCAATTTTTCCGGCTGGCAAGTGATGAAGTCGCTCGGCCTGGCGGATAGACATGGCTATCCCCGATACGTCGCCCATCAGGTCTATTACTCGCTGGTCGGACGCGATTATGAATGGGAGTTGATGCCGCTCGGCCTCGACCAGGGCGTCGGTGCGCTGGTGTGGAGCCCACTCGGCTGGGGCCGCCTGACCGGCAAGATCCGCCGTGGCCAGAAGCTGCCTGAGAAAAGCCGGCTGCACGACACGGCAAGCTTCGGACCGCCCGTCGAGGATGAGCATCTCTATCGGGTCGTCGACGCGCTTGATGTTGTCGCCGAGGAAACCGGCAAGACCATACCGCAGATCGCCATCAATTGGCTGCTGCAGCGGCCGACCGTCGCCTCCGTCATCATTGGCGCGCGCAACGAGGAGCAGTTGCGCCAGAATCTCGGCGCCGTCGGCTGGTCCTTGACAGCCGAGCAGATGAAGAAGCTCGACACGGCAAGTGAGGTCACCGCACCCTATCCGTATTTTCCCTATCGCCGGCAGGAGGGTTTTGCCCGGCTGAACCCGCCCGCAGTCTGACGCTCCAAAAGCTGGGCGGCGGCTCCCAGACTGCCGCCCGCCCGGCTAATGCAGAACGAACTCGCCGTCGACCTTGCGCCATTCGTTCGGCGCGATCAGCTTCTGGTGCGTGTAGCTGACCGAATGCAGCGGGCCTTCGAGCTTGGCCTTCCAGAACTCGATGAAGCGGATCAGCACGGGAAATTTCGGGGCGATGTCGTAATCCTGCCAGATGAAGCTCTGCAGCAGATGCGGATGATCTGGGAAGTGATAAAGAATCTTGGCCGTGGTCAAGCCATAGCCCTTGAGCATCAGGTCCATTTCTGAATGGTCGCGCATTGCCGGTCCCCTGGTTGATTCTCCTTCCTCCCAGCCTGAAATTGTGCACCCCATTTGCTTATTCGTCTATTGATATTTCTGCGATCAAACCAGATTCCTCCCGCAAAAACATGCGCTTAGCAGCCGCCTCACGAGAGTGCTGACACCGCCCGGCAAGGCACCTGCGGCATCCCGCCGCGCGAATCCAACGTCTAATGTTGCCGTCACCGCCGAACTGTTAATAATGCGCGCGAATTCGCGGCCGCATCGCCGCGATCCTGCCGGCGGTCAAGCCGGCGGTTTGGTTTTGGGGAGGAAGGCGAAGAAATGTCCGATGTTCATGTCCATCGCGTCCAGCCGGCGTGGAAGAAGAACGCGCTGATTGACAATGACACCTACCTGAAATGGTACGCCGACAGCGTCAAGAACCCGGACAAGTTCTGGGGCAAGCACGGCAAGCGCATCGACTGGTTCAAGCCCTACAGCAAGGTCAAGAACACGTCCTTCGACGGCAAGGTTTCGATCAAATGGTTCGAGGATGGCCAGACAAACGTTTCGTGGAACTGCATCGACCGGCATCTGAAGAAGCGCGGCGAACAGACCGCCATCATCTGGGAAGGCGACAATCCCTACGACGACAGGAAGATCACCTATAACGAACTTCACGCACGTGTCTGCCGCCTCGCCAATGTGATGAAGAAGCACGGCGTCAAGAAGGGCGACCGCGTCACCATCTACATGCCGATGATCCCGGAGGCCGCTTATGCGATGCTCGCCTGCACGCGCATCGGCGCCATTCATTCGGTTGTCTTCGGCGGCTTTTCGCCGGATGCGCTGGCCGGACGCATCGACGACTGCAAGTCGACCTTCGTCATCACCGCCGACGAAGGCCTGCGCGGCGGCAAGACTATCCCGCTGAAGGAGAACACCGACAAGGCGATCGAGATCGCCGCCAAGGCCGGAACGAAAGTCGAAAAGGTCTTGGTCGTGCGCCGCACCGGCGGCAAGACCGGCTGGGCCGCCGGGCGCGACGTCTGGTACCATGACGAGGTCGCCACGGTTAAGGCCGAATGCAAGCCCGAGAAGATGAACGCCGAGGACCCGCTGTTCATCCTCTACACATCCGGCTCGACCGGCAAGCCGAAGGGCGTGCTGCACACCACCGCCGGCTATCTCGTCTATGTCTCGATGACCCACCAATATGTCTTCGACTATCATGAGGGCGATATCTACTGGTGCACCGCCGATGTCGGCTGGGTCACCGGCCACAGCTATATCGTCTACGGGCCGCTCGCCAACGGCGCCACCACGCTGATGTTCGAAGGCGTGCCGAACTACCCGTCGCAGTCGCGTTTCTGGGACGTGATCGACAAGCACAAGGTCAACATCTTCTACACGGCGCCGACGGCGCTGCGCGCGCTGATGGGCGCCGGCGATGCCCATGTCACCAAAACGTCGCGCAAGTCGCTGCGCGTGCTCGGCACCGTCGGCGAGCCGATCAATCCGGAAGCCTGGGAGTGGTATTTCAACGTCGTCGGCAACGGCAAGGTGCCGATCGTCGACACCTGGTGGCAGACCGAGACCGGCGGCATCATGATCACGCCGGTTCCGGGCGCCACCCACCTCAAGGCGGGTTCGGCGACGCGGCCCTTCTTTGGCGTCAAGCCGCAGCTGGTCGACGCCGACGGCAAGGTACTGGAAGGCGAAGCCAGCGGCAATCTTTGCATTGCCGACTCATGGCCGGGCCAGATGCGCACCGTCTATGGCGATCACGACCGCTTCGTGCAGACCTATTTCTCGACCTACAAGGGCAGGTACTTCACCGGCGACGGCTGCCGCCGCGATGCTGACGGCTACTACTGGATCACCGGCCGCGTCGATGACGTCATCAACGTCTCCGGCCACCGGATGGGCACCGCCGAGGTCGAATCGGCGCTGGTTTCGCATGAGAAGGTCTCGGAGGCCGCCGTCGTCGGCTACCCGCACGATATCAAGGGCCAGGGCATCTACTGCTATGTCACGCTGATGGCCGGCGAGACGCCAAGCGAGGAATTGCGCCAGGAGCTCGTCGCCCATGTCCGCAAGGAGATCGGCGCCATCGCTTCGCCCGACAAGATCCAGTTCGCGCCCGGCCTGCCGAAGACCCGTTCCGGCAAGATCATGCGGCGCATCCTGCGCAAGATCGCCGAGGATGATTTTGCCGCGCTCGGCGACACCTCGACGCTCGCCGACCCGGCAGTCGTCGACGACCTGATCGCCAACCGGCAAAACAAGAAGGGCTGATGCAACCCGCATTGGGCGCCGTCACCGAGCTTTGGCGCTATCCCGCGAGCTCGCTCGCCGGCGAGTTTCAGGAGGCGATCTCCGTCGACTGGTATACCGTCGAAGGCGACCGCCTGTTTGGTCTTGTCGATACCTCGACCGATGAAATCGCGCGGCCCGACCGCGAAGCGAAATGGCACAAGGTGCCCCGCATCCGCACCCGGCTGTCGCAGGCCGGCAGGCTGGAGGTCGCCATCCCCGACGGACGCTGGCTTTCGGCACCTGGCGCGCAAAGTGATCGCGCGGTTTCCGCGTATCTCGGCTTTGCGGCTTCCATCCGGCCGTTCCGCCGGGAAAATGCGGCTCCGGATTACCTCGGCCCCCTGCTGACGGAACGCTACGTCAAAACCCCTATTCATCTGCTGACCACCGCCTCACTGGCGCGTTTGAAAGTGCTGCATCCAGAGGGCGCCGCCGACGCGCGCCGCTTCCGCCCCAACATCGTCGTCGATATGCCAGAGGTCGAGGGGTCGTTTCCCGAGACGGAATGGATCGGGTGCAAGCTGGCAATCGGCGACCTGCTCCTGACCATCTCCGAGCCGTGCCGCCGCTGCGGCTTCACCATCATTGGCCAGAACGGGTTCGACCACGACCCGGCAATCCTGCGCAGCCTGGTCCGCCACAACGCCCATAATCTCGGCGTCTACTGCACCGTCGACCGACCGGCCCGCGTCGAGATCGGCGCCACGATGCGCCTCCTGTAGCTATCGATACAAATCCGCCCGCGTCGGCGGCAGGCCGCTCGGGCCGCGCGCGCGCCTGGTGACAACGGTCTGGAAGACCTGCGCCGAGGAGCGTTCGAAGGTGATCGAGCAACCGGTGAGATAAAGCAGCCAGAGCCGCGCCTTGGCTTCGCCGACCTCGGCGATGGCTTCGTCGAAGCGTGCGTGGAGACGCTCTGCCCATAGCCTGCAGGTGCGCGCATAGTGCTCGCGCAAGTTTTCGACGTCGTAGACGAGGAACCCGTGCGCCTCGAGATTGCCGAGCGTCATGCCGATCGTATCGAGTTCGCCGCCCGGAAAAATGTATTTGATCAGCGCCTTGAATTCCGGCCCCTTGCGCAGCGTCTTCTTCAAGCTGCCCTTGTCGCGCCGGGTGATGGCGTGGTGCAGATAGATGCCGCCGGGCTTGAGCAGGCGATGGATCCTCGAGAAATAGGCCGCATGGTTGGCAAGCCCCAGATGCTCGAACATGCCGATCGAGGAGATCTTGTCGAAGGAGCCGGACAGCTCGGCATAGGACTTGATCTCGATGGTGATGCGGTCCTCCAGCCCGGCGGCGCGGATGCGTTCACGGGCGAGTTCGGTCTGTGCTTCCGATAGCGAAACGCCGTGGCCGACGACGCCATAATTCTTCACCGCATGAATGAGCATCGCTCCCCAGCCGCAGCCGATGTCGAGCAATCTGTCGCCGGGCTTCAGGCGAAGCTTGCGGCAGATATGGTCGAGCTTGTCTCTCTGGGCCTGATCGATATCGTTGGCGAAATCCTTGAAGTAGCCGCAGCTATAGACCATGCGCTCGTCGAGGAAGAGCCGGTAGAATGCGTTGGAAATGTCGTAATGGTGCTGGATCGCCTCCTTGCTCGAACCGCTGACGAAAGGATTGCGGCCGGAAAGATCGGTTCGCGTCGTCATCTGTTTTCGCGAAAACAGCACCGCCGGCAGGTCGCGCAGGATCGCCAGCTTCGGCAATGTCTTGAGCTTCGTCCTGAGCTTGCCGTGCGTGGGCAAGGCGTAGAAATCGAACAGCGATCCGTCTTCGACGTCGACCGCCTTGGCAATCCACATCTCGATCAGCGTCGATAAAGAGGGCCGACGTACGATCTGCCAGACGATGTCCTGGTCGTTGATAGTGAGCACCGGGCCGGTAGCCGGGCCGATCCGCTCGCCTGTCCACAGCCTCACCGCGAAACCCGGCTTCAGCGTCTCGATGACCGTCCGAACAATCCGGGCCGCTCTCTCGGCTGCCTCCATCCCCGTCCTCCCTTACCCGGCAAATAACGGCCCGGAACAATCGCGGCTCGATCTTGCCTGCCCGATCGGCCGGCCGCAAGCCGCCCGAGTGCACAAGCACGCTTGTTCAGGATTTTCGAGTGCCGCGCCTTGCCATTTGCCGGATGACACCCCATCATGAGGAAGTGTTCAACAAATCGAAAGGAGGTGATCCGATGTCGAGTGATTTCGTTTTCCAGAACGTGGCCTCAGCGGATCGCACTTTCGGGAAGCAGTCTTCCCGTTAAGGCGCGAGATGCGCGGCTGGCGACCAACCGTCGCCGCCAGGAGCCGCGCCATGGACGGAAACACGGAAGGCCGCCGACTTCGCGAGAAGCGGCGGCCTTTTCCTTTTTGGGCTGTTGTCCCTTATTTGGTTACGGTCAACATCTCGACGTTGCGCGCTATGTCCTGGAAAGCCTGGTTGAGTTCGGTTCCATTGGCAGCTTGGTAGAAGTGCTTGATCTTGGCGGTGTCCGGGCTCGCGCAATCCTGGAGCGTGGCCTTGGCATTCGTTTCGTTTAGGTCAAACCCAATAGTGAAGATCTCGATGCCGTTGTCGCGCATGGCAGCGCAAAGTTTCTTGGCGGCCGTGCGGGTCGGCTCCTTGCCGGCGTCATTGTAGACGTCGCTCACCGTGCTCGCATCGAAGTAGGACAGGTTGAATTCGCCGTCGGTCATCAGGATCGCGATTTTGGCGACCTTTCTTGGATCCATCTTGGCCGGCCGCTGCGAAGTCCTCATGATGCCCCCCCAGTTCTCCGAGAGCATGTACCAGGTCCACTGCACGCCGATATGGCCGGCAGTGCCGCCGGAGGCGACGAAATTCTTGATGACAGTCTTGAGCGCCGTCGCATCCGCCGTCAGCGGCATCAGCGTGGCGGCCGGGCAGGCGGCGGTGCCGGTTTGCCAGGCGAAGGACGACAGCAGGTAGTCGCGGTTGACCATGCTGGCGTCGGGGCCTGCGTCCGAATATTGGTAGGTCCCCTTGCGTTCGGTGGCGCAATTGTCAGGACGGATGAGCCCCGAGACATACTGCACAGCGTCATTGGCCGGCGCCTGTTTGCGTTGGCTGGCGGTGGTTTCCACATAGACGCTGCTGGCGGCAAGTGTACCGGCATTCACCGAATTGGCATAAGGTACGATGGCAACCCGCACGCGCGGTTTGGAGGTGTCCTGACCGCCCAGAAAACTGTCGACGGCATTCGCCGCAGCCGTCCGCAGATCGATGATTTTCTGGCCTGCCATCGAGCCGGTCACATCGAGCATCATCGCGACTTCGATCTGCTTGTCCGAATAGAGAGCCGTCGTCGATGCGGGAACGCGCTGCATGCTACCCGTGCTGAAAAGCGGGAAATAATAGCTGACATTGACATGAACGTCCGCCTGAACGGTCCTGGCGGTCTGGTCGACGGTCAGTTTGTCGAGAACGATCTGATTGTCCTGCAGGATACCCGCCGTGCTGTTGGCATCGAGAAAGGCCTGCACCGATTTGCTGGCTTCGGCCTCGCTGATGACGCCGGTCGTCAGGTCGCGGGCCGTCGAGGTGACCGCAGCGTCGACGACGCCTTGCAGGCTCGATTTCACATTGTAGAGTTGGGATACGTTGACGGCAAAGCCGACACCCAGCGCCAGTACTGAGCCGATTATACCAAACAGGACCGCGAAATTTCCGCTGCGATCCCCGGCAAAGCCGCCGATCGCCTGAACAAGACCCCCGAAACGCCGCATTCCTTCCGCCTCCATTCGCTACAGCCTGCAGCTGTCCGAACGCGCATTGCAGGAATCCGGCCGGATCGCGCCGCCGGGCGCGGGAAAGCGAGCGGCCCCCGCTCAGGCCATTGTTTCCAAACGGTTTCGAGCGGCGACAAGGTAAACAGCGGGTAAACGAAAGCCGCGTCGGCACGGCTTTGTTCAAAAAGCGCGTACCAAGATTCGGGCTCGCAATTCGAGACGGCTGGACTGCGTCCCAATCCGGTACAGACGAGATGTATCGAACAGGATCAGTGCTGCCGCAGTGGCGGCAGGTGGAAATCCGGACTGCGAATGTGTCCGAAGATCAGGCCAGCATCCGTGCGCTGACGGTCTTGTCGACGCCGCGATAGGGCGGCTTGAACAGATTGCCTTCCTGCTCGTGGGTCCAGACCTTGAACAGGCTGAGCCGATGCGGGCCGAAACTGTGCAGCAACGGCACGTCGGTGGCGTCGCGGCCGCGGGCTATGACGACGCGGCCGATCCTCGGCACATTGTGGCGAGGATCGAAGGTGTACCATCTGCCGTCGAGGAACACTTCCACCCAGGCCGAGAAATCCATCGGCGCCGGATCGGCGGGCACGCCGATATCGCCGAGATAGCCGTTCACGTAGCGGGCCGGGATGTTCATGCAGCGGCAGAGCGTGATCGCCAGATGGGCAAAGTCGCGGCAGACGCCGACGCGCTCCTCATGCGCCTGCGCCGCCGTGCGGGTCGAGCGCGCATAGCCGTAGCCGAAGGACAGGCGGTTGTGGACATAGTCGACGATCGCCTGCACCCGCGCCCAGCCCGGCGGAAGCTGGCCGAAAAGTTGCCAGGCCAGGTCGCCGAGATGGTCGGTCTCGCAGTAACGGCTGCCGAGCAGATAGCCGAGCACCTCGTCCGGCAATTCGGCAACCGGGACTTCCCCGGCCCGCGTGCTGACTTCGTCCATCTCGCCGCTGTCCTCGACCACCGCGTCATAAAGGATGCGAAAGCTTCCGGCCGGAGCCGTGAAGCGGCGGCAGCTATTGCCGAAAAGATCGTGGTAGACCCTGGTCGGAACCGACGGCGACGTCAGCACGCGCGTCTGCCGCTTGATGTCGGCCTGGCGATCCCGATGGATCTCGAGCAGCGAAACAATCGGCGTGGCTGCAGCGCATTCAATGGCAATTTCATAGCCGAGCCTGATCAGCATCGCCGTCCCCCTACGATCGTCATGGAAGATAGTGGTGGTCAACGCAGGAGAGTGTGCGGCGGTTCCTTGCAAACGTCGAAAACGACGCCTCGCGGCTTCCCATACGGACGCGGCAACGTTACGGTCGATCGACACGCGTCTTTTGACATAATCCCTCCAAGATGACCCGGGAAAGCCGATGTTCGCAGGCAGAAAATTCGCGGCCTTACTGTTCGATATGGACGGCACGATTCTCAATTCGATCGCCGCGGCGGAAAGGGTCTGGGCAGCGTGGGCGCATCGGCAAGGTCTTGACGTCGCCGCATTCCTGCCGACCATCCACGGCGTGCGGGCGATCGAGACCATCGGCCGGCTGGCGCTCCCAGGCGTCGATCCTGCCCGCGAAGCCGAATCGCTTTTGCAGGCCGAGGCCGCCGATGTCGAGGGCATTCGCCCGATTGCCGGCGCCGCGGCCTTCTTGGCGTCGCTGCCGCCTGGAAGCTGGGCGATCGCCACTTCGGCACCGCGCGAACTTGCCTTGCTGCGCCTGCAGGCCGCCGGCATTCCGGCTCCCGCCGTGATCGTCGCGGCGGAGGACGTGGCTCGCGGCAAGCCGGCGCCCGACTGCTTCCGGCTGGCGGCCGCACGGCTCGGCGTCGATGTGCGCGACTGCCTCGTCTTCGAGGACGCGCCGGCCGGCATAGCGGCAGCCGAAGCCGCGGGCGCTGCAATCGTGGTGATCAGCGCCACGCACCGGCATCCGTTGCAGACGCCGCATGCCGCCATCACCGGCTATGGCGCGATCGGCATCGCCGTCGATGACAACGGCTGGATTGCCATCGAAGCGGAACGGACCGCACAGCCTGCTTAACTAGCATCCTGCTTGCGCTAAAAGTCGCTGGTCAGGCCCTTGACCTCCCAGTCGCCATAGCGGCCAGGCTCCTTGCCGCCGCGCCCGCCGATCTCCCTCGGCAGCGTGGCTTCCTGCTCGCGATATTTCTCCCGCCGGGCCTCGGCCTCGACCAAGGCGCGCCTGGCTGCCGGGGTCAGCGGCTTTTGCGGCGAGCCGTTAGCATGCGTTTGGCTGGTTTTGTCGATCATGCGATCTTCCGCTAGATTGAAACAGGCCCGATTGAAACGGGAACGGCTGTTTCCCATCATATAGCGATGCGCCCACAAGGATCGACCCCTTTGTTGGGCCCAAATGGAGCAGACGATGAACACCCTTCGCACCGCCATGCTTTTGGCCGCAATGACGGCCCTGTTCATGGGCGTCGGCTATCTGGTCGGCGGATCCGGCGGCATGATGATCGCCTTGCTGATTGCCGCCGGCACCAATTTGTTCAGCTATTGGAACGCCGACAAGATGGTGCTGTCGATGCACCGTGCGATCGAAGTCGACGAACGCAACGCGCCTGAATATTACGCCATCGTGCAGGGTCTCGCCCAACGTGCCGGCCTGCCGATGCCGAGAACCTATCTCATCGACAATCCGCAGCCCAATGCCTTCGCCACCGGCCGCAATCCGCAAAATGCCGCTGTCGCCGCCAGCACCGGCCTGCTCGAGCGGCTATCGCATGAAGAAGTCGCGGCGGTGATGGCGCACGAGCTCGCCCATGTGCAGCACCGCGACACGCTGATCATGACGATCGTCGCCACCTTTGCCGGCGCAATTTCGATGCTCGGCAATTTCGCCTTCTTTTTCGGCGGCAACCGCGACAACAACAATTCCTTCGGCATCGTCGGCGTGCTGGTGGCAATGATCGTCGCGCCTTTGGCCGCCATGATCGTGCAGATGGCGGTGAGCCGCACCCGCGAATATGAGGCCGACCGGCGCGGTGCCGAAATCTGTGGACACCCGCTGTGGCTCGCCTCGGCCCTTGACAAGATCGCGCGGGGCGCCGAACGCATCCGCAACCCGGATGCCGAGCGCAATCCGGCAACCGCCCATCTCTTCATCATCAATCCTCTTTCCGGCGAGCGCATGGACAGTTTGTTTTCCACTCACCCGAGCACAGAAAACCGCATCGCCGCGTTGCAGAGGATGGCGAGCGAAATGGCCGGCGCACCCGAAGCGGCCGCGACGTCAAGGCCGGCGCCGGAAGCGACCGGGCAGCAGCCGTCTGGTCCGTGGGACAGGGCCGCGCGGCCCGAGAGGCCGCCTGAGCCGGCCAAGCCGAGACCCAATCCCTGGGGACGCAATCCGACCGGCCCCAAAGGTCCGTGGTCGTGACGACCGCGACAGACAAAAAAGGCGGGATCTCGCTGGCGGAAATGCGCGATCTTTGTGCAAGGCACTGGAACCCTATCGGCATACCGATGGCGAGCATAGCAACATCAAGTGACCTGGGCTTTCGCCCACTTCCTGAAGATGAATATGACACCTATCTCCGCCACATCGTCCGACTTGTCGGGGATGGTGCATCTCCAAAGCAAGTCGCGGACTATGTCGGCACGGTTGAGAAAGACTACATTCAGGTGATCTCACCCCTAGGAAGTAAAGAAGATTTTGTCAGCGCCATATTTAAACTAGTCAACCGATCGCCGACACAATGAGGCCAACTCACAGTGAGGCTTCAGAAGCTCGCGGTCTCGCCGCGCGCAAGGCAGCCGCGCGGCTGCTTGCCGCTGTCATCGACGCGAGGACGCCGCTCGACGGGCTGACCGACCATGAGAACGGCCATCCACAATACAAGGCGCTCGACCTGCGCGACCGCGCTTTGGTGCGCGCCATTCTGGTCACCGCCCTGCGCTACCGCATGACCATATCAGGCCTTTTGGCCCGTCGCCTGGAAAAGCCGCTACCGCCCAACGCCACGGCGCTTTCGCACATTTTGCATGTGGCGGCAGCGCAGATCCTGTTCCTCGATGTTCCCGACCGCGCCGCCGTCGACCTCGCCGTGACACACGCCAAGTCCGATCCGCGCACGGCGCGCTTTTCCGGCCTCGTCAACGGCGTGCTGCGCACGCTGGCGCGGGCCAAGCAGGACGAGCTCGCCGCAGCACTTGCCGCTACCGACGAGGCGCCAAAATGGTTTTCCGACCGTTTGAAAACAGTCTACGGCCTCGACAAGGCCAGGCAGATACTGCTCGCCCATCGCCATGAGGCACCGGTCGATTTCTCGGTCAAGTCGGACCCGGCGCTGTGGGCCGAACGGCTCGGCGGCTTTGTCCTGCCGACCGGCACGGTGCGGGTGGAAAAGCTCAGCGCTTCCGTGACCGAACTGCCCGGCTTTGGGGAAGGCGCCTGGTGGGTTCAGGATGCAGCGGCCAGCCTGCCGGCCCGGCTGTTCGGCGACATCAATGGTTTGCGAATCGCCGACCTCTGTGCCGCGCCGGGCGGCAAGACCGCCCAGCTGATCCTCGCCGACGCCCACGTCACCGCGCTCGACATGTCCAAAACGCGGCTGGCACGGCTGACGCAGAACCTCGAACGGCTCGGTCTGGCCGCCGAGATCGTCCAGGCCGATCTGCTCAAATACGAGCCGAAGGACCTCTTCGATGCGGTCCTCCTCGACGCACCTTGCTCTTCGACCGGCACGGTGCGGCGGCATCCCGACGTCCCCTGGACGAAGACGGCGGCCGACGTCGAAAAACTGGCCGACCTGCAACGCCGGCTGCTTGCCCGCGCCGTCACCCTGGTCAAGCCTGGTGGACGCATCGTCTTTTCCAACTGTTCGCTCGATCCGCTGGAAGGCGAAGAGCTTTATCGCGACTTTCTCGCCGGCAATGCGGAGATTGTCGACGACCCGCTTCGGCCGGGTGAGATCGCCGGCATCGACCCGTTTCTGATGCCGCAAGGCACGTTGCGCACCACGCCTGCCGATCTGGAGCTAGGCTCGCCGGGCCGCTCCGGGCTGGACGGCTTCTTCGCCGCCCGCATGCGCAGAGCCGGCTAAGGGCCGATCTTGAAGCGCCGTCCGGCTTCTTGGGGCGAGGAGGCATGGAAAACAGGCTGAACGGCCCCACTGCCGCGGAATTCGCCTTCGCACAAGTTCTTGAATCATATAAACTTGTGCCTGGGTGAGGACGATCAGGAGGGGTTTTGGCAATCGCTGCCGGTAACACGACGCGTCTGTGGACGCTTGTCGCGAGGGAGTTCTGGCGCAAGACGCGCCGGCGCTTGCGCGCCGGGCCACTCTATCGCTGGCGCTACTCAGGCCGCACGCCGGAGCGCGTCCTGATCGCCCCACCGGACCTGCGGCTCGCCGATCCTCAGATCGCGCTCGAGATCTATTACGGCCGCTATCCGCTTTCGGGGCATCTGGTCGAGACCGGCGGCAAATCGCCCTTCCAGATCGACGTGCCCAATCCCGGCTGGCAAAAAACGCTGCATGGCTTTCGCTGGCTGCGGCATATGCGTGCCGCCGGTACCGAGCTCGCCGCCGCCAACGCGCGGGCCTTGGTTTCCGACTGGATTGCAATCCATGGCAGCCATATTTCCGGCGTCGCCTGGGAGCCCGGCACGACGGCCAAGCGTGTCATTGCCTGGCTGCAGCATTCCTCGATCGTGTTGCAGGGCGCCGAATTTCCGTTCTACCGCGCGTTCTTGAAATCGCTCGCCGTCCAGATCCGTTATCTGCGCGCCATGGTGCGCGAGATGCCGGACGGCAAGGACCGGCTGCGCGCCCGCATTGCGCTGGCCTTTGCCGCTTTGTCGCTGCCGGCGCCGGCCTCGGCGCTACGCGGTGCTACCCGCAATCTCGCCGAGGAGCTCGACCGCCAGATCCTGCCTGACGGCGGCCATATCTCGCGCAATCCGATGGCCGTGCTTGAAATCCTCGCCGACCTTCTGCCGTTGCGCCAGACATACGCCAATCAGGCCGAGACACCGCCGGCCGCCCTGATCGGCGCCATCGACCGGATGCTGCCGGCATTGCGCTTCTTTCGCCATCAGGACGGCAGCCTTGCCCGCTTCAACGGCATGGGCGCCACCATTCACGACCGTATCGCCAGCATCCTGCATCACGACGACACCGCCGGCGCACCGTTGCTGCACGCGCCGCATTCGGGTTATGAGCGCTTGTCGATGGGCGGTGTCACTGTGATCGCCGATACCGGCCCGCCGCCCCCTGTCGACGTATCCAATGCCGCTCACGCCGGATGCCTCGCCTTCGAATTGTCGTCGGGCCGCCAGCACTATATCGTCAACGCCGGAATAGACACTTATGGCGCCGCCGAGTTCCGGCCGCTTGCCCGCGCCACCGCCGCCCACTCGACCGCCACCATCAACGACACGTCGTCGGCGCGCTTCAATCACTCCTTGCGCGTCAACGACCTGCTCGGCACGCCTTTGATCGGCGGGCCGCAGCATGTGCCTTGCAAGCGCACCGACCAGAAGGGCAGCCAGGGCTTCATCGCCCGCCATGACGGCTATGCAGCGCGCTTCGGCTTCCTGCATGAGCGCGAGCTGAAATTATCGACCGAAGGCAATGTGTTTGCCGGCAGGGACCGTTTCCTGCGCCCGGGCGGCGCTTCTATCCGCAACAATGGCCGTGACTTCGTCACGGTGCGTTTCCATGTCCATCCCGATATTAGCCTGCTCCAGGATGAGCATGACCGTCTGGTGCTGGCCGCCGACCATGCCGACACCTGGGTGTTTACCTCTACCGAAGTGGTGCCCGAGGTCGAGGAATCGATCTATTTCGCAGGGCTTGGCGGCCCGCGCCGCAGCCGCCAGATCGTGCTTGCGTTCAAGGCCTCGGAAATTTCGGAGGTCCACTGGCAATTGACGCGCACCATCATCGCCGGCCGTCCGGAAAAAGCTGAAGCCGGTGGCAACGGCAGACACTGATCAAGTCTTGCGGCTTGATTTCCGGGCCTCATATGCTACGGCCCGCGGACGCTCTCCAACCAGAACTGGAAAGGCCGCCAGCCCATGGCCGTCGCCGCCAAGAACATTCCCGCGCCCGACCTTGTACCCATCCGTCGCGCGCTCCTTTCCGTCTTTGATAAGACCGGCCTGATCGATTTCGCCAGGGCGCTGGCTTCGGCCGGCGTCGAGCTAGTCTCGACCGGCGGCACCGCAAGGGCGCTTGCCGAGGCAGGCATGGCGGTGCGCGACGTGTCCGAGCTCACCGGCTTTCCCGAGATCATGGACGGCCGCGTCAAGACGCTGCACCCGTCGGTGCATGGCGCACTGCTTGGCGTGCGCGACGATCCCGAGCACGCCGCAGCGATGCGCGACCACGGCATCGAGCCGATCGATCTCGTCGTCTCCAATCTCTATCCGTTCGAAGAGGTGCGTCGCTCCGGCGCCGACTACGCGGCGATCGTCGAGAACATCGACATCGGCGGCCCGGCGATGATCCGTGCCTCGGCCAAGAACCACGCCTATGTCGGCATCGTCACCGATCCCGATGACTATGCCTCGGTGCTCAACGCGCTGGAGATGAATTTCGGCTCGTTGTCGCTGGATTTCCGCAAGAAGCTGGCAGCCAAGGCCTTTGCCCGCACCGCCACCTACGATGCGGCGATCTCGGGATGGTTCGCCGAGGCGCTTGAGATCGAGCATCCGACATGGCGCGCCTTCGGCGGCAAGCTGCAGTCGGTGATGCGCTATGGCGAAAACCCGCATCAGGGCGCCGGCTTCTATGTCAACGGCGACAGGCGGCCGGGCGTTGCCACGGCGCGCCAGCTTCAGGGCAAGCAGCTTTCCTACAACAACATCAACGACACCGACGCTGCCTTCGAGCTGGTCGGCGAGTTCGACCCGTCGCGCTCCGCAGCAATTGCCATCATCAAGCACGCCAACCCGTGCGGCGTCGCTGAGGACGCTTCGCTGCAGGCGGCCTATGCCAAGGCGCTGGCCTGCGATCCGGTCTCGGCCTTCGGCGGCATCGTCGCCATGAACCGCATCCTCGATGCCGGAACCGCCGAAGAGATCGTCAAGACCTTTACCGAAGTGATCATCGCACCGGAGGCGTCCGAAGAAGCAGTGCGCATCATTGCCGCAAAGAAGAACCTACGCCTGCTGGTCACCGGCGGCCTGCCCGACCCGCGCGCGGCGGGCCTTGGCTTGAAATCGGTTGCTGGCGGTTTGCTGGTCCAGGGCCGCGACAACGCGGTGGTGGATGACCTCGATCTGAAAGTGGTAACCAGGCGCGTTCCGACGCCGGCCGAATTGGCCGATCTGAAATTCGCTTTTCGCGTGGCAAAGCACGTCAAGTCGAACGCCATCGTCTATGCCAGGGATGGCGCTACAGTCGGCATCGGCGCCGGCCAGATGAGCCGGGTCGATTCCTCGCGCATCGCGGCGCGCAAGGCGCTCGACGCGGCCGAAGCTGCCGGCCTGACGGAGCCTTTGACCAGGGGCTCGGTCGTCGCCTCGGATGCCTTTTTCCCGTTCGCTGATGGGCTTTTGTCGGCAATCGAAGCCGGCGCCACAGCCGTCATCCAGCCCGGCGGCTCGATGCGCGACGACGATGTCATCGCCGCCGCCGACGCTCACGGCATTGCCATGGTCTTCACCGGAGTGAGGCATTTCCGGCATTGAACGCGTTACCCCCGCTGTGGGAGAAGGCAAGAGCAGCTCACTCCGCCGGCCGATCCGCCGGATAGGGCGTGCCGATCAGGATCGCCATGCCGGCGCCAAGGAACAGCACGATCGCCGCCATGCCGAGCCGCGCCGAGCCGCTGGCCAGGGTGATCGTGGCCACCATGAAGGGTGCGGCAAAACTGGTTGCCCGGCCGGCCAGCGCATAGATGCCGAAATAGCGGCCCGATTCGGCAGCGGAGACGCTGCGCGCCATGTAGGAGCGCGACGATGCCTGCACCGGCCCGAAAGCAAGCCCGATCAGCAGGCCGTAGAAAATGTAGGCTTTTTCCGCCGCCGTGCCGAACAATCCGCCGCCGTCCAGTCCGGGCATCACCCAGGCGCCGAACAGCGTATAGCCCGGGCCGGTCGAGACGATGCCGAGCGTAGCGATGCTTAGCATGACCAGCGAAATCATCACTATGGTCTTGGAACCCAGTGCTGTGTCGAGGCGTGCGGCAACCAGGCAGCCGACGATGGCAACGACGTTGAGGATGATGCCGAACAGGCCGATCTCGGTAATCGACCAATGGAACATTGCCGCCGCAAACGTTCCGCCCAGCGCCAGCAGTGCATTGACGCCGTCCTGATAGATCATGCGGGCGACGAGAAAGCGAAAAATGCCGCTGCGCTTGCGCACTTCGGCCAGCGTCGACTTCAGTTCCGACAGGCCTTCGCGCACCGCCGGCCCGATTGGAATGCCTTTGATCGCATCAGGCGTGAAGAAGAACATCGGCAGGATGAACAGGAAATACCAGGCCGCCGACAATGGTCCGGTGGCGCGCGCGTCCTCGCCGAGCCTGGGGTCGAGGCCGAAGATCGGGTCGAGCCCAACGACGGTCTTGCCGGTTTCAGGCGAGCCGGCCATGACGGTAACGACGAAGATCAGTGCGATCATGCCGCCGAGATAGCCGAGTCCCCAGGCCATGTTCGAGATCCTGCCGATGTCGCTCTTTGGCACCAGGCGGGGCATCATCGAATCGTTGAACACAGTCGAGAATTCCGCCGCGACCGACGCCAGCGAGAACAACACCACGACCAGAAAAAGATTAGAGCCGGGCGCGGCGAACCACAGCAGGGTGAGGCAGGTGATCTTGACCGCGGCGAAGAAGGCTATCCACGGTTTGCGTGGTCCGGTCTGATCGGCGATCGAGCCGAGGACCGGCGACAAAACGGCAATGACGAGGCCGGCGGCGGCAATGCCGTAGCCCCAGGCCGCTTGCCCGGTCTCTGGATTGCTGGCCATGCGCGAGACGAAATAAGGACCGAAGATGAAGGTGGTAACGACCGTGAAAAACGGCTGTGCCGCCCAATCGAACAGCATCCATCCCCAGATGCCGCGTCCCGATGCCCGCTGCACTGCCATCTCAGCCATGTCCCCTCCGCTGGAGCTTGCTTCATGCCGATCGAATCGGAATGATGCTCCGTCTTGTTGTTGAGCACGATCTTGTCCAAAAGCCGATCGTCACTTTTTGGGATCATGCTCCGGCGCCCCCCAACGCAGGGCGCTGTTCGCTCTATGGCGTAGTTCTTCCCGGCAATCCCGCGCGATGTGGAAGACGTCTCACAGCCCTGTCAGATCGCTCATCAGGCCGGACGCCACCGACAGCCGCGACACGGTGATGTCGCCGCCCTCGGTCAGAGCCTGCAGCCGCTCGCGGATGCGTCCGACCCGTTCGCCGCCCGCCTCCAACCATGCTGTCACCGGATCCGCCGCCTCGGCATGACTGGTGAGTGCCGCCACCGCGATGCCGCGCCTGGCGGCGCCGATCGTGTCGGTGGCACGCGAAAGCGCCAGTTGATCGTAATAATCCGAGGGCGTGATCGAGCGCGCCGCATCTTCGACGCGCGGTATGCGGAAGACATCGCTGACTGCAAAAAACGCCTTGGCGGCAGCGACGATGCCGGCAGTTGCCGTCCGCGCCGTCAGCGCAATGTCGGGGATGAGTTCCGCCACATCGGTCAACGCCAGTTGCTCGGCCAGGCTCTCGGGCGCGCCGCCCTTCGACAGACTGTGCCGCCGCTCCTCGATCCGCTCGCGCGAGAAGGCCGGCAACAGCGCAACGAGCTTCGGCTCCAGCGCCTTGCGCGCATCCTGCAACTCGGTGATCCGCTGCCCGAGCGGTGCGGTGCCGGCATCGTTCTTCAGGTACCAGCCGCTGGTCACATAGATCAGCCGGCTGACCGCCTGATAGAGGTCGAGCTGGATCTGTCCGTCGATCCGGTTGTCGAGCGCGTCGATCTGGCGATAGAGCGCCGGCAGCGCAAAGCCATCCCGCACCACGGCGAAGGTGCGCACGACATCGGCGGCACTGCGCCCGGTCGCTTCCTGCAGCCTGTTGACGAAGGACGGGCCGCCGCGATTGACCAGGTCATTGGCGACGGCACGGGCGATGATCTCGCGGCGCAGGCGATGGCCGTGGATTTCCGCCGCATATTTCTTTGCCATGCGGTCGGGAAAGTAACCCATCAGGTCGCGGTCGAAATGCGGATCGTCCGGCACGTCGCTGGCGACGATATCGGAAAACAGCACGATCTTGGCATAGGCAAGCAGCACGCCGAGCTCGGCCCGTGTGAGCGGCTCGCCGCGCGCTTCGCGCTCGGCAAGAGCCGCCGGCGACGGCAGCGTCTCGACGGCACGGTCGAGCAGCCCGCGCGCCTCGAGCGCCTCCATGAAGCGGCTCTGATGGGCAATGTCGGCAAGGCCGCGCTTGCGAGCAAGGGACAGCGCCAGCGTCTGCTGGTAATTGTTGGACAGCACCAGGGCGCTGACCTCGTCGGTCATCTCGGCCAGCAATTTGTTGCGCGACGGCCGCGTCAGCGATCCCTTCCGCATGGCGGAAGCCAGCGCGATCTTGATGTTGACCTCGACGTCTGAGCAGTTCACGCCGCCCGAATTGTCGATCGCATCTGAGTTGCAGCGGCCGCCATTCAATCCGAATTCGATGCGCGCCCGCTGTGTGACGCCGAGATTGGCGCCTTCACCGATGACCTTGGCACGCAGGTCGAGCGCGGTGATGCGGATCGCGTCATTGGCACGGTCCCCGACGTCCTGGTTGGTCTCGCCCGATGCCCTGACATAGGTGCCGATGCCGCCGAACCACAAAAGATCTGCCGGCGCCTTGAGGATGGCACTCATGATCTCGACCGGCGTGGCCGTTATCTTGCCGAGGCCGATAGCTGCAGCCGCGGCGGCCGGCAAGGTGATCGACTTCTGGCTGCGCGAGACGATGATGCCGCCTTCGGACAGCTTCGTCTTGTCGTAATCCTGCCAGCTTGAGCGAGCGAGAGCGAACATACGCCGGCGCTCGGCCATCGAAGCGGCCATGTCGGGATCGGGATCGATGAAGATGTCGCGATGATCGAAGGCGGCGATCAGCCGGGTCTGCTCCGACAGCAGCATGCCGTTGCCGAACACGTCGCCCGACATGTCGCCAACGCCGACGACGGTGAACGGCGTGGTTTGGATGTCGCGGTTCATCTCGCGGAAATGCCGCTTGACCGCTTCCCAGGCGCCCTTGGCGGTGATGCCCATCTTCTTGTGGTCGTAGCCGGCCGAACCGCCGCTGGCGAAAGCGTCGTCGAGCCAGAAGCCGTGCCTTTCGCTGATGGCGTTGGCGATGTCCGAGAAGGTCGCCGTGCCCTTGTCCGCGGCGACGACGAAATACGGATCATCCTGATCGCGCCGCACGACGCCGACTGGCGGGATGACGCCATCCAGCCCGATATTGTCGGTGATCGACAACAGGCTGGAAACGTAATTCTTGTAGGCGGCCATGCCGGCCTCGAAAATTGCGTCGCGCCCGGCGCTCATCGGCAGCTTTTTCGGGTAGAAGCCGCCCTTGGCGCCAACCGGCACGATCACCGCATTCTTGACCTGCTGTGCCTTGACCAGGCCGAGCACCTCGGTGCGATAGTCCTGCGCACGGTCCGACCAGCGCAGGCCGCCGCGCGCGACCGGGCCGAAGCGCAGATGCACACCCTCGACCTCGGAGCCGTAGACGAAGATCTCCCGCCATGGCCGCGGCGCCGGCAGCCCGTCGACCGATTGCGAATCGAGCTTGATCGCCAGCGATTGGCCTTTCTGTTTCGTATCGGCAACGAAATGATTGGTGCGCAGCGAGGCTTCGATCAGGTTCAGATAACGGCGGATGATGGTGTCGTCGTCAATGTTGGGAACGTCTTCCAGCGCATCCGTGATCTTGGCTTTCAGATGTTTGGCCTGAACGACGCCTTCCGTCTCGGCCGTCGCGCCGAGGTGGGCGACAAACAGCGCATGCAGGTCGCGGGCGATCTCGGGATAACGGTTGAGCGCGGCGGCGATGAAATCCTGGCTCTGCGGGATGCCGGCCTGCTGCAGATAGCGGCCATAGGCGCGCAGGACGGTGATCTCGCCCGACCACAGGCCGGCGGTCTGGGCAAGGCCGTTATAGCCGTCATTGTCGACATCACCGCGCCAGACGGAAAGGAACGCATCCTCGAACAGCGCGCCGCCATTGCCGAGGTCGATCGGCCTGCCGTAGCTGTTCTCGAGTTCCATGTCGTGGATGAAGACCATGCCGGGCTGATCACTATTGATCATGCCGGATTGAATGTCGCCGACCTCGAAAGTGCGCTCGCTGATGACGCGGAAACCGATGTTTTCCAGCACGGGAACGCGCCGCGACAGCGCCACCGGGCTGCCATGGTGATAGATCTTCAGCGCCGCCTGATGCGGCTTCTGGTCGGCGTGACGGTAATAGTCGATGGCGATCGGATTTGAGGCATCGAGCTTGGCGATGCGCCCGGCATCGGCCAGCGCCACGGCCGGCGGAAAACTGTCGCGATAGCTTTCCGAAAAACGCGAGGCGATGGCCGTGAGTCTCGCATCGGCGCCGGTCTCGGTCGCGGTCTCGCGCAGGGCATCGTCCCAGGTCCGTACGATGTCGCGGATCGCCGCCTCGATCGTTGCCTGCTCGACCTTCGGCGTCTTGCCGCCGGAGCGGCCGATGATGAAATGGACGCGCGCCAGCCCGCCTTCCGGGAAGGCCGGGTAATAGGCGGACAGCCGGCCTTCGAAGACGGTCTTCAGATAGGTGCCGATCTTCTCGCGCACGACGCTGTCGTAGCGGTCGCGCGGCACGAAGACGAGCACGGAGACGAAGCGGTCGAACTGGTCGACACGCACCAATGCCCTGACGCGCGGCCGCTCGATCAGGCCCAGTATGGCTTCGGCATGCTTGCGCAGGATCGGCACCGGAACCTGGAACAGCTCGTCGCGCGGATAGCTCTCCAGCACGTTGATCAATGCCTTGCCGGAATGGTCGCTTGGATTGAAGCCGGATTTGGCAATGACGGTTTCCGCCTTCGAGCGCAGATAGGGGATTTTCATCACCGAGCGCGTATAGGCAGTCGAGGTGAACAGGCCGACGATACGGAGCTCGCCCGAAAGCACGCCTTTGCCGGTGTAGGTCTTGACGCCGATGTAGTCGAGGTAGATGCGGCGGTGCACCGACGACTTGGCGTTGGCCTTGGTGACGATCAGCGGTTCCGGCCCATGCAGGAAGGCACGGATTTCCGGCGTCGTGCTTACCGCTTCGGTGCCGCGCCTGAGCACCAGCACGTCGGGATCGGAAAGGATGCCGAGGCCGGGCTTTTCGGCGCGCTCTAGCATGCCGCTCGTCTCGCCGCCGGTGTAGTTGAATTCGCGCGTGCCGAGAAAGGTGAAATTGTCGTCGCGCAGCCATTCGAGGAAGGCGATCGCCTCGGTGACATGGGCCTTGTCGAGCGGCACTGGGGAGTAGCGGAATTCCGAGATCGCCTGGTCGAGGCGGGCAAGCATCGGCTTCCAGTCGGTGACGGCGGCTCGCACCTGGCCGAGCAGCTTCGTCAGGCGTGCGGCCAGGCCTTCGGCCTGCTCGGCCGAAAGGCGGCCGATATGGACATGGATGACGCTCAGTCGGTCATGGCTGTGGTCGCCCTTGGCATAACCGCCATCGCCGAGGATTTCCTCGACGCCGTTCTTGCCGTGCCTGACGACTATGACTGGATGGGTAACCAGCAGCGGCTCGCCGGCGCTTTCTGTAATCTCGCCGAGGACGGAATCGAACAGGAACGGCATGTTGTCGTTGACGACAGTGATCACCGTCATCGGCCGGCCCTGGCGGACGACACCGGAATCGACGTCTATGGCAACGACGCAGTCGTCCTTCTTGTGCCTGGCCACTGCGCGGCCGGCGAGTTCGGCAGCGCGTTCGAGATCGATGACGTCGTAGGCGGCGACATCTTCGGCCGGAGCTCGGGCCAGCAGGTAGTCGGCAAGCCTGCCGGGCTTTTCACCACCCGCGGCTTCACCCCTCGTCAGGCCGGCTTTTTTCAACCGGCTCGCTGACTTTACGCTGGCCATGAGTCCCTCCCGTCACATGTTTTTGCGGCTATGCTAACAGATGACGGGTATTTGGCGACAAAGGTTTGACGGCTTGCGACGAAATGTCGGAATTCACCGGCAGCCTGGCGAAAAAGAGGAGAGATCCGCCATGACGGACAAAATCACCGCGCTTGACCTGGCACCGGCGGAGCTGAGCGACGCGACCAAGGCCTATTTCACCAAGTGCCGGGAGAAGCTCGGCCTCGTTCCCAACGTGCTGCTCGCCTATGCCTCGACGAGAAGAAGCTGCGCGCTTTCACCGACATGTACAATGATTTGATGCTGGGTGAATCCGGCCTGTCGAAACTCGAGCGCGAGATGATCGCGGTGGCCGTCTCATCGGTCAACCATTGCTACTATTGCCTGGCCGCGCATGGCGCGGCGGTGCGCCAGCTTTCCGGCGACCCAGCCTTCGGCGAGATGATGGTGATGAATTTTCGCGCCGCCAAGCTGTCGGACAGGCAACGCGCCATGCTCGAATTCGCGGTGAAGCTGACCGGGCAGCCGGCAAATATCATCGAAGCGGACCGGGCGGCGCTGCGGCAAGTCGGCTTTTCCGACCGCGACATCTGGGACGTCGCCTCGACCGCGGCGTTCTTCAACATGTCGAACCGGCTGGCATCGGCAATCGACATGCGGCCGAACGATGAATACCATGCGATGGCGCGATAGGGCACCGCCGTTGCGAGCCAACGGCATATTATATTAGCTACTTCGCATTCTCGTTGCTTGTTTGCCGGTTTGGTCCGATGATCGGCATGCGGCATGACCGCATGCCGGTTCGATGCCGCCGATCAGAGGAGGAGAACATGGCGAAATTTCTCTACGTCTATCACGGCTCGGGCAAGATGCCGACCGAGGAGGCCGAACGGAAGGCAGCGATGGATGCCTGGAACGGCTGGTACGGCAAGCTTGGCTCAGCGGTGGTCGACGGCGGCAATCCAGTCGGCATGTCGAAGACCCTGCTGCCTGGCGGCAAGGTCGAGAACAATGGCGGCAGCAATCCGACCGCCGGTTACACCATCATCGAAGCAAAGGACATCGACGATGCCGTCGGCAAAGCCAAGGATTGTCCTATCTTGACGGACCCGGGTTTCAGCGTCGAGATCGCGCCAATAATCGAAATGGGTTGACGCGCCGGCTCAGGACCGCGCCGCGATCGCCGCCGCAGCGCCGGCCATGGTACCGGCGCTGATGCGGTTGGCGATTTTCATCGCCCGCTTGCTCCTCAAGAGCTTGCGCGCCTGCGATGCGGCGAGCACCCAGGTCAAATCGATGGCGACCAGGACCACTGCCATGGTCGCCGTCAATTCGATCCAGCCGACCATGCTGACCGAACCGAGGTCGATGATGGTCGGCAGCAGCGCCAGATAGAACATCATGATCTTGGGGTTGCCGAGCGTCACCGCCATGCCGGCAAAGAACAGTCTGACGGGCGAATCTTCGCGCGGCAGCGCGCCTTCCTTGGCCTCGACCGGTGCCGTCCACATCTTCCAGGCAAGCCAGCCGAGATAGGCGACGCCGACCCACTTCACGACGACAAAGGCAAAGTGGAACGTCTGCGCCACCACGGCGAGGCCAAACACCGCCAGCGACAGCCAGATCGCTTCGCCGATCCACATCGCAAGCAGGAACGGGAACACGTCGCGAAACCCTTTTACGATGACCCGCGCCACAAGAGCGGCGATCGATGGGCCGGGCGAGCCGGCGGCAACAAGCAGGGCGCCGGCAAAAATCAGCAGCGATGTGAAATGCATGACGCGGATCCCGTTTGAAATGTTTGGGTCGTTCAACATAACCCAACTGGTCCGACGACAGTAGCGTCCACCGAAAGAAGGCTTGTCGGCCAGGCACCTCGCGGCTAGAAATGTCGTCCCGACATCATTTCGAGCTTCACTTTGCCTTCGTAACCGCCGGTCTCGTCAACTCCCCCAACACAGAGCAGGGCGTCGCAGTCGCGATGCCTGTTTTCACATCATGTGTTCCTCGGGTGGCGGTTCGAGACCGGTTTGGCACTGCTGAACCGCTGTCGCGCATAACCACCCGCGACACCTGATTTCCAACTGCCGCAGTCTCTCGCCACGCCGTCCCCGCATGGGTTCTCGATATCGCCGATCTGACGAACTTCCCGACGGGAAGGGCTTTTCGGCATGCCTTCGATACTGCGTATCCGCTGGACGATCACACCCAAGACCGCACCTCGACCTCACCTCAACTGCAATCGCTGCGGCGGCCTGAAAGCCTATCGCTGCAGCGGCAAATTCCGCGTCAATGCCAACGGCAAGCGCATTGACGCCTGGTTGATCTACCGCTGCATCGACTGCGACAATTCCTGGAATTTCGGCATTCTGGAGCGCTGCAGCCGCCGCGATATCGAACCGGCAATATTGCAGGCGCTCGAAAGCAACGATCCGGTCCTGGCGCGGCGCCATGCCTTCGATGTTGCCGCATTGCGAAGCAGTATCGGGCGCGTCGAGGAGTTTCCCGAAGCCGTCGTTCATAAGCAGGCGCTCGGGGATAGACCGGAAAATACCAGCGCGCTCGAACTTCAGCTCTGGCTCGAAATGCCGACAGCGCTGCGGCTCGACCGGTTGCTCGCCAGCGAACTCGGTGTCTCGCGATCGCGGCTTCAGGTTTGGGAAGAGAAACGATTGCTGGTGGTTGGTCCGGACGGAGCCAAAGCCTTGCGCAAGCCAGCGCGGGCGGGAACGGCGATCCGCGTCTATCTCGTCGGCGAGCCCGACCGGGAAGCCATCATCTCGGCTGCCGGCGGATGAAACAACGAGGGAAGGGAGCACACGAGTGCTCCCTTCCCTCGTTGTTGCAGACTACAAGAAAGAAACTTGCGCCGCGCCGACCACTTTCGCCGATTTCCCGAAACGCAATCCTAAGCTGTTTCCAAATCCTTGGCATTTTTCCTTCGGTGAAACGCGCCAAGGAATCGCAAGGGAAGAGTAAGCATCGATAGATTGGGATGTGCCTTGCGCATCATTTTCCATGCGTAACGGTCTGCCTGCCGTTCCTGATCAGGATCCTGTCCAGATTCGACATGCTGCAGCGCGTGGTGTCCTACCTCATGATAGAGCGTTTTCTCGATCATGAATCTCCGAACTGCGTTCCCAATCCTGTGCTCGGATGGGCGTCGCCAGACAATCTCGATGACCGATACCGCCTGGAGGTAGGTACCGGCGAATTCGGGCTCGGGAGGTTCCGGGATTATGTAGATTCGCGAAATGCCAACCAGATCGGCTTCAGGTACATTTGCGAGCCAGCGGCCAACGTGCCGAGAGGCTTCAAAGCGACTGTCGAGCTTGCCATGCTCCAGAACAATGATGCCGCCGACCGAAGACCGCCGCCAGTCGTCCATTGTAAAGCGGACGATGCTGCGGAGCGCAGCTCGCATGAGGGGAGTTATCGGTCTTGCGAGCGAAGCCGACATATATCGTCGGGATGCGTCTTCGTTGATATCGTGCAGAGCAGTAGCGAGGCCCGCCACAAGCGTTGCGATTTCGTGATGGGAAACCTTGCCTAGATCGATCCTTGCAAGTTCGTGCTCGATCGCTGGCAATACTGCATTGCCAAATCCAACAAGATTCTTGTGAGCAACGAGCCTTCGCCGCATGTCATCTTGCATAAGGCTCCGGACGAAAGCCTGAACGGCATTTCCCACACCCGTTTCCCCGCCTTTACCCACAGCTAAACTACCGTGACAAAGAAGGAGAGAGCGAAAATATCATGGTATTGCGACGACTCCTCTGTAGCCTCTGAAGAGACACTGAGCGGCCGGCGCCACATTCCTTCTGGCGACAAGCCGTGTCCGCTCAGCGGGAAGGAACGCGTGTTTCGCCCCTCCATTCCGCCCAGAATAAAAGCTCTTACGCCGCGCCGACCGCTTTCGCCGACTTCTCAAAACGCTTGCGCTCGTTCGGATCGAGATAGAGCTTGCGCAGGCGGATGGTCTTCGGTGTCACTTCGACCAGCTCGTCGTCCTGGATCCAGGCCAGCGCGCGTTCCAGCGTCATGCGGATCGGCGGCGTCAGCTTCACCGCCTCGTCCTTGCCGGCGGCGCGGATGTTGGTCAGCTTCTTGCCCTTGAGCACGTTGACTTCGAGGTCGTTGTCCCTGGAATGGATACCGATGATCATGCCCTGATAGACCTTGACGCCGGGATCGATGACCATCGGGCCGCGGTCTTCCAGGTTCCACATGGCGTACGCGACCGATTCACCCTGTTCGTTGGAGATCAGCACGCCGTTGGTACGGCCTGGCAGCTCACCCTTGTAAGGTTCATAGGCATGGAACAGCCGGTTCATCACAGCGGTGCCGCGCGTGTCGGTCAACAGTTCCGACTGGTAGCCGATCAGCCCGCGCGTCGGTGCGTGGAAGACGATGCGCTGGCGATTGCCGCCCGAAGGGCGAAGCTCGACCATCTCGGCCTTGCGCTCCGACATCTTCTGCACGACGACGCCGGCATGCTCCTCGTCGACGTCGATGACGACTTCCTCGACCGGCTCCAGCAATCCGCCGCTATCGCCCTTCTGCATGACGACGCGCGGCCGCGACACGGCGATCTCAAAACCTTCGCGGCGCATCGTCTCGATCAGCACGGCCAGCTGCAATTCGCCGCGGCCGGAAACGAAGAACGAATCCTTGTCAGGTGATTCCTCGATCTTCAGCGCGACATTGCCTTCGGCCTCGCGCAGCAGGCGGTCGCGGATGACGCGGCTGGTCACCTTGTCGCCTTCGGTACCGGCCAGCGGCGAATCGTTGACGAGGAAAGACATCGTCACAGTCGGCGGATCGATCGGCTGCGCGTGCAGCGGCTCGGTCACCGACAGGTCGCAGAAGGTGTCGGCGACAGTGCCTTTCGACAGGCCGGCGATGGCGACGATGTCGCCCGCCTGCGCCTCGTCAATGGGCTGGCGCTCGAGCCCACGGAAAGCAAGGATTTTCGAGATTCGGCCGGTTTCGACCTGGGTGCCGTCATGGTGCAGCACCTTGACCGCCTGGTTGGATTTCAGCGTGCCGGATTCGATACGGCCGGTGATGATGCGGCCGAGGAAAGGATTGGCTTCCAGGATGGTGCCGATCATGCGGAATGGGCCGGGATGAACGGTCGGGGCCGGCACGTGCTTGATGACGAGGTCGAACAGCGGCGCCAGAGCCTGGTCCTTCGGACCTTCGGGGTTTTCCGAGACCCAGCCGTCGCGGCCTGAACCGTAAAGGATAGGGAAGTCGAGCTGCTCGTCGGTAGCGTCAAGTGCTGCAAAAAGATCGAACACCTCGTTCACCACTTCGACGTGGCGGGCATCTGGCCGGTCGATCTTGTTGATGACGACGATCGGCTTCAGTCCAACCTTGAGTGCCTTGCCGACCACGAATTTGGTCTGCGGCATCGGCCCCTCGGCGGCGTCGACCAGCACGATGGCCGAATCCACCATCGACAGAATGCGCTCGACCTCGCCGCCGAAGTCGGCGTGGCCGGGCGTGTCGACGATGTTGATGCGGGTGTCCTTCCAGTCGACCGAGGTCGCCTTGGCCAGGATGGTGATGCCGCGTTCCTTTTCGAGGTCGTTCGAATCCATGGCGCGCTCGGCGACGCGCTGGTTGTCGCGGAACGAGCCGGACTGTTTCAGAAGCTGGTCGACGAGGGTGGTTTTTCCATGGTCGACGTGCGCGATGATCGCGATATTGCGGATTTTCATGTTTCGGTCTCGGGAGCGTTGCAGGCAGCAGGCCAAAGGCGCTGCCTCTTTCGGTTGGGCGGCTCATACAGGGTTTTTCGCAATTGCGAAAGAGGAGGCGAGCCACCAAATAAAGTCACCAAATCTTAAATGTCTTGGTGTGAAATGGAATTATTAACCAAGGCGGAACCTTTCATGGTCCGGACAGTTCGAATTTCATGATCGAGATAGGCATCAAACTCCGGCCGATTTTGGCATGTGCCGCGCTCGCCGTCCTCCTCGCGGCCGGCGCGGCGCAGTCGGCGGCGTCGTTCAAGGAGACGCGGTCTGCTTTGCCGTCCGACAAGCCGTCGGCGGAGCAGCTTTTTGCCGATGCTCCCGATGGCGTCGATCCGGTGGTGACCGGGCCGGTCAGCGCCGCCTTCAAGCAGCGGCAGCAAAATGCCGGATGCGACAGCGCCGTCTGGCCCAACATTCCCGTCGTCTGCTATCCCGATTGATATACGTTCCTACCCTCGGGCTGGCCCGAGGGTAGTGGCGCCGTCGCTCACGCCGACCGCACCGGATCAAGCGTGACCTTGTAGAGTTCGCTGTCGTCGCGATCCATCAGCCGCACCGTCAACTGTTCGGTGGCGCCATCGATCTCGACGAGCCCGAAGAACTGCAGGCCGGCCGAAGGCGCCAGGTTTTGACCCTGTTCGGCAGTTGGTGCCTTTATGAACTTCAGCTCCGGGCCGAATGTCATATCGAAACCATTAGGCCCGAACGTCCCGGAATGGATCGGACCCGAAACGAATTCCCAAAACGGATCGAAGTCCTGGAACTGCGCCTTGTCCGGATTGTAGTAATGCGCGGCTGTGTAATGCACGTCTGCGGTGAGCCAGACAGTGTTGCTGATACCTGCATTCTTTATATAGCGAAGAAGGTCGGCAATTTCCAGCTCACGCCCTTTGGCCGGGCCATTGTCGCATTGCTGACCGCCTCGGCCCCTACCTTCTTGGTGCCGTCGTTCCAGACGACGAGGCCGAGCGGCATGTCGGCGGCGATGATTTTCCAGGTTGCGTTGGAATTCGCCAGTTCACGCTTCAGCCACTTGATCTGCTGTTCACCGAGGATGCGCGATTGCGGCGTCATCGTCTCCTGCATATCCGGACCGTTGGGGCCGCGGTAGGAACGCATGTCGAGGAAGAACACGTCGAGCAGCGGACCATAGGCGATCTTGCGGTAGACGCGGCCGGGCTCCGACGGCTCGTAACGGATCGTCGTCATTTCGTGGAAGGCGCGCGCCGCACGTGCCGCCAGCACATGGATGGATTTTTCAGTGTAGCGATCGTCGGCGCTCAGGTCCTTCGAGTCCGACCAGTTGTTCAGCACCTCGTGGTCATCCCACTGATAGAAGGTCGGACAGATGGCGCTGAGCGCCAGCACATGCCTGTCCATCATGTTGTATTTCCACTGCGCCCGGTATTCGTCCAGCGTCTCGGCAACCTTGCGCTTCTCGTCGATCAGCACTTTGTTTTTCCACTTGCCGCCGTTGGGCAGGTCGACCTCGTCCTTCATCGCACCATCGGCATAGATCGTATCGCCCGAATGCAGGAAGAAGTCGGGCGTGTGCTTGGCAATGGTGGCGTAGGTCTTCATGCCGGTCTCGTCGATGCCCCAGCCTTGGCCGGCGGTGTCGCCCGACCAGGCAAAGCGAATGTCGCGCTTCGACGCAGGTGCCGTGCGGAAGCGGCCGACGACCGGCTCGGAAACGGCGTTGATGTCGGCAAGATCGGCCGCGACCATGCGGTAGAAGATGTCCTGGTCGGAGGCGACATCGGTAAGCAGCCGCTTCACCGTATAATCGCTGGCCGGCGAGCTATCGAGCGGCGCCAGGCGGACGGCATTGGTGAAGCTTTCGGTCGGCGACACCTCGAACATGACGCGCGACGGCCGGTCGGTGCGTGTCCAGACCATGCCGCTGGTGGCGTCGACGTCGCCGGACTGGATGCCATGGGTGAACGCCGGGCGCTGATTGGCGCGCGAGTAATAGGGAAGGGCGAGGCCCGAGGCGCCGACCAGGCCAACGGCGCTGGCCGACGTGACGAAAGCGCGCCGCGTCATCGAAATCTTGTTCATGGCTGTCTCCTGGATGGCATTGAACGTCGCCGCCAAGCTCCAGCTTCAATGTTTCAGGCACATTTCGAAACGATGAAGGTTTGATAACAGTGAACAGGCTGGCGAATCTCCCTCCTTGAGGGGGGATGTCGCCAAAGGCGACAGAAGGGGGTCGTCTTGCGCGGAGCGCCGGCCTCCTGCATCGGCGATAAGAGGCCGAGCCCGGTTCGACCGACCCCCTCTGGCCGCTTCGCGGCCATCTCCCCCTCAAGGGCAGGGGAATCGCATATGGCGATTTTGGGGTTGAGTTTAGGCTGAGAAAGGATTCTTTGGAGAGGCAGTTGAGCGAAGGAGCGACTGCCATTTCCTGCCTTGAGAGCTACTTTGGCGCGGTGCCTGATCCACGCGCGCCCAACGCCACGCACCGGCTTGGCGACCTGATCGTGATGATGATCGCAGCAAGCCTGTGCGGCGCCAGCAATGCGACGGAATTTGCCCTGTTCGCGCAGGAGCGCAAGCAGGCGCTGTCGCGGCTGATCGACTATGACGCAGCTCCCAGCCACGACACCTTCTCGCGGCTGCTGCGTCTGCTCGACCCGGAGGCCTTTGGTCGCGCCTTTGCTGCCTTTGCCGCAGCTTTCGCCCGAGCCAGCCGAGAGACGCCCGAGGTGGTGTCGCTTGACGGCAAGGCTTTGCGGCGAGCCTACGAGAAGGGCTTGGCAGCCAGTCCGCCGTTGACGGTGTCGGCCTTCGCCGCCGAGACCCGGCTGTGCCTGGCGGCAGTCTCGCCGAGCGATGGTGAGAACGAAGTCGAGGCCGCGCTCAAAGTCGTCGAACTCATTGATCTTACGGGCAGATTGGTCACCGCCGACGCGCTCCACTGCCACACCCGCATGGCTGCGGCCATTACCCAAAGAGGTGGCGATTACCTGCTTGCGCTGAAGGGCAACCGTCGTCATTGGCTGCGCCGTGCCAACCTGCAACTGGCCGACGCCACCCCTTCCATTGCCGAGCGGACCGAGACCAGCCACGGCCGCAACGAGTGGCGGCAGGCCGAGATCGTGGCGGCGGCCGAGCCGCTGATGCCCGGCCACC